>JBEBHE010000063.1:0-17533 GCA_040081205.1 Burkholderiales bacterium | reverse complement strand
CACGGCGTGCCCTCCGAGGCCAACGCGCATCCGCATTTTTCGCTGCGCGACGGGCTGGAAGTCGGTATCGTGCATAACGGCATTGTCGAAAATCATGACGCGTTGCGCGCGAGCATGAAAGCCAAAGGTTACCGCTTCACATCGGAGACGGACACCGAGGTAATGGTGCATCACGTGCATTCGCTGGTTGCCACCGGCCTGTCGCTGTTCAAGGCGGTGCAAAAAGCGAGCCGCGCATGGGAAGGCGCCTACGCAGTGGGTTTTGTTTGCAATCGCGAACCGAATATTGTGGTGGGTGCGCGCAAGGGTTCGCCGCTGCTGGTCGGTCGCGGAAAAAATGAAAACTTTCTTGCATCGGATGCCAGTGCGCTGATCTCGCGTACGCGCGACATGGTGTATCTCGAAGAAGGCGATGTGGTGGAAATTCGTCCCGACGGCGTGTCGATTTGCGATGCCAATGGCCGCGCCGTCAGACGTTCAATTACGCGCAGCAGCCTGAGTGCCGACGCGGCTGATTTGGGCCGCTACCGGCACTACATGCAAAAAGAAATCTTCGAGCAGCCCGGGGCGATCGCGAATACGCTGGAAATGGTGATGAGTGCTCGCTCACTTCAGCCCAATCTGTTTGGTGCAGCCGCAGACAAAATATTCAATAAAAACAAACACATACTAATACTCGCTTGCGGCACCAGCTACCACGCCGGCATGGTGGCGCGCTATTGGCTGGAATCCATTGCGGGCATACCGACCACCGTGGAAATCGCCAGCGAGTACCGCTATCGCGACCCGGTTGCCACCAAGGACACGCTGGTCATCACCATTTCGCAGTCCGGTGAAACAGCTGATACGCTCGCAGCGCTCAAGCACGCGCAGTCGCTGGGTTTAAAAGACACGCTGACGATTTGCAACGTGCCGGAGTCGGCATTGATACGCCAATCGAAGCTGCGATTCCTCACGCGCGCGGGACCGGAAATTGGCGTCGCCTCCACCAAGGCGTTTACCACGCAGCTCGCCGCGTTGTTTGTGCTGGTGCTGGTGCTGGCCAAGCAACGCAAGCGCCTGAGCGCCAAGCAAGAGCGTGTTTTTCTAAAAGCGCTGCGCCATTTGCCGCGCGCGATGGAGTCGGTGCTGTCGATAGAACCGCAGGTGGTTGCTTGGGCGAAACGTTTCAAGAACAAACAGCACGCGCTATTCCTCGGGCGCGGCGTGCATTTCCCGATTGCGATGGAAGGTGCATTGAAGCTCAAGGAGATTTCGTACATCCATGCCGAGGCCTATGCCGCCGGAGAGCTCAAGCACGGCCCGCTCGCGCTGGTGGATGCCGACATGCCGGTAATCACGGTCGCGCCCAACGATCAGTTGCTCGAAAAACTTAAATCAAACATGCAGGAAGTGCGCGCGCGCGGCGGCGAGCTCTATGTGTTTGCAGATCGTGATGCACGCATCACTAAAGCAGATCGTCAGCGTACGATTGCCCTGGTGGATCACGCTGGCCCGCTGTCACCGATTTTGCATGTGATTCCGCTGCAACTGCTGGCCTATCATGTCGCGCTATTGCGCGGCACGGACGTTGATAAGCCGCGCAACCTCGCGAAATCCGTAACGGTCGAGTAAGTGTCAGCGGCGACGATCGCCGCTGTGACCGGCGCAGCCAGTTACAGTGGTTTTTTGCGCTGCTGGCGGGCGAGATCGACCAATGCATCCAGCACGAGGGGGACATTTTTAAGGCCTCCGGCAAGGCCGCCGCCGGTTTGATAGCGCCCATCCACGATCACGGCAGGCGTGCCGCGCACATCGTAGCTACGCGCAAAGTCTACCGCTTGAATCACGCGCTTGCGGACCTCATCCGAAGTGTAAGTGCTAAGCCATTTCTGCCCGTCAACGCCATTTTGCGCTGCCCAAAGCGCTACAGCCTGCGGATCATTGGTGCGCAGCCTATCCTTATGCACCGCATCGAAAACCTTCGTGTGCAGGCGCTCTGCTTCACCCAGGATTTCTAGCGTGTAGTAAAGATGTGCGTCGGCTACCCACGCTTCACGCAGCACGGCGGGAATGCGCCGCACGGCCACGTCCGCCGGTTTGCGGCTTTCCCAATCGGTGAATACTGGCAGTAATTCGTAACAAAACGGACAGCCGTACCAGAAAAAATCGATCACCTCGATGCGATCTCCGGTTTCTACCTTTTGCGGCAGAATTACGCGATAGGTTTGTTCCAGTGGACGATCCAGCGTCTGCAGCGCCGGTTGCGCCTGCACGGCGAATGACATTGCGGCTAACGTGATCAACGCTAACAGCTTGCGCAAGATAGTCGTATTGCTCATGGCTTATTTGCCTCCGCGGGTTTTGCGCGCAAGATCGATCAACTGATCAACGCGCTTGAAGAATAGCGCGTAGTCGATGGAATTGTCCGCCTTCAGCGGTGCCATGCCCGGCGCAATGATAAACTTTCCGTCTATCGCGAGCGCCGGTGTGCCGGAAATATCGTACGCCGAAGTAACATCGATAGTGCGCTGCGCTTTGCTTGCTACGCCAAACGATTTGTAGGCTTCTTCGAATTTCTGGCGGTTCACGCCTTTGCTTGCTACCCAATCGAACAGCGGTTTCTGGTCCTTCATCAACGTCGCCGGATTCAATGTTTTGCTTTTGTGAATCGCGTCGAATACCCCGCCGTGCAGCTTGTCCACCGCGTCGATGGCTTCAATGGTGTAATAAGTGCGGGCAAGCTGCACCCAGTTGTCCTGGAAAGCGGCCGGCTGGCGGCGCACGGTGACGTCGGCGGGTTTGCGTTTTACCCATTCATGCAGTGAAGGCTGCAAGTGCGCGCAGTGCGGGCAACCGTACCAAAAAAACTCGATCACCTCGATGTTTTTCCCGCTCGTCGTTGGCTGTGCCGGCTTGAGAACCTGATAATCCTTGCCTGCCACGAGCTGCGCGGATGCCGGTATGGCGGCCATCGCCATGAGTGCCATCGCGCTGATGGAAATCCACCGCAACAAACGATATCCTATACGCATTACGACTCCCTGAAATTGTTGCGGCGCGCTACGTTACTTCTCAGCCTCGCGCACTTTCACCAGCGCGGCATCGACGCCGTTTTGCTTAAGAACGCTGCGCACGCGATTGAGTTCCTCAACATCCGAATACGGGCCTATCCGCACACGGTGCCATACCCCTTTGTCGGGCAGATTCGTTGTTTGAATCGCGGCTTCAATGCCCACGAGCGCCAAGCGCGCTTTCAGGTTATCAGCGTCCGGCGCGTTCTGGAATGATCCCGCTTGCAGGTAGAACGCCTCTCTGGGCCCCTGTGTTGACGCTTTTTCGCTTTTTTCACCCTTGTCGCTTTTGCCGGCGGATTTTTCTGCGCTGCCGTCGCCTTTGAGTATCTCAGGGAACGTAAAACGCGGGCCCTTATCGGCAACAGGCGGCCCCGGATCCGCCGCTTTGGCGGGTGCCGCCTTTGCGGACTCGGCCTTGGGAGACGGCGGTGCCTGCGGTTTTTCCCTGAAGGGATTTGGCATTTTGTTGATGTACCAGGCGACACCCAGCGCAATCGCCAAACCCAGCACCAAGCCGATCAGAATGCCGACAAACATCGAGCCGCCGCGACCATCGCTGCGTTTTTTCGGATTCTTGTTGTAGTCCTTGGTGTAGTTCTTGGGCATGACCATATCTTACATTTTTTCCGGGGCCGACACACCCAGCAGTGCGAGGCCATTGACCAGAACTTGCTGAACCGCACCAGCCAGCGCCAGCCGCGCGCGGCGCGTGGCCACATCGTCAACCAGAAAACGCGTGCCGTTGTAGTAGCTATGAAACAACGCGGCAAGATCTTTCAGATAAAACGCAATCAAATGCGGCGAGAGTTCCCGCGCGGCGTTTTCCACGATCTCGGGGTATTCCGCGAGCTTTTGCAACAACTCCAACTCGGCGTCCGACGCCAGCGGTGACGGGTCGGCGGTGGCGACGCTAGCGGCATCGGCATTGGACTGCGCGTAGAGGCTGCACACCCGTGCATGCGCATACTGAATGTAATACACCGGATTTTCATTGGTGCGAGATTTTGCTAAATCAAGATCGAAGTCGAGATGCTGGTCGCTCTTGCGCAGCACATAAAAAAAGCGCGCGGCGTCGTTGCCTACTTCGCCGCGCAACTCACGCAACGTGACAAATTGCCCCGAGCGCGTGGACATGGAAACTTTTTCGCCATTGCGGTAGAGCACGGCAAATTGCACCAGCGCCACCGTCAGTTTGTCCGCGTCCAGCCCGAGCGCCTGCATCGCGCCTTTAACTCTCGGAATGTAGCCGTGATGATCGGCGCCCCATACGTCAATCACACGGTCGAAGCCGCGCTCGAATTTGTCGAGGTGGTAGGCGATGTCCGACGCAAAATACGTGTATTGGCCGTTCTCGCGCTGTACCACGCGATCTTTTTCGTCGCCGAATTTTTTTGATAGAAACCACTTCGCGCCGTCTCGGAATTCGATGTGGCCATGCTGTTCCAGCGTGCTCACCACGCGAGCAACACGCCCGGAATCGAACAGCGATTTTTCCGAAAACCAGCGATCGAAGGTCACGCCGAATTGCGTTAAGTCATCGCGGCAATCGTCGAGTTGTTGATTCAGTGCATGCGCATGCACGATTTCGTAATCGGCATTTAGCAGCGATTTGGTTTTTGCAATCAGTGCGTCGAGACGATCCTCAAGACTTTCTGCAAGCGCAGCCTTCAGCAGCGCGGCGTCCTGTGTTGTGTCCCGCAACTGCTGTTCGTCCGGGACCCCTGGTATGTCACGTAGCACTTCGTTCGCGCTACGTTTGTATTTATCGTGGTGTGCCACTTCCAACTGCTTCGCCATATCTTTAACATAATCGCCCTGATACGCATTGGGCGGAAACGGCACAACTTCGCCTTGTAATTCGAGATAGCGTAACCATGTAGACAACGCCAGAATATCCATTTGCCGGCCGGCGTTGTTGACGTAATACTCACGCGACACATCAAACCCACAGGCCGTCAGCACGTTGGCAAGACTTGCACCGTACGCCGCGCCGCGCCCGTGGCCCACATGCAGCGGCCCGGTCGGATTGGCAGATACGAATTCGACTTGCACTTTCTGTTTCGCGCCAACGTTGCTTTTGCCGAAATTGCTGCGCGCTGCAAGGATGTGAGTAACAATGCTTTGCTTGAATGAGCGCGTAAGGAACAGGTTGATAAAGCCCGCGCCCGCAATTTCGGTTTTATCGATCAGTGGCGATACGGGTAGTGCTGCCACCAGCTTCTGCGCAATATCGCGCGGCTTCGCGCGCAGCGCTTTGGCCAGTTGCATCGCCAGATTGCATGAAAAATCGCCGTGCAGCGTTTGCTTGGGGCGTTCAAGCGTTATGGCCGTGCCCACGGCTTCCGGCGCGACGGCGTGGAGTGCGGTGGCCAGCAAATCAACAATGGCTGATTTGGCATCCGCGAAAGAAGGGTTACTCATGATATCCAGTGTCATTCCGCGTTCTGCTTGCAACGAAGCGCGGAGCAAAAATTCGTTTAAAAACAATAGATTCTATCATGATGTCGCGTGGCCGCGACTACCACTCCAGCGGATCGACATCGATTGACCAGCGTGCGGCACTGGCTTTTTTCTCTGTCAGCGCGTCGTGCCACGCGGCGAGAAACCGTTGCAGCCGATTGCGGCTGGACGACTGCACCAGCAACTGTGCGCGCTCGCGGCCCGCAAGGCGCATCATGCCTGCGGGCACCGGGTCGTACACCATGATTGCTTCGTCAATATCGCGCGCGAGTGCCGCCGCGCGCGTGAGCCAGTTGATAGCAGTTTCGAGTTTGGGCGCTTCGGCGCGTAGCAGCGCCTGATACTGAAACGGCGGAAAGCCCGCGCTGCGGCGTTCTTTCAGTAATTCATCGGCGAAACGCGCACTGTCCTGATCGCGCAGCGCAGCGTACAGCGGATGCGTCGGAAAATCGGTTTGTATCAGCACATCGCCTTGGGTTGTACCGCGCCCCGCGCGTCCGGCCACTTGCGTGAGCAGCGCATACAATCGTTCCGGCGCGCGAAAATCCGTGCTGTAGAGCAGGTTGTCGGCGTTGATAACGCACACCAATGACAGATTGGCGAAGTCGTGTCCCTTGGCGAGGATTTGCGTGCCGACGAGAATATCCACTTCGCGCGCCTCGATGCGATCACGCATGCCGCGCCACGCGCCGCGCGCGCGGGTGCTGTCGCGGTCAACGCGCAAAATGCGCGCCTGCGGAAAGCGTTCCGCTAACGTGGCTTCAATACGTTGCGTGCCCTGCCCCACCGGCGACAGATCGGCGTTGCCACAATCGGGGCACGCCATCGGCACCTTCGATTGATAGCCGCAGTGGTGGCAATGCAGGCGCCGGTCATGCGCATGCAATACCAGCTTGGCGGAGCAGCGATGACAGCTGGAAAGCCAGCCGCAGTCGTGACACATTAGCACCGGCGAATAGCCGCGCCGGTTGATAAACACCAGGCTTTGCTCGCGGCGTGCCAGCCGCTCGTGGATCGCGCTCAGCAGCGGGGCCGCAAAACCATGGTCGAGTTTCGCATCGCGTGTGTTGACGCAGATGATCCGCGGCGGCGTGTTGTTGATGCGGTTAGGCAACCGGACCAGTGCGTAGCGCCCGCTCGCGGCGTTGTGATACGTCTCCAGCGCTGGCGTCGCCGATCCGAGGATGACGGGCACGCCGCGTTGTCGCGCACGTACCACAGCCAGGTCGCGTGCGGAGTAACGAAAACCTTCGCTTTGTTTGAACGACGAGTCATGCTCTTCATCAACGACGATGAGGCCCAATTCCGGCAGCGGTGCGAACACCGCGAGCCGCGTGCCCAAGACGATGCGCGCGGCGCCGCACTGCGCGGCGATCCAGTGATTCAGCCGTTCGGTTTCGTTAAGGCCGCTGTGCAGACTGACGACCTTGGTGTGTGGAAAGCGCCCGCGCACGGTGGCTTCGAGTTGCGGCGTGAGTGAAATTTCCGGCACCAGCAGCAGAGCCTGGCGGCCCCTTTTAAGCGCCGTATCGATCACATGCAAATACACTTCAGTCTTGCCGCTGCCGGTGACGCCCAAAAGCAAATGCGCTTTGAACGACGACAAATCCGCGCACACAGACGCCACCGCCGCGGATTGGTCCTGCGTGAGCGGCGGCCCGATGATTTCCTGAGTTTCAGGCGTGGCCATTCCGGGTACGTGCGGCAGCGCGCCGTCACATGTCGTCACGTATCCAGATTCAATCAGCTGCCGCAGCGCGATTTTAGCGGCGGGCGCGCACGCGCGAACGGCGTTGTCGTCAAGGGCTTGCTGTTCCTGAAACCGCGCCAGCAATCGCCGTTTGGTTGCTGCACGCGCGGGCAGGCTGTCGATGGTTCGCGTCGCGCCCAACGCCGTCAGTGCGTAATGCGTCAGCGACTTCGCCGGTTGTCTCCGCGCGCGACGCAGCCCTGCCGGCAGGGCGCTCATTGCCACCGCGCCCAGCGGATGATGGTAATAATCGGCGGCGAACCGAATGAGATGAATATCGCTCGGCGAAAATCCAGGCGCTTCTCGCAGCAGTTTTGTGACGGGCTTCAGCCGGGCGGTGGCAACGGCGCTGGTGCCCGCGATTTCCAGTATCACGCCGACGATGCTGCGCTTGCCGAAAGGCGCCAGCACGCGTAAACCGATATCCGTCTCACGCACTTCGTCGCAGCGGTAATCGAACAGCTTGTCGACCGGCACGTCGAAGCCAACGCGGACGATTTTCATGGTTTATGCAGAATGAAACAGGGCGAGGTTAGCCCGCGTTGTTAAGGGCGCGCTTGAGAATATGATGCAAGGCATTGTCTTGCAAGAGAATCGGTTTTGCGGTGACGTGCCTGTGGATAATTCTGTTAATGATTACTCACTGCGGCTATTTTCTAGGCGGCCCTATGATTCAAGCACTTACACCGCATTCCCAAGTAACAGAAAATAATGTTTAAAAACAAATGCCTACGGTGTCAGCATGGCGCGGGCGTGCGACAGCCGCAGCGATACTTACGCTAAGTCCTTGCTGTGTATATGTTTCTGCGGTTGAGGCGGCGTGCTACGCGTGATACAGACGGCTAAGCTCATGCACCGCCGCGACCAGCGCGCCCACGTGCGCCGGGTTGGTGAACTGCGACACCCCGTGGCCGAGGTTAAATATATGTCCGGCACCGTGGCCATAAGACGCCAGAACCGTTGCCACTTGCGCACGAATCGCATCGGGCTGGGCGAATAACGTCATGGGGTCCAGATTGCCTTGCAATGCGACTTTGGCGCCGATGCGCGCGCGTGCCTCGCCGATATCGCATGTCCAATCGAGGCCGACGGCGTCGCAACCGATGGCAGCGATATCTTCCAGCCACAAGCCGCCGCCTTTGGTAAATACGATGCTCGGCACGCGAACACCATCGCGTTCGCGCGTGAGACCGGCGACGATGCGCTGGAGGTAAGCGAGCGAAAATTCCTTGTACGACGCGGCGTTGAGCGAGCCACCCCATGTGTCGAAAATCATCACGGCCTGCGCGCCCGCTTCAATCTGCGCATTGAGATAAGCAATTACGGACTGTGCGTTAATGTCGAGGATATGGTGCAGCAGATCGGGCCGGTCATACAACATGGTTTTGATCGTGCGGAAATCCGAGCTGCTGCCGCCTTCGACCATATAGCATGCCAGCGTGTAGGGACTACCCGAGAAGCCAATCAACGGCACAGAGCCGTCTAACGCGCGGCGAATTTGTGTGACAGCATCCAGCACATAGCGCAGATGCTCGGTGGGGTCCGGGACGGTGAGGTTGCGAATCTCCCATTCCTCGCGCAACGGCCGTTCGAACTTCGGCCCCTCGCCCTCGGCGAAATAAAGACCCAGCCCCATCGCATCGGGCACGGTCAGAATGTCCGAAAACAGAATCGCCGCATCCAGCGGAAATCGCGCCAGCGGCTGCAGCGTAACCTCTGTGGCGTAATCGGGGTTTTTCGCCAGCCCGAGAAAGCTGCCGGCGCGGCGGCGCGTCTCGTTGTACTCGGGCAGATAGCGCCCGGCCTGCCGCATGATCCACACCGGCGTGTACGGCGTGGGCTGGCGCAGCAATGCGCGGATAAAAGTATCGTTTTTCAGAGAAGACATTCGTGTACCGCGGCTACCGGTATGCGGGCGGCAAGCCCGCTCCGCGAGGAGGTAACAGGGGGCGGCGGAACGCTCCCTGTTTGTACCATGCCCGAAGGGAGCCGGAATTACCGCGCGTTAGCGCGGTAATTCCGAAGCTCCCATCAGGAATTCATCGATTGCGCGTGCGCATTGCCGCCCCTCGCGTATCGCCCACACCACCAGCGATTGTCCGCGGCGTATATCGCCAGCAGCGAATACTTTTGCCACCGACGTTTGATACTTCTCGGTATCTGCTTTGACGTTGCTGCGCGCGTCCTTTTCTACGCCGAGTTCTTCGAGAAGGCCTTTTTGAACCGGGCCCAGAAAGCCCATCGCCAGCAGCACCAAATCTGCGGGCATTTCGAATTCGGAGCCGGGCACCTCGGACATCTTGCCGTCCCGCCACTGCAACCGAACGGCTTTTAGCGCCTTGACCTTGCCGTTCTCGCCGACGAAGGATTTTGTCGCCACCGACCAGTCGCGGTTTGCGCCCTCTTCGTGCGACGAAGAAGTGCGCAGCCGCGTGGGCCAGTAAGGCCAAACGGGATTGCGCAATGGATCGTCCGGTTTGCCGAGTAATTCGAATTGCGCAATGGATTTGGCGCCGTGACGGTTGGAGGTTCCCACGCAGTCAGAGCCCGTGTCGCCACCGCCGATCACGACGACATGTTTGCCGGTGGCCATGATTTGATTAGCCACTTTGTCGCCCGCAACCACTTTGTTTTGTTGCGGCAAAAATTCCATCGCGTAATGCACGCCCTGTAATTCGCGGCCCGGCACAGGCAGATCACGCGGCGTTTCCGCGCCACCGGACAAAACCACGGCGTCAAATTCAGCCAACAATTTTTTTGCTGGAATATTGCCACCCACTTCCTGATTGACGCGAACTTCCACGCCCTCAGCCTGCATTTGCGCCACACGGCGGTCGATGAAGTTTTTCTCCATCTTGAAATCGGGAATGCCATATCGCAATAGGCCGCCGACACGATCATTTTTCTCGAATAAAACGACATCGTGTCCCGCGCGCACAAGCTGCTGCGCACACGCCATGCCCGCGGGCCCGGAGCCAATGACTGCCACGCGCTTGCCGGTTTTCTGCTTCGGTGGCTGCGGTACAACCCAGCCATTTTCCCAGCCCTTGTCGATAATCGCGTGCTCAATCGACTTGATGCCCACTGCGTCGGCGTTGATACGCAGCGTGCAGGCTTCCTCGCACGGCGCCGGGCACACGCGTCCGGTGAATTCCGGAAAATTATTGGTCGAGTGCAGCGTGTCGAGTGCAGCGCGCCAGTTCTGTTTGAAAACAAGATCATTCCAGTCGGGAATGATGTTGTTGATCGGACAGCCGCTCATGCAAAACGGCGTGCCGCAATCCATACAACGCGCGCCTTGCACGCCCGCCTGCTCATCGGTGAGATGGCCAACGAACTCGCGGTAGTGTTTTACACGCGCGCTTTTGTCTTCGGCCACTTCTGTCAGCCGCTCGTACTCGAGAAATCCGGTGATTTTGCCCATCGTATTTTCAGTATAAATATTTGTTTTTAAGCAACTTTTTTGTGATTAGCCGCCATCTCGCCGAGTGCTCGCCGGTATTCATGCGGGAACACCTTCACGAATTTGCTGCGTTCCGTGCCCCAATCGGCGAGGATTGCTATGGCGCGCGCACTGCCCGTATAGCGTGCGTGCGCTTCGATCATCTGCTTCAACACGGCCTCGTCGCTCATGCCGCGATGCCATAGTTCATGTGCAACTTTCGCTTCCTGTTCTTTCTCGGGCAGCACCGGCTCAAGCTTCACCATCGCGCTGTTGCAATACGATTCGAACACACCGCTTTCGTTGTAAACGTACGCGATGCCACCCGACATGCCCGCCGCGAAATTGCGCCCCGTCATGCCCAGCACCACAATCGTGCCGCCGGTCATGTATTCGCAACCGTGGTCGCCAACGCCTTCGACCACCGCATGCGCGCCGGAGTTACGCACCGCGAAACGTTCGCCTGCGACGCCGCGGAAATACGCCTCGCCTTCAATCGCGCCGTACAGTACGGCGTTGCCGGTGATAATGTTTTCCGTTGGATTGCCCTTGAACTTGGGTGACGGTTGCACGCAAATACGGCCGCCCGACATGCCTTTACCGGCATAGTCGTTGGTGTCGCCAATCAAATCGAGTGTTATACCCCGCGCGAGAAACGCGCCGAAGCTTTGTCCGGCCGAACCGGCAAAACGCACGCGGATGGTGTCATCCGGCAAGCCGGCGTGCTGGTAACGTTTGGCGACTTCGTGCGACAGCATGGTGCCCACCGTGCGATTAATATTGCGGATCGGCATATCGATCGATACTTTTTCGCGCCGCGCCAGCGCAGGCTGCGCCAGCTCGATCAAACGCATGTCGATCGCTTTGTCGAGACCGTGATCCTGCGATTCGCACTGAAAGCGCGATACTTCCGGACCGATTTTCGGCTGCGCGAAAATGCGCGAGAAATCGAGGCTGAGCGCCTTCCAGTGCGTAATGCTTTTTTGCATATCCAGCAAATCCGAACGGCCAATGAGGTCGTTAAACTTGCGCACGCCCAGTTGCGCCATCAACTCGCGAATTTCTTCGGCAATGAAGAAGAAAAAATTGATGACGTGCTCCGGCTTGCCGACAAATTTCTTGCGCAGCACTGGGTCTTGCGTCGCCACGCCGACCGGGCAGGTGTTCAGATGACACTTGCGCATCATGATGCAGCCCTGCGTGACCAGCGGCGCGGTTGCGAAACCAAATTCATCCGCGCCAAGCAGTGCGCCGATCACTACGTCACGACCGGTTTTGAGTTGGCCATCGACCTGCACGGCAATGCGGCTGCGCAGTTTGTTCAGTACCAATGTTTGCTGCGTTTCGGCCAGCCCCAGTTCCCACGGCGTGCCGGCGTGCTTGATCGACGACCAGGGCGAAGCGCCTGTGCCGCCGTCATGACCGGAAATCGTCACGTGATCCGCCTTGGCTTTTGCCACACCCGCGGCCACCGTGCCGACGCCGATTTCAGACACCAGCTTGACGCTGATCGATGCGCTGGGGTTGCCGTTTTTCAGGTCGTGGATCAGTTGCGCCAGGTCTTCAATCGAATAAATATCATGATGCGGCGGCGGTGAAATCAGCTCCACGCCCGGCGTCGAGTAGCGAAGTTCCGCGATGTACTCGGACACTTTTTTGCCGGGCAATTGGCCGCCCTCGCCGGGCTTTGCGCCCTGCGCCATTTTGATCTGGATTTGTTCCGCACTGGCGAGATATTCGGTGGTTACGCCAAAGCGGCCGGAGGCAACCTGCTTGATTTTCGATTTCAGCGAATCGCCTTCGTGTATCTCAGCGTAGTTTTCCACGCGCGATGCACCGAGCTTCGATTGCAGTGTTTCACCCGCTTTGACCGGTGCGAAACGGTTGCGATCTTCGCCGCCTTCACCGGTGTTGGATTTGCCGCCGATGCGGTTCATCGCGATGGCAAGCGAAGTGTGCGCTTCGGTGGAAATAGAACCCAGCGACATCGCGCCAGTGGAAAACCGCTTGACGATATCCGCAGCGGATTCAACTTCTTCAATCGGCACCGGCTTGCATAGCCCAAACTTGAATTCAAACAGCCCGCGAAACGTCATGTGCCGCTGCGACTGGTCATCGATAATCTGCGAATATTCCTTGAAGCTGGAATAGCTTTTTTGCCGCGTTGAGTGCTGCAACTTGGCAATCGCATCCGGCGTCCACATGTGCTCTTCGCCGCGCACACGCCAAGCGTACTCGCCGCCGGCGTCGAGCGCGCCCGCGAGCACGGGGTCGTTGCTGAACGCAGCGCGATGCGTGCGAATAGCTTCTTCGGCCACACGGAACAAGCCGATGCCCTCGACGTTCGAAGTGGTGCCGGTGAAATATTTATCCACCAGCACTTTCGCGAGACCCACCGCTTCAAAAATCTGCGCGCCGGTATATGACATGTAAGTCGAAATGCCCATCTTCGACATCACTTTGCGCAGGCCCTTGCCCACCGCTTTGACAAAATTCTTGATGGCTTTTTTGCCGTCAACATCCGCGCCCAGCAGTTTTTGATCCGCGAGATCAAGCAACGTTTCCAGTGCCAGATACGGATGTACCGCTTCCGCGCCATAGCCGCCGAGCAGTGCGAAGTGATGCACCTCGCGTGCACTGCCGGTTTCAACCACCAGACCCGCGCTGGTGCGCAGACCTTTATCAACCAGATGTTGATGAATTGCCGACAATGCCAGCAGCGCGGGAATCGCCACGTTGTCGCGATTCACTTTGCGGTCGGACAAAATAATGATCGAGTAACCCGCGCGCACCGCGTCTTCGGCCTGAGCGGCCAGGCTCGCGAGCCGCGCTTCAATCGCCTCGTTGCCCCACGCCAGCGGGTAAATGATGTCGAGTTCGCACGATTTGAATTTGCCGTCGGTGTAACGGTCGATGTGACGGATTTTTTCCATCTCGTAAAAATCGAGCACCGGCTGGCTGACTTCCAGGCGAATCGGCGGATTGGTTTCATCCACACCCAGCAGGTTCGGCTTCGGCCCGATGAACGACACCAGCGAGGTCACCAACTCTTCACGAATCGGATCAATCGGCGGGTTGGTCACCTGCGCGAACAACTGTTTGAAGTAGTGATACAGCGTTTTGTTTTTGTTGGACAACACGGCCATCGGCGAATCGTTGCCCATGGACCCAATAGGTTCTTCGCCGTTCGATGCCATCGGCGTCAGCAGGAATTTCAGTTCTTCCTGTGTCCAGCCGAACGCCTGTTGACGGTCGAGCAGCGACACGTCACTGCGCTCCGGCTGTGCCTTATCGCTCTCAACGTCGTCGAGCTTGACGCGGATGCGGTCAATCCACTCGGCGTACGGCTTGGTCGACGCGAGCGTTTCCTTCAGCTCGTTGTCGTCAACGATGCGGCCTTTTTCGAGGTCGACGAGGAACATTTTCCCCGGCTGCAAGCGCCACTTCTTGATGATTTTTTCTTCGGGAATATTCAGACAGCCGCATTCCGAGCCCATCACCACCAGGTCATCGCTGGTGACGATGTAACGCGCCGGACGCAACCCGTTGCGATCGAGGGTTGCGCCGATCTGGCGACCGTCGGTAAACGCAATCGCGGCGGGCCCATCCCACGGCTCCATCATCGCCGCATGATATTCGTAAAACGCACGGCGGCTCGCGTCCATCAGCGTGTGGCCTTCCCATGCTTCGGGAATCATCATCATCACCGCGTGCGCAATGGAATAGCCGCTCATCACCAGCAGCTCGAGCGCGTTGTCGAACGACGCCGAATCGGATTGACCCGGATAAATCAGCGGCCACAGCTTGTTAAGATCATCGCCGAGAATCGGACTCGAAATCGCGCCCTGCCGCGCGCGGATCCAGTTGACGTTGCCTCTGAGCGTGTTGATCTCGCCGTTGTGCGCGATCATGCGGAACGGATGGGCCAGATCCCACGTCGGAAAGGTGTTGGTCGAAAAGCGTTGGTGTATCAGCGCCAGCGCCGACACCACGCGCGCGTCCTGCAAATCCTTGTAAAACACGCCGACCTGATTCGCCATCAGCATGCCTTTGTAGACCACGGTGCGCGCGGAAAACGACGACACGTAATACTCGGCGCCGTGCTTCAAATGCAGCGAACGAATGGCATGGCCCGCCGCCTTGCGCAGGATGTACAGTTTGCGCTCCAGCGCGTCGGTAACCGTGACACCGGCGCCGCGCTGGACGAATACCTGGCGGATTACCGGTTCGATTTTTTTGACCGACTCGCCCAGATCGGCGTTGTCCACCGGCACGTCGCGCCAGCCCAGCAGCACCTGGCCTTCGTCCTTGATCGCGCGCTCGATTTCATATTCGCAGGCAAACCGCGACGCCGGCTCGCGCGGCAGAAACACCATGCCCACGCCATATTGGCCGAACGGCGGCAGCTTTACGCCCTGCTTGGCCATCTCTTCGCGGAAAAACTTGTCGGGCATCTGGATCAAAATGCCCGCGCCATCGGATGCTTTGGGATCGGCGCCAACCGCGCCGCGATGGGTGAGGTTCTTCAGAATAGTGAGGCCCTGTTCAATGATCTCGTGGCTTTTCTTGCCCTTGATATTCGCGACAAAGCCGACGCCGCAGGCGTCGTGTTCATTGGCCGGGTCGTATAGGCCCTGCGCGGCAGGCGGGTAACAATCGCTCACGGAATCCAAGCTCATAGGCATCACCAAATGTTCAATAAAAACAAATACTTAAGTGAATATTATTGCGCCGCCACAATTGCACCGTGACGGAACCAAAGATAATGGGGTGAAACCGTTTAAGTCTATCTGTACCAAGCCCTTGCTTCAATAGGGAATTTTGGGGTCTCGTCTTGATGCTCGCGCCCGCACGCCGTAGCCAGCGTCGCCGGCCCCATCAACGCCAGCTACGCCTACGACGCCAACGGCAGCATGACCGCAGGCAACGGCAAAACCGTCACCTACACCAGCTTCAACATGGTGAACACCATCACCAGTGGTGCCTACAACTACACGTACACCTACAACGCCGAGCACCAGCGCGCGCGGCTCATCACCGTGCGCCCGGACGACACCCTCACCAGCATCTACGCCGCCGCGGGTTTTTACGAAAAAGAAACCAGCACCACCACCGGCGAGGTCACCCACAAGTTCTACGTACAAGGCGGCGCCGGGCTGGTGGGGGTGCAGGTGATCAAGAGCACCGGCCCGCCCCAGGGCGAGATGCGCTACTACCACACCGACAACCTCGGCAGCATCGCCACCATCACCAACGAAGTGGGCGGCACGCTGGAGCAGATGGCCTACGAGATGTTCGGCGAGCGGCGCTACGACAGCGGCGACCCGCAGGATAGGTTAAGTCCGATCATCGGCATCACCACCGACCGCGGCTACACCGGGCACGAGCATCTGGACGAGATGAATCTGATCCACATGAACGGGCGCGTGTTCGATCCGGCGCTGGGCAGGTTCATGACGGCCGATCCGTTTATCAACCATGCGGACAACATGCAGGATTACAACCGCTATGGGTACTGCATGAACAACCCCGTTATTTGTACGGATCCTTCGGGTTACAAGTTCAAGTTTAGTAGTTTGTTCAGGACGGTGGCGGCGATTGCTGTTGCGTACTTTATCGGTGTTTACGATGGCGGGCTATTTGGAGGCGGAATTGCGAATGCCGCCAATGCAGCAGCCGCAGGATTTGCCGGAGGTACAATTCAATCGGGGACGCTGCAAGGCGGGATTCAAGGAGCATTCTCTGGATTGTTGTTCTACGGAGCGGGACAGATCGCGAATGAGTTCTCGTGGTCACTGGCGCAAGATAGTTTTGGGCGTGCGCTGTTTCATGCTGGCGCGGGCTGCATTAGCGCTGCGGCGTCCGGGGGCGATTGCGGGCGTGGTGCGGCAACAGCGGGGTTCACGAAATTTGTTTCCGCGAACACACCCAATTTCCAGGATTCGTTCGCGAATACGATCAAGTCGGCTGTTATTGGCGGCACCGCCTCAGCGATAGGCGGTGGGAAATTCGCTAACGGCGCTGTAACCGGAGCATTTCAGTATATAGTGAATTATCTGGGTACTATTCATTACACACTTACAGTGCAAGGCGCTTCGCAAGCTGGCTGGTCAAACGACGATGCGAGAATACTAGCGAGAAGAGTTTCTGGTGCAGACTGGGATAGACTGGAGGATGGCACACATCCTCAAGAGAAAGTGAATTCACACATGCATGCGATGTGTGCGTCAGAAGATGCTGCTGTGTGCGGGCAAAGAATTCAGGCACACCTTATCTTAGAATGGAGTCGAGCATCACTAACGGGACTCGCGCGAGTCTTGCACTGGTACCAAGATCAGTTTGCTGGAGGCCATGGATATAAAGTGTTTGAAGGGCTGGCAAGCTGGTCAACGCCTTTGCACGTTGTGCGTGACGCATTGATTTCTGAGCGGGAACACCGAGATATTGTTCGCGGAACGGCGACGATAATACGTGAATACATGAAAACATGTCCTAATTGCCTGCGGTAGTTCCACAGAAATTTTATGCTTCAACTTTTAGTGTTGATTTCCCTCCCCGTCGCATTTTGTTTTACGAGGATAGTAAAGGGGTTTTGGAAGCAGCTTGCTGGCGCTTCAATTACGTCTTTAATTTGTTGGGTAGCGGTGCTTTCGGCGGTGGGGCATTCGCCATTTTTTTCTCCTGAGGGCTCATACGTCATACCTATTGGATTTGGAATTTCAACAGCATGCTTTATTGTAGTGGGGGCGATTCAAGACAGTGTTTCTGGGATGAAAAGACGGAAGCGGAAATGAGTGCAAGGCACACATGGGGCAAGGGTGGGGT
>JBEBHE010000062.1:0-17618 GCA_040081205.1 Burkholderiales bacterium | reverse complement strand
GTCGATGATGCCGCACGTGCGCGGCGGCCGCATCAAGGCGCTGGGCATGGCTTCCGAGAAACGCATTCAGGCCGCGCCGGACATTCCCACCATGATTGAAGTCGGCGTCAATGTCACTGGCGGCACCTGGGTCGGTTGGCTCGCGCCTGCGGGCACCCCCAAAGCAGCCATCGATAAACTCAGCGCGCAAATCATGCCCGCGTTCAAGCGACAGGACATACGCGACCGCCTGGTGCAGATGGGTATTGATCCGGTGGGCAGCTCACCGGCGGAGTTCGATCAATTCCTCAAAAATGAAGTGGCGAAGTGGGCCAAGGTTATCAAGGATGCGGGCGTGAAGATTGAGGGTTGATTGGCGCGTAACAAAACCTTTGTCGTTCCCGCGCAGGCGGGAACCCATGCAATGTCTCATGTGGCACTGTGTCAGGGATTCCCGCCTGCGCGGGAACGACAGTGATTGATATTTTCCCTACATCCTAATCAGATAATTTTGCGCTTATGAAAAGCCAAATTCTCGCTATCGGCGGGCACGCCGTAGCGCGGAGCAGGGACCCGCTTGCGGGATGCGACCGTGAAGGCGTGCATTGCGCCGCCGACCATAGGTAAAAATAGAAAGTTGAAGTAGCCCTATATGAAACGTCAAATTCTCGCCATCGGCGGCGCCGCCCTGCCGGAAAATCTCGACAACCTGCTCCTGATAAAATATTTTCTCTCGCTCGCCAAAAAGAAAAAGCCGCGCGTATGTTTTATCGGCGCGGCGCACGGCGACGCCGACATGGGCCGGCTGCGTTTTTATGCAGGCTTCAGTCAATTCAATTGCGCACCCACGCATCTGCCGCTGTTCGCGCGCACGCCGCGCGATCTGGAATCCTTTGTGATGGAACACGATGCGATTTACGTTGGCGGCGGCAATACGCGCAGCCTGCTCGCGGTGTGGCGCGAATGGTCGCTGGATGTTTATCTGCGCAAGGCGTGGGAACGCGGTGTCGTGCTGGGCGGTGCCAGCGCGGGTTCGATCTGCTGGTTTGAGCAAGGCGTTACCGATTCGGTTGCCGGCCCGCTGACCGCGATGAATTGCCTCGGCTTTTTACCCGGCAGTAATTGCCCGCACTATGACAGCGAAGCGCTGCGCCGGCCCACTTATCGCAAAATGGTTGGCGGTGGCAAAATCCTCGAAGGCGTCGCAGCCGACGACGGTGCGGCATTACATTACGTCGATGGCAAACTGCTGCGTGCGGTTACAGCTCGCCCGCGTGCAAAAGCGTATCAGCTGACGCGCATCGGCAAACGCGCCGTGGAAAAAACACTCCCCACACGCTATCTCGCAAAGCGCGCCTGACGCCAATCATTCGAGATCAAGCGCCGGGAAATCTTTGATGGAGCGGATCGTTCGGCCACGCGCGCGTTCCAAGCCGTTTTCGCCGATGTCGCAATAGAGCTCCAACCGGTTGCCCGCCGGGTCATTGAAATACAAGCTATGAGTGGTGCCGTGGTCAACCGCGCGCGGCTTGTCCAGCCGGTTCACATACTCAACCCCCAACACCCGATATAAAACCTCTCGCACGTATTGAGGTTCTCCATCTTTAGCGCGACGTGACCTACCTTCTTCGCACGTATCATTGCAATACTCCTGCTTGATTTCAACGCAATAGTTCAATCCAGCCGCACACCGGAATCCTTAATAACAGCACCCCATCGTTCCGACTGCGCCTTCACAAAAGCAGTGAAGTCCGCAGACGAGCCACCCAAGGGCGTACCGCCGGTGTCAGTAAGGGATTGCACAATATCGGGTGCTTTCAGTGCGGCATTGGTTTCCCGGTTGATCGTGTCTATCGCAATTTGCGGCGTGCCCGTCGGTGCGAATACGCCCGTCCAGAACGCCATATCGAATTCCGCCAGCCCGGCCTCACGAAATGTGGGCAACGACGGCAGCGATGACACACGGTTCGCGCCGGATATCGCCAGCGCCTTGAGCTTGCCGGATTTGACCAGCGGCAACGGCACAGGCAATCCGTCAAACACCATGCTGATCTGTCCGCCGAGCATATCCGTCACACCCTGCCCCATCTCTTTGTAGTGGATGATTCTGATTTTCGAACCTGTCAGCCTGTTGAACTGATGGCAGGAAAGATGCTGGCCCGAGCCAATACCCACAGAGACACAGGTCAGGTCATCCGGTTTAGCCTTGGCCAGCGCGATGAGTTCCCTCACGGAATTCGCGGGCACCGCGGCGTTAAGGAAAAGTCCCACCGGTACAATGTTGAATCCGGCGACCGGCGCGAATTTTTTCGACGAGTCGTACGGCAACTTGCTGTAAAGAAATGGGTTGATCGCAAACGAGTGAAATGAAAAAAGCAGCGTATGCCCGTCGGCTGCAGCACGCGAGGCGACTTCCGTGCCAATGATCGTATTCGCCCCCGGCCTATTGTCCACAACCATCTGCTGGCCGAGCGCTGCGGACACTTTCTGGGCAAGCTGCCGTGCGCGGTAATCGCCGTTGCTGCTTGCACCAGCGGGAACGATGAGGCGTATCGGCCGGGTTGGGTAGCTCACCGCTTGAGAAACGTTGGCGCCCGCTACAGGCAGTGGCGCCGCCACCGCGCACAAACCTGCGCAGGTGCCTGCATAGAAAGATAAGGCTGATAGCCGGTTTCGCATCGCACTTTTTCCGGTTGTTTAAGACTGAATCCATTTTAGGAACAGATACCCCTTCCGTCGAGGCATCATCAGGCACTACACTCGTGAGCTGCATTCATGAATAATGCGCTTTTGAAGCGCGGAGACAACCATGGATAGGGTACGGCAAATCGAGATGGCCGTGCGGGCCGCCGACGCAGGCAGCTTTGCGAAGGCCGCTGCGTCGCTCAACGTGACGCCTTCCGCGGTGAGTCATGCCATTGCCGATCTGGAAAAGCGTTTTCATGTAACGCTGTTTTATCGCACCACCCGCCAGCTCAAGCTGACCGAAGACGGTGAGGAATTCTGCCGTCGCGGGCGCGATATTCTCGACAGATTGTCCGAGCTGGACGCTGCAACATCCAGTATGCGCGCACGTCTCAAGGGAACACTCTCCCTCGGCATCAGTGTCCCAATCACGCGGCACGTCATCATGCCGCGGTTGCCTGGATTCATGCGGCAGCACCCGGAACTTACCATCGAATGCCGACAGATGACTGACCCTGTCCAAATGCACGCCGACGGCGTTGATCTGATGCTTTATGTAGGCGAACCGCCCGTCTCGAATTTGATTGCACGTAAGCTCTGTCAAGTACGTTTCGGCGTCTATGGCGCCCCCTCCTACCTGAAATTTGCTGGAGAACTGAACCACCCGCGCGAGCTGGAAAAGCGCCGCGGCATCATCTTGAATCCAGTGTGGGCCGGGAAGCCCCTCGATACCTGGGAATTCCGGCGAGGCACTGAACACGAAGTTGTGAAAGTGCCATCGGCACTGGTGACCAATGAACGCGAAGGGCTCGTCGCCGCAGCGCTGTCCGGCGTCGGATTGGTGCGCATCGGTTTTTTCGATCCCACGCTGATCGCATCGGGACAGTTGAAACGAGTGCTCGGCGACTGGGAATGCATCGGCGGCCCTCCCCTTTACGCCTTGTACCGGAAAACACGCCCGTTACCGGGCAAGATCGCAGCGTTTCTCAACTTTGCTGAAGAAGCCATGGCAGCGTTCGACCCCGAAGAACTCACCATGATTCACTCCGGACGGGAGCGCCTCGCACGACATGCGCGGTAAAATACACCTATCATGAGCGAAAAAAACAAGCCTGCTGCCACACCCGCCACACTCGCCACACCCGTCGGTAATTTCATCCGCACCATCATCGAGTCCGACTTGGCGAACGGCAAGTTTGCTACCCGCGGCTGGGGCGGTAAACCCGGCCCGGCCAAGGCACACGCCCATACGCCGCCGGATCCGGCGAAAATCCGCACACGTTTTCCGCCGGAGCCGAATGGTTATCTGCACATCGGCCATGCGAAGTCGATCTGCCTCAATTTCGGACTGGCGCACGATTACGCCGGCGCATGCCACATGCGTTTCGACGACACCAATCCGGAGAAAGAAGAGCAGGAATACGTCGATTCCATCATCCAGGCCGTGCAATGGCTGGGTTTTGACTGGCGCGAAAACGTATTTTTCGCCAGCGACTACTTTGACTTTATGTACGAGGCGGCGCAATACCTGATTACCGCCGGGCATGCTTACGTCGATCAGCAATCCGCCGAAGAAATGCGTAAAAACCGCGGCACGCTCACCGAGCCGGGCAAACCGGGCCCGTGGCGCGACCGTCCTGCCGCCGAGTCGCTCACGCTATTTGGTGAAATGCGCGACGGCAAACAGGACGAAGGCAGCATGGTGTTGCGGGCAAAAGTCGATATGGCGTCGCCCAACATCAACCTGCGCGATCCGACGATCTACCGCATTCGCAAAGCGGAGCATCACCGCACGCGCGACAAATGGTGCGTCTATCCGATGTACACCTACGCGCATCCGATCGAGGACGCGCTGGAACGCATCACGCACTCGATCTGCACACTGGAGTTTGAAGATCAGCGCCCGTTTTATGACTGGCTATTGTTGCGGCTCGCCGAAGGCGGGCTACTCGACAAGCCACTGCCGCAACAGATCGAGTTCGCGCGGCTCAACTTGACGTACGCGGTACTTTCCAAACGCAAGCTGATCCAGCTCGTCACCGAAAAACATGTGGACGGCTGGGATGATCCGCGTCTACCCACGCTGGTGGGTGCGCGACGCCGCGGCTACACTGCCGAAGGGTTTCGCGCATTCGCTGACCGCATCGGCGTCTCCAAAGCCGATTCATGGATTGATTTTTCGGTGCTTGAAGACTGCATGCGCGAGAACCTGAACGAGAGGGCGCCTCGCCGCATCGCCGTGCTCGACCCGGTGAAACTCATCATCGACAACTATCCCGCAGGGCAGCAGGAAGATTGCCATGCCCCCAATCATCCGCAGAAACCGGAACTCGGCAAGCGCGTGGTGCCGCTCACGCGCGAGTTGTGGATCGAGCGCGACGATTTCGCCGAGACACCGCCGAAAGGTTACTTCCGCCTGTTCCCCGGCAACAGCGTGCGTCTGCGCTACGGCTACGTCGTGAAATGCATCGGCTGCGACAAAGATGCCCAGGGCAACATCACCGCCGTGCACTGCGAAACTATCCCTGATACCAAATCCGGCACGCCGGGCGCGGACAAGGTCAAAGTCAAAGGCAATATTCACTGGGTAAGCGTCGCGCATGCGTACGCTGCTGAAGTCAGGCTCTACGACCGGCTGTTCAAGACACCCCACCCCGGCGCGGGGGATCGGGATTTTTTACTCGACCTCAATCCGGATTCCAAGAAAATCCTCACTGCGCAACTTGAACCGGCGCTGCGCGAAGCCGCGCCGCAGGACCGCTTCCAGTTCGAACGGCACGGCTATTTTGTCGCCGACCTGCGCGACTCCACGCCCGGCGCGCCGAAATTCAATCGCGCGGTGACACTGCGGGATTCGTGGGCTGCGGCGCACTAACGCCTTTCAGCATGTATTCCGTCAAAGAGATTTTCCACACGCTGCAGGGCGAGGGCGCGAATGCGGGCACGCCTGCGGTGTTCCTGCGCTTTGCCGGATGCAACCTGTGGTCGGGCCGTGAGAAAGATCGCGCCAGCGCCGTGTGCCGCTTTTGCGACACGCAGTTTGTCGGCGTGGACGGCCCCGGCGGCGGAAAATTCCGCACGCCAGCGGCACTCACCAATGCCGTGGTCGCCGCATGGCCCCCACGCACCAAAGTATCGCGCTTCGTCGTCTGCACCGGCGGCGAACCGTTGCTGCAACTCGACAAACCCCTGATCGCCGCGCTGCACGCGAAAGGGTTTCGCATCGCCATTGAAACCAACGGCACGCTGATGCCGCCGCCGGGCATCGACTGGATTTGCGTCAGTCCCAAGGCGCGCGTACCGCTGTCGCTGTCGCGTGGCGACGAATTAAAGCTGGTATTTCCGCAAAAAAACGCCGAGCCCGAACGCTATGAGAAACTGCGCTTCCGGCATTTTTTTCTGCAGCCGATGGATGGGCCGCGCCGCGCGCACCACACGCGTCTCGCGGTGGCGTACTGCAAGGCGCATCCGCGCTGGCGACTGTCGCTGCAAACCCACAAACTGATTGGTATTCCATGATCAAGCGTTCTTCCCGCAAAACCGCTCGTGCGCCACACGCGCCCGACGTCGAAATTTCCTATGCCTTCGGCTTCGACGCTGCACATTGCTTCACCACCACGCCGCGCGGCCATAAGTATCGTGGCGTGCATGGGCATTCGTTTCAGTGTCAGGTGGCGTTGCGCGGAACGCCGCGCGCGCCGCACGGCTTTGTCGCCGACCTCGCGCAGGTGGAACGCGTTTGTCTTGCGTTGCGCAAACAGCTTGATCATAAATTATTAAATGAAATCAAATACCTAGAATCACCCAGTCTGGAGCATCTGGCGATCTGGATCTGGCGGCGTCTCGCGACCAAGCTGCCCGGGCTCGCCCGCGTCACGGTGCGCCGTGATTCGCTGGGACAGGCTTGCAGTTATAGTGGCGCATCAGCAACCGCAAATCCGTAAACGCGCTGCTATCCGCAGCGCCACAATCGAAAAAAGGAAAACATGATGGACACCACTGCAACACCAAATGCCTTGGCGCCAGTCGCGCTCAAACCCGACAGCTCCGGCGGTCTTTCCATCGTCGATAAACGCGCCCTGCCGCGCCACCTGCAGCAGTATCTGGCGCTGCAGGACTTCATCGATCAGGCGCGCAAGGTTTTGCCGCGACCGATCTATGGCTATGTCACCGGTGGCGTGGAAGACAATGTGTCGCTGCGCGGCAACCGCTCGGCCTTCGATGAAATCGCGCTGGTACCCAAGCCGCTGATCGACACCACCGCGCGCACCATGAAGACCGAGCTCTTCGGCCACACCTACAACGCGCCGTTCGGCTTTGCGCCGATGGGCGGCACTTCCACCGCGTGTTATCGCGGCGACACCGTGCTCGCCGGCGTGGCGGCCGAGGCCAATATTCCGATGATGATGAGCGGCGCGTCCCTCATGACAATGGAAAAGGTCAAAGCGGCCGGTAGAACGGCGATGTTCCAGGCGTATCTGCCGGGCGACGACGAGCGCATCAGACAAACGTTTGAGCGCTGCGAAAAAGCGGGCTTCGACACTATCGCCGTCACGGTGGACGTGCAGGTACCCGCCAACCGCGAGAACAACGTGCGCAGTGGTTACAGCACGCCGCTGCGTCCCTCGCTGCGTCTTGCGTGGGACGTCGGAATTCGTCCGAAGTGGCTGTTCGGCATGTTCCTGAAAACACTGATGCTCGACGGCATGCCGCACGTGGAAAACATGGGGCCGCGCGTCCCTATGCTTTCTGTCGGCAACAAACGCGACTACGGCCGGCGCGACCGTCTGTCGTGGAAGCATGTCGAGCTAATGCGCAAGATCTGGAAGGGCAACCTGCTGATCAAAGGCGTGGTCGACAAGGATTCGGTACGCATCGCGCGCGAGCACGGGCTCGACGGCGTGATGGTGTCGAACCACGGCGGCCGGCAGTTAGACGGCACCGTGGCGCCACTGCGGGTACTACCTGGCATCCGCGAAGCCGCCGGCGACAAGATGGCCGTGATCATGGACAGCGGCTTTCGGCGCGGCACCGACGTATTAAAAGCGCTCGCGCTCGGCGCAGACTTCTGCTTCATCGGCCGGCCGTTCCTGTGCGCTGCAGCCTGTGCCGGCGAAGCCGGCGTGGCCCATGCGGTGAGCCTGCTGATGGATGAACTCGACCGCGACATGGCGCAGCTCGGCATCAACTCGATGAAGGAAATGAGCAAGGAATTTCTGATGCCGGCGACGGGAGCCGGATTTTTGGCTCAGGGTCTATAGATACCACCGCCTGCCGGATGTTTGACGTTCTGCCGCCTGCGCTCACTTAAAACCGGCACAACCGCGCAGGATGGTAGTTCCGACATAACGTGGCTGCGCCACATTAGTCTTCTCTGAAATCCCGCACGCCTTTCTAAAATCCGTATAAACGGGCGGGATTTTTCACCAGAATCTTCTCGCGCGTCGCGGCATCCGGCACCCACGCCGCGAGTTGTTCCACCAGCGTGCCGGTGTTGGGCATCTCTCCGTCCATCATCACGTGCGGCCAGTCGGTGCCGAACACCAGTCGCTCCGGCGCGGCAGCCACCAGCGCGTGCGCGAACGGCGTTAGATCGTCGTACGGTATCGGCGCGCGCGACGTACGATACGGCGCCGAGAGTTTTGTCCACACGCGCCCGCTTTTTAGCGCGCGGATCAATGCCTGAAAGCCGGGCGCATTCACGCCGCGTTTCGGATCAGGCCGTCCCATGTGGTCGATCATCATCTCGCCCGGAAACGCCGAAGCGATACGATCAAAATCGGGAAAGTTTTCAATATCCATCAGGAACTGCGCGTGCCAGCCGAGACGCGCCACGCGTGCTGCGAGTTTTTTAGCGGCATCGAATTGCACACCGGTTTTTGCCACCAGATTCGCGCGAAAACCGCGCACGCCGACTTTATCCAGAGCGTCGAGTTCCGCATCGGTAACGTCCTCGCGCAACAACGCAATGCCGCGCAGCCTACCCTGCGACTGTGTGATGGCATCGACGATGACGCTGTTGTTGGTGCCATGCACACCCGACTGCACCACCACACCACGCGCGAAACCCACCGCGTCGTGCATCGCGAGATAATCTTTCAGAAACACCGGCGGCGGCGTGTATTGCCGGTCATCGGCATAGCCGTACTTTGCGCGTTCGCCGAATACATGCGCATGGCTGTCGGTGGCGCCCGGCGGCAACGTGAACGACGGCTTGCGCGTGCCCTCGTGCGGGGCGGGGCAGACCGGCGGTTCAGGTTTGTAGACCGTCACGTGAAGCCTTTCTAATCCAGTCTGGCGCCAGACACCTTCACCACTTTCGCCCAGTCCTGCATGTCTTTTCGGATAAATGCCGCGTATTGTTCGGGCGTGTTGGTGGCGGGCTCGGCGCCCAGCGCGATGTAACGCTCGCGCGTGTCCGGATTTTTCAGCGCCGTCGTGGCGACACTGTTGACGCGCGCAACAATATCTTTCGGCAACGCGGAGGGACCGACAAAACCGTACCAGGTGGTTGATTCATAACCCGGCAATCCCGACTCCGAAACCGTCGGCACGTTGGGCAGTACCGCCGCGCGCGTTTTGCTGGTGACAGCGACGGCATTCAGTTTGCCGCCGCGGATGTGACCGATCACCGGGCCAATGTTGACCACCAGAAAATCGCACTGCCCGGCCATCACGTCAACGATCGCTGGACCGCCACCCTTGTACGGCACGTGCAGCATATCGACCTTGGCCATGCTTTTGAGCAACTCGACGCCCAGATGCATGGTGTTGCCCGCGCCGCCGGAAGCGAAATTCAGCTTGCCCGGCTGGCGGCGCGCAATAGCAATCAGATCCGCCACGGTTTTTACAGGTAACGACGGATGCGTAGCCAGCACGCTCGGCGTCATCGCCGCCAGCGTGATCGGCGCAAAATCGCGCTCCACGTTGAACGGCAGCTTGCTGTAGAGCGATGGATTGATCACCAGCGAACTGTTGGCGAAGAACAGTGTGTAGCCGTCCGGCGCGGCATTGGCGGTGACTTCCGCCGCGATGTTGCCGTTGGCGCCGGGACGATTATCAATCACCCATTGTTGTCCGGTCAGTTCCGCGAGCTTCGGCGCCAGCGGCCGCATCAACGCATCTGCGCCGCCGCCGGGCGGAAACGGCAGGATGACGCGAACGGGTTTTAGCGGGTACTGTTGCGCATGCGCGATGGACAAACCCAGCACAATCATCACACCGGTTGCAACGAATGCGGCGAATTTCATGAGTGCCCCTCTTGTGGTTTGATCCGTAGTTGACTGGCAGCAGGGCCACGCGCTTTGCAAGTTGCCCTAAATATAACTATAGTTTTTATTGGGTTATTTATAAGACTTTTTGCGCCATCAATCCGCGATACTTCTCCTGCAACTGTTCTTTGGTTTCCACCACATCCGGATTCAGCGGAATGCAATCCACCGGACAAACCTTCTGACATTGTGGCTCATCGAAGTGACCGACACACTCCGTACAGTGGTTTGGATCAATTACATAGATATCTTCACCCGCTGAAATCGCATCGTTCGGGCATTCCGGTTCGCACACGTCGCAATTGATGCACTCGTCAGTGATCATCAACGCCACGCTACTTGCCTCCAAGCTGCTTGATCTTGTGTTGCAGCCGCAGCGCCACGGGCGCCGACACAAACTTGGTGGCATCGCCGCCGAGGATTGAAATTTCACGCACCAGTGTCGCCGACACATACGAGTACTGCTCGCCCGGCGTCATGAAAATGGTTTCGACTTCGGGATACAACTGGCGATTCATGCCCGCGAGCTGGAATTCGTAATCAAAATCGGATACCGCGCGCACACCCCGCACCACCACGCGTGCTCCGTGTTTCTGCACGAAATTCATCAGCAGACCGGAAAATCCCATCACTTCCACATTCTTCAAATCCTTGAACGTTTCTTGCGCAATCACCACACGTTCGTCGAGCGTGAACAGCGGTTTTTTCGATTTGCTGTCGGCCACCGCGAGGATCACGCTGCCGAACAGTTTTGCCGCGCGCCGCGTCAGGTCTTCGTGCCCCAGCGTGATCGGGTCAAACGTTCCGGGGTAAACCGCTTTGATCGTCATGAGTCGTCCGTTTCAACAGTTGATAGTTCACTTGCCCTGCGCGGCCTTGCTTGAACACTGTCCAACCTTCAGGCGCTGCTTGCCGCTTTTGTTTTTCTCCGCTTTCCCGATACACCAAAGCCCCGGGAGCAAGCCGCTGCGGAAGCCGTTCAAACAATTGCGCCCACGGATCATCTGCAAACGGCGGATCAAGAAACACCACATCATACACACCGCTGTCTGCGCTCAGGAATTCTAGCGCATCAGCCCGGATTACCTGCACGCGCTCTGCCTGTAACGCGGCGCGGCTTGCCTCCAGCGCCGCGCAAACAACGCGTTCACG
This sequence comes from Burkholderiales bacterium, assembly GCA_040081205.1. Classification (GTDB taxonomy): domain Bacteria; phylum Pseudomonadota; class Gammaproteobacteria; order Burkholderiales; family SG8-41; genus UBA5216. Next base: position 6,531 of record JBEBHE010000062.1, on the reverse strand, counting down.
CTCAACCAGCACCACCTGTTTTGCCCCGCGCGAGGCCGCTTCAAAACCCAGCGCGCCGCTGCCGGCGTATAAGTCCAGGCAACGCTTTCCGGCGAGGTCTTGCCCCAGCCAGTTGAACAGGGTCTCGCGCACACGGTCTGGGGTGGGGCGCAGGCCGCGCCCATCGGGAAAATCAATGCAGCGGCTGCGCCATTCGCCGCCGACAATACGTACGCGATTGGCCTTCAACTAACGAGCCGCCGCCAAATCAACGCGCCGCTGCCGAAGGAACGGATTCCGCCGCGCCCACCACCACCGTCACCAGTTGATCGGGGTTCACGCGCGCCGCAAACGCGCGCTTGATATCCGCAGCCGTGACGCGTTCGATATTTTTCACGAAATCATCCAGGTAAGTCAGCGGCAATTTATAGAAGCCGATCACCGTCAGGTAGTCGTGTATTTTTCGATTGCTGTCGATGCGCAACGGAAATCCGCCGATCAGATTTTTCTTGGCGTCGTCCAGTTCTTTCGCCGTCGGGCCATTCGCCACATAATCGCGCAGCGTTTTCATGGTCACATCGATCGCTTCCTGCGCCTGATCCTTGCGCGTTTGCATGCCGATGACAAACGAGCCTTTTTGCGCCAGCGGCGAAAAATAACTGTACGCCGAATATGCCAGGCCGCGCTTCTGCCGTACTTCTTCGTTGATGCGTGAGGCAAATCCGCCACCGCCCAGCACGTAATTGCCGACGAACAACGGAAAATAATCCGGGTCGTCACGTGCGATAGCGACCGCGCCGACGAGGATGTGGCTCTGCGAGGCGTGATGCGGAATCAGCCGCGTCGCGCTTTGCGGTTTGGCTTCCACCGCCGGCAATGCGGGCACTGCCCCGCCTTGCGATGGCGGCAGACCGGCGGCAATACGCTCGGCCAACGCATTGGCCTCTTCGCGAGACACATCACCCATGATCGCAATCACGGCATCGCGCGCAACATAGTGTCGCTGATAAAAAGCGACGAGATCGTCACGCGTGATTTTTTCCACCGACGCCACATCACCGGAAGCGCGCTGTCCGTAAGGGTGCGCGCCGTAAATCAGCTGGTTGAAGGTGCGCGACGCAATCGTTCCCGGTTGAATATCCGATTCCTTGATCGCGCTGATGAGCCGCGTTTTCTCGCGCTCAAACGCGCCCGCCGGAAACACCGGCTTGTGCAGAATGCGCGTGAACACATCCATCGCCTGCTCGCGCTCGGTAAGGCTCGACAAAGTACGCACATATAATCCCGCGCGGTCGCTGTCGAAACGCCCCGAGACACCCGCGCCAATGTCTGCCGTTTTTCGCGCAATCTCGTCTTCATCCATGCCTTCCGCACCGAGCCGCATAATGCGATTGCTCATGCTCGCCACGCCAGGTTTTTGTGCGCTGTCCATGCCCGATCCGGCGGCGAAATCGATGCTCAGATCAAGCATCGGAATATCGCGGTTCTCGACGAAATAGACCTTTGCGCCGCTGGACGTCTGCCAATGCTGTATCGGCAGGAGTGCCTGCGCCATACCGGAAGATAATAAAAAACCAAATAAAAACAAATACTTAAAATACTTATTGCGCATGACGCACCCCCGCTGGCGGTGCCGCAGGCTTTTTGTCGCCCACCGGCTGTGGATCGAGATAGGCAACCGTCAGCGCATCGTCAATCAGATATTTTTTGGCAACCTCACGCACTTGATCTGCGGTGACGGATTTGAAGCGCTCGTTCATCACGTCGAGCGCTTTATACGAAAAACCGATCGTCTCCATCGACCCAATCTGCCGCGCCTGAAAAAACATCGAGTCGCGTTCATACACGCGTGAAGCGGTGACTTGCGCCTTGATGCGACGCAGTTCGTCTTCGGTGACGCCTTCATCGATGACTTTTTGCACCTCGCGGCGCAAGGCTTTTTCCAGTTCATCCAGTGTTTTGCCCGAAGTAGGCACGCCCGTCAGGTAAAAAAATCCGGGGCCGCGTCCGATGCCGTCGTAACTTGCATCGGCGCCGCTGGCGATCTGCGTGCCGCGTATCAACTCGCGGCTGAAGCGCGCGGCGTCATTGCCGTCGAGCACGCTCGCAAGCATATCCAGCGCGTACGGTTCCCAATCTTTCTCTGCATCGATCAGCCTCGGCGCGCGGTACGCCATCAACAGATATGGCTGTTCGGCGGGCGCCTTGACGGTGATGCGGCGGATGCCCGTTTGCGCCGGCTCTTCCTGCGGCTTCCGCGACGGCAGCGTTTTGGATTTAAGCGGGCCGAAATGCTGCTGCGCAAGCTTGAATACTTCGTCGTGCGACACATCGCCCACCACCACCAGCGTGGCGTTGTTCGGCGAATACCATTTTTCATAGAACCCACGGGCGTCCTCGGCGCTCATGTTTTCCAGGTCGTTCATCCAGCCCACCACCGGCGTGCGGTACGGATGCGCGCGCAGCGCGGTCGCCATCAACTGTTCGTACACCAGCGAGCGCGGACGGTCATCGGTGCGCCAGCGGCGTTCTTCCTGAATGACCTTGATTTCCTTGTTGAATTCCTCCGGCGGAATCAGCGCGTTGACCATGCGGTCCGCTTCCATTTTGAGCATCAGCGGCAACTGTGATTTCTGGATAGTCTGAAAGTAGCCGGTGTAGTCGCGGCTGGTAAACGCGTTGTCGCGCCCGCCTGCCGCCGCAACGATTTTCGAGAAATCGCCACCGGGAATATTTTTGGTGCCCTTGAACAGCATGTGCTCCAGCACATGGGCGACGCCCGTTGCGCCATTCACTTCGTCCACGCTGCCGACTTTATACCAAACCATCGACACCACCACCGGTGCGCGACGGTCGGTTTTGACGATCACACGCATGCCGTTTGCGAGCTTGTGCTCGCCAACGCTGGTGTCGGCGGCCATTGCGGTGCCGGACACCACAGCGACCATCGCCAGCAACCATCGTACTATTGATTTATTCACATTATTCACCATAGGTACCGCTGATTAGAAACCGGGAAAAACGTTTCGGGTAGAATTGTATCCAAATCCGCCGTGCCCAGTGCATACACCGGGCTTCCGACTCCGCTTCAGACACAACTTTCGATGTTTGGTTTCCTCAAACCCAAAGACCTAAAAGAACCAAGAGAACCCAAGGACGCCTCGCCCAGCACGGATGCGGGTGAATCGGGCGGCTGGTTTAACCGGCTCAAGTCAGGGCTCGCGAAAACACGCGAAAAGCTCGGCGCACAGGTCGCGGGGCTATTCGGCGCCGGACGCAAACTCGACGAAGCATTTTATGAAGAACTCGAAACCGTGCTGATCGGCGCCGACGTCGGGGTAACCTCAACAACGCATCTGATTGCCACGTTGCGCGAGCGTGCCCGCAAAGAGCGCTACACGGAAGCGGCGCAATTACGCCAGGCGCTGGGCGAAAACCTGGTGGCGATGTTAAAGCCTATCGAGCAGCCGCTTGATGTCAGCACGCACAAACCCTTTGTGATCATGCTCGCCGGGGTGAATGGCGCGGGCAAAACCACCTCCATCGGCAAGCTCGCGCATTATTATCAGGCACAAGGTAAAAAAGTGTTGTTGGCGGCAGGCGACACGTTTCGCGCGGCGGCGCGCGAGCAGCTGATGGCATGGGGCGAGCGCAATAACGTCACCGTAATCAGCCAGGCGTCCGGTGACTCGGCGGCAGTGATGTTCGATGCTATGCATGCGGCAGTGGCGCGGGATATCGATGTGGTACTGGCGGACACCGCAGGACGCCTGCCGACGCAACTGCATCTGATGGAAGAAATCAAAAAAGTGAAACGCGTGATCGACAAGGCGCTGCCCGGCGCACCGCACGAAACGCTGATCGTGCTCGATGCCAACAACGGCCAGAACGCCCTGGCGCAGGTGAAGGCGTTTGACGACACGCTGGGCGTCACGGGACTGGTGCTTACCAAACTCGACGGCACCGCCAAAGGCGGCGTGATTGCAGCCATCGCGCATATGCGCGCGGCTCAGGGCTCAGCGAAACCCATTCCCGTGCGCTTTATCGGCGTGGGCGAGGGGCTGGAAGATCTGCGTCCGTTCAAAGCGGATGAATTCGTGTCGGCAATGCTCGATCAGAATCCGGCATCACAGTGATCAGTTTCAGTCAGGTCAGCAAACGCTATCCCGGAGGCTATGAAGCGCTGAAATCCGTGGTGCTGGAGATACAACCGGGCGAAATGGTGTTCATCACCGGACACTCCGGTGCAGGGAAAAGTACCCTGCTCAAGTTGATGTGCGCGATTGAGCGGCCAACTTCCGGCAGCGTTTTGGTCAACGGGCAGAATGTCGGCACCTTGCGCGCGTCGGCGATCCCGTTCGTGCGGCGCAATTTCGGCCTGATGTTTCAGGACAACAAGCTGCTCTACGACCGCACGGTTTTCCAGAACGTGATGCTGCCGCTCGACATCATCGGCTATGACGCCACCGACGCAGCAAAGCGCGTGCGCGCGGCACTGGATAAGGTCGGATTGCTGGGAAAGGAAAAAGCGCTGCCGGTCACGCTATCCGGCGGCGAGCAGCAGCGGCTGGCGATTGCCCGCGCCATCGTGCATCGGCCATCGATCCTGCTGGCAGACGAACCCACCGCCAATCTGGATGCGGCCTACGCGGTTGAACTCGGCGAACTGCTACGCTCTTTCAATCAGGTCGGCGTCACCGTGGTGATCGCCACGCACGACGAGCAACTCGCGGCGCGATTGCAGCCGCGGCGCATCGCGCTGGAACACGGACGGATAGCCACATGAAAAACTGGTTGCGGCAGCATTGGCGCGGCCTGGCGCTCACGCTGGCGCGGCTCGCGCGCACGCCATTGGCCAGTGCGTTCAACATCGGCGTAGTCGGTGTCGCGCTGGCGCTGCCGCTGGTGTTTTACGTTATCCTGGAAAATCTGCAAAGCTTCGCGCAGGATAAAGCGCCGACGCCTCAGATCAGTATTTTTCTGGCGCTCGATGCGCAGACAACGGACGTGCGCGACATCGAGAGCCGGCTAAAGAAACACACCGCCGTTGCGAAAGTCCGCTTCATGCCAAAAGATCAGGCGTTGACGGATCTGAAAGCAAAGTCGGGATTGTCGGATGTCATCGCCAGTTTGGGGCGTAACCCGCTGCCCGACGGATTTGTGATCGACGCCAAAGAGAATGCGCCGGCCGCACTGGAAAAACTGCGCGACGAGTTTAAAGCGTGGCCCAAAGTTGACTACGTTCAACTTGATTCGACGTGGGCCCAGCGGCTCGATGCCACGCTGAAACTTGGCCGGCTGATCGTGCTGGTGCTGGCCGCGCTGCTGGCGTTCGCGCTGGTCGCCGTGACGTTCAACACCATCCGCCTGCAAATTCTTACGCAGCGCGCGGAGATCGAAGTCGCCAAGCTGATCGGTGCGACCAATCCGTTTATCCGCCGCCCATTTTTGTATTACGGCGCGGTGCTTGGGCTGGCGGGCGGCGTCACAGCGTGGCTCATCGTATGGGCTGGACTGTGGCTGTTGAACGACCGGTTGGGCAGCCTGACTCAGCTCTACGGTGCCAGTATCACGCTACTGCATGTTTCAGCACCCGATGCGGCCAGCCTGTGCCTGTTCGCGTCAGGGTTGGGCTGGCTGGGTGCATGGCTGTCAGCGAGCCGGAATCTGGCTGAGTTCGACCCCGAATAAATTACGTAACTATATGTTTTAATTATATATATTTACATTTCCTCCTATGGAACTTTCCCTCCATTTGGCACTCTCACATCAAGAGTGCTAACATAGCAGCCGTAATAGCAGTAGAAGCACTGGCTGCAATTTAAGCGGGAGGCAATATGTCAAGTTTCGCATTACCAATCCCCTCGGCCGGGGGCAATCTGGATACGTATATCCAGTCGGTCAGCCGCTTTCCTTTCCTCACGCAGGAACAGGAAACGGGTTACGCGCGCCGCTTTCGCGACCACGACGATCTCGACGCAGCGCGTGAGCTGGTGGTGTCGCATCTGCGCGTGGTGGTTTCCATCGCGCGCGGCTATATGGGTTACGGCCTGCCGCAATCCGACCTGATCCAGGAAGGCAATATCGGCCTGATGAAGGCAGTAAAGCGCTTTGATCCGGAGCGCGGTGTGCGATTGGTATCGTTCGCGGTGCATTGGATACGCGCCGAGATGCATGAATATATTCTGCGCAACTGGCGCATCGTCAAAATCGCCACCACCAAGGCGCAGCGCAAACTGTTTTTCAACCTGCGCAGCATGAAGCCGGGTTTGAATACACTGGGCAGCGAAGACGTGAAAGTCATCGCTAAACAACTCGGCGTCAAGCCCGAAGAAGTGGTGGAGATGGAAACCCGTCTCGGCGGACAGGATGTCGCGCTCGAACCCAGCGGCACCGATGATGACGACAATACGTATGGGCCGATTACGTATCTTGCCGCCGAAGATGCCGAGCCCGGCATGGTCATCGAGCAGGAACAAAACGCCCGTTTGCGCGGTGAAGGGCTGGAAAAAGCGCTGGGCAATCTGGATGCGCGCAGCCGCCGCATTGTCG
>JBEBHE010000342.1:0-4778 GCA_040081205.1 Burkholderiales bacterium | reverse complement strand
GGCGTTCAAGCGCCATCGCGCGCTGACACGGGTCCCCCGACATTTGTTTTTTTGATGGCTGTGCTGCTGCTCGGCCAGGCGCTCGGTACCACGGCGACATCGATTCTGCCGGCGGTTGCGCCCAAGGTGGTCGAAAGCTACGGCATTCCTTCGTCGCTGATCGGCTACCAAGTGAGCCTGATTTCGCTGGCGATGCTTTTTTCGCTGGTGTTCGGTGGCAATCTTTCGCTGCGCTGGGGCGGCTGCCGTGTCAGCCAGGTGGGATTGCTGTTATGCATCGTGGGCTGTATTGTCGCGATGCTGCCGCATCCGGGTTTCATGCTGCTGTCAGCAGTGCCGATGGGGTTGGGTTACGGCTTGGTGTCGCCCGCGGCGTCGCAGGTGATGATACGTTTCACGCCGCCGGCGCGCCGCAATCTTATTTTTTCTGTGAAGCAGACCGGTGTGCCGCTGGGCGGCGTTGCGGCAGCGGGCATCGCGCCGGCGATTGCGGTGTGGGTGGGCTGGCAATGGGCGTTGGCAGTCAATGCCGTGGCATTGGCGATATTGCTGTTGCTGATGGAGCATGGCCGCGCGCATTGGGATAACGACCGCGACCGCCACGTGCGCTGGCGTGCCGATCCGTTTGGCGGGTTAGTCATGGTGTGGCGTGATCGCGCGCTGCGGTTGCTCGGACTCGCCGGAGGGGCGTTTGTCATCATGCAACTCGCACTGCTCACGTTCACGGTGATTTTTTTCGTCGAGGAAATGAAGCTCGGGCTGGTGCAGGCCGGTTTTATTTTGATGGCGTCGCAGGTTGGTGGCGTGGCGGGGCGCTTGTTTTGGGGCTGGGTGGCAGACCGGCTGCGCGACTGCTTCAAAGCGCTGGCACTGCTTGCCGCCGTGATGACCACGACGACGTTGCTGTGTCTCGCCATCACGCCTGCCTGGCCGGTGATGGCATCGTGCGTGTTGTTCTTCGTGCTGGGTACCACAGCGAGCGGGTGGAACGGCGCGTTCCTGGCAGAGATCGCGCGGCTCGCGCCGCAACCATCGGTGAGCGCTGCCACCGGTGGCGCATTGTTCCTGGTGAACATCGGCAAGTTTCTCGGCCCGATTGCGTTCACACTGGCGCATCAGTTGACCGGCAGTTACGCGAGCGCGTTTGCGCTGATGGCGATTCCATCGGCGGCGGGATTGATATGCGTGCTGCGGGTAGAAAAGCGCGCTGCTTAAGATGGCAACAGCCGCACAGCAGCAACAGCCGTCGGGCGGTTAGCGTATCAGCAGCGGTTGTTCGCGCACAGGTGCGGGAACGGTGCCTGCGGGGGTCACTGCCGCGCGGTAGCGCTGGTAATGATTGATCACCGAAGGCACATACGCTTTGGTCTCTGCATAAGGCGGAATTTTCATGCCGGCCTGCTGCACCGCGCCTTCGCCTGCGTTGTAGGCTGCGAGAACCAGGTCGAGTTTGTCGGGAAACATGGCTTGCAGGAAACGCAGATAACGCGCGCCGCCTTGCAGGTTTTCGAGCGGATCCCAGATGTTGCGCACGCCGTATTTTTGCGCAGTGCCGGGCATCAGCTGCATCAGTCCAATCGCGCCGGCGGGTGATTTGGCTTGCGGGTTGTAGCCCGATTCCACCGTGATAATGGCATGCAGCAGCGACACGTCAAGGCTGTATTCCTGCGCCACTTGCGCGATCAGCGGCGCAAATTGCGCGCGCAGTGCAGGATTCGCTGCGCGCAACGATCCGGCAGCGGCGCCATTTTCAAAAGCGGAATAATCAAAGGCTTCGGCTTTAGGGCGCGGCGCTTCTTTCTTGAACAGGAAGTAACGCTCGTTGACCTGATGATCGCTCAAATGCGCCACGCCTTGATCGTCAACGTAGCCCCAGATGTCAGCGGTGCTGGGTGCGCTGATGATCGCACCCAGCGCACTGAGCGCCAGCAGTATCGGCGGCAGGCAGCGTTGTGCAACAGTAAGCGGTGTTTGGGACATCAAAGCTCCGCGATCAGACGATGGTTTGGATCAGGCGCGCATTTTAACCCAACAACCGGCCATGGCGAGTAGGGTAAAATCACACATTATGCGTAAAAAATTTCCTCGCTTAATTCATACTGTTATTGCTGTTTTGGCAGGCATGTCATGTGGTCCGGCATGGGCGGCGCTCGAATGCGATCAGTTAGTAGCCGTGGCGCAGACCACGGTGAAGCTGCGCGATGGGGGCGCATCGTTAAACGCGGTGATGCGCGAGATTGAAAGCGGCGACTTGCGGCAAAAGCTCGATGCGCAGGAACTCAATTTGCTGCGCCAGATTGTGCGCATCAGTTTTACCAGCGAGGCGTCTGTGGCGGAAATATTCGAGTCCTGCAAAGCGGGTGAATTCGGATTGCCGAAGCCCAAACCAAAACCGTAGGGATTTTTATCAGGAGCAGCAATATGCAGGGTTTTCCGTTGGTTCGGCGGTATTTTTTTGCGGCGTTTGGCGTGATGATGTGCATGGCGCACTTGGTGAGCGCACAAGCGCAAATCAAGGAGGCAGATCGCACCGGCGGCCCGTATGTGCCCACGCCGCAAGCGGTGGTGGACCAAATGCTGCGCTTCGGACGCGTCGGCGCGAATGATTTCGTGATGGATCTCGGTTCCGGCGACGGCGTGATTGTGCTGACGGCCGCGCGGCAGCTCAAAGCCAGCGGTATGGGCATTGAAATCGATCCTGAACTGGTGCAACGTTCAAACGACGCTGCGAAGAAATTCGGCGTTGCGGATCGTGCAACCTTTCAGGCGCAAGACGTGTTCAAGGCCGATTTGTCGCGCGCCACAGTGGTAACGCTGTATCTGCTGCCGGCGATGATGGTAAATCTGCGCAACAAGATTTATAACGAACTGCGTCCCGGCACACGCGTGGTGTCGCACGACTATCATTTCGGCGATTGGGAAGCGGACGACCGCATCACTTTTGATGTGCCGGAAAAAGAGCCGATCAACGGCACGCCGAGTGCCACGCTGTATTTGTGGACGATTCCGGCCAAGGTGACGGGGCGCTGGCAAATCAAAGTTGATGGAAACGAAGCGGCGCGCGACATTGATCTCACGCAGAATTTGCACACCGTCAACGGCACGCTGCCGAATGCGAAAGGTATGGGGCTTTCCGATGTGAGCGTTAAAGGCGAAGACATCACGTTTTCAATCTGGAACGGCGGCGCGCGCCATCACTATCGCGGCAAGGTCAAGGGCAATGCAATGGGTGGCGTAGTTAACCTGGATGGGAAAGAGGCGAAGTGGCAGGCGGTGCGGGCGTTGCAAAAATAATTACTCAAAACAAGTATTTATATTATTTCCGCTGCACGGCGGCCGAGCCAGGCTCTTTCCGATGGTCAGTTCAATAGAAACGCCGGCGGGGTGTTGCCCACCACGGCTTGCCGGTAAACCTGCTGCGCATACGCCAAATCAAGCGCTGCGCGATTGTGAGCATCGGTAATGAGTTTGCCGCCGGCAAATAATTCGGGTGTCAGCGTCATTGGTGCGCTCAGCATATCCCACAGCGTGGTTTCATGACGTGTGGGCATATCGTCCATGACAACGCGCGTCGTCGCGGGCAGCGGCGTGGCGCTCGCGACAATGAAACTGTTGGTATGCGATGCGCCGATAGAGGCGGGTCGATAGATCGCCAGATGCGGCAATTCCGTGCGCAGCGTGGTGAGCAAATGCGCGTAGCTCGCTGGGTTTTCCAGGTCGGCAAAGGTGTTGAATACGGCGATGCCTTTGTCGCCGATGCAGCGTTTGAGATCGCGGAAAAAATCACGCGTGATCAGGTAATCCGGTGTGCCGTCACCGTGAAATAAATCCACTACCGCGATGTCATAGGTGCGCGGGCAGGCATGAACAAAGGTGCGTGCATCGGTGTGATGAACTTTAGTTTTTTTCTCGTCAAGGCCAAAAAAGCGGCGCGCGGCCTGCAATGATGCGGGGTCGATTTCCACGATTTCCGTGTTGATGCCGCGCGCCGCCAATCGCGCCGGTGTCATGCCGGCGCCGAGTCCGAGCGCGAGCGCGCTGCGGGCGTTCGGTTGATACGACAGGGCCAGCGCTTCCAGCGCGTAGGTGTAAAACGAGCGCGAACGGCCGCTGGACTCCACGGAATTTTGTGTGAGGCCGTCCTGAAAATAAATGCGCCAGTACTGGCCGTCGTCATCCGGTTCGTGCTTGAGGATTTTTACCGTGCCGAACAAGGAACGCAGTTCGGCTTCCACGTGCCATTGTTTGCCGAGGTGCGCGATCGGCCCTTTGCGGCCAGTGTAGGCGTCGGCTTGCCACAGCAGCAGCGTTGATGCGATCAGTGCAAACCCGGCAGTGACACCGATGACGCCGCGGCGCTTCAGTTGCGCCGGCGGAAACGCTGCGATCATCAGGCTCAGCAATGCCAGTACGGCCGCGACGATGAGGGTTGAATCAAAGTTGCTCACAAACGGAATCAATCCGAACGCGGTGACCAGCACCCCCGCAACCGACCCCAGCGTGCTCACAAAAAACACCTGACCCGCGCCGCTGTCACCGCCATCGTTGGCATGGCCGCGTTGAGATTGGCGGATGGCCACGAGCATAGGGTTCATGGCCGATGCGGCAACCAGCGGTATCGCGAGCAATATCAGGCACGCAGCAAACGCGCCGCCGATCAGGCTCCACGCGGCCAGGGGTACGAACACAAAAGGGTACATCAGGCAAGCCGCGATAATGCCGATGGCGGCCACCGCCGGCAGCAGCGCGTAGAGTTCAATGGCCGCGGCAGGGGTCAT
>JBEBHE010000341.1:0-4808 GCA_040081205.1 Burkholderiales bacterium | reverse complement strand
GTTGTCAGCGATAAAAGTCGAACAGATCACCAAACAGTACCGCGAACTGCGCGCACTCGATGGCGTTGATCTTGAAGTGGCTCAAGGCGAATTCTTCGGCCTGCTCGGGCCCAATGGTGCGGGCAAAACCACGCTGATCAGTATTATTGCGGGCTTGGCGCGCGCGACCTCCGGTCGTGCCTTGGTGATGGGGCACGACGTGGTGAGCGACTATCGTGCCGCGCGCCGGAACCTGGGCGTGGTGCCGCAGGAACTGGTGATGGATCCGTTTTTCACGGTGCGCGAGACGCTCACCTTTCAGTCGGGCTACTTCGGCATCAAGAATAATGCGGCGTGGATCGACGAAGTGATTGAGCATCTCGATCTCACCGACAAGGCGCATACCAACATGCGCCAACTCTCCGGCGGCATGAAGCGCCGCGTGCTGGTGGCGCAGGCGCTGGTACACAAACCGCCGGTGATTATTCTCGACGAACCGACGGCTGGCGTTGATGTTGAATTGCGGCAGGGTTTGTGGCGCTTCATCCGCCGCCTGAACGAAGACGGACACACCATTGTGCTTACCACGCATTATCTCGAAGAAGCCGAAGCGTTGTGCGGGCGCATCGCCATGCTGAAGCAGGGCCGCGTGGTCGCGCTCGACACCACGCAAAATCTGCTGCGCAAACATTCGGGTTGTTATGTCGATCTGCGGCTGATTCCGGACGTGTTGCCCGATGCGCTGAAGCCGCTGGTGGTGGGCCACGCCGACGGCGGTTGCCGATTGGCGCTGAACGACTATGTGCAACTCGAAAGTATTATGGCGGCGATACGCACCGCCGGCATCAAAGTGCAGGAAATGGAAGTGATGCAGCCGGACCTGGAAGAAGTGTTTGTGCAAATCATGCAAAACGCCTGACGACGTCCGATTGAAATCATGACTGGTTTCTATACCCTGTTCCAAAAAGAATGGCTGCGCTTCTGGAAAGTGGCGGTGCAGACTGTGCTGGCGCCGGTGCTGACCGCGCTGTTGTATCTGCTGGTGTTCGCGCACACATTGCGCGGGCATGTCGAAGTGTTTCCGGGCGTGGCGTACGCGTCGTTTTTGATTCCGGGCCTGGCGATGATGTCGGTGCTGCAAAATTCGTTTGCCAACAGTTCGTCAAGCCTGATGCAATCCAAAATGCAGGGCAATATCGTGTTTGTATTGTTGCCGCCGATTTCGCATCGCGAATTTTTCATGGCCTATCTGCTGGCCGCGATGGGACGCGGCCTGACCGTCGGCGCGGGCATGTTTTTGCTGACAATGTGGTTTGTGCCGGTGCCGCTTGAACATCCCCTATGGGCGCTGGTGTTTGCGGTGGCCGGCAGCGGTGTAATGGGCGCGCTGGGTATTGTTGCCGGCATGCATTCCGACAAAGTGGATGAACTATCGGTATTCACCAATTTCATCATCCTGCCGCTGACGTTCCTCGCCGGGGTGTTTTATTCGATACACTCACTGCCGCCGTTCTGGCAAAAAGTATCGTATCTCAACCCGATTTTCTACATGATCGACGGCTTTCGTTACGGCTTCTTCGGTCGCGGCGATGTTTCGCCGTGGGTGAGTCTGGCCATTGTGTCGGTGGTGTTCGCCGTCATATCATTGTTCGCTCTCTGGTTGATCAAAACCGGTTACAAATTGAGGCACTAATAGAGGTAATAAGCATGACAACACCCGAGCAACTCCAAGGTTATATTCAAAACGGCATGCAGTGCGATCACGTCGCGGTGACCGGCGACGGCGCCCACTTCGAGGCGGTCATTGTCAGCGCGCTGTTTCGTGACAAATCCCGCGTGCAGCGCCATCAGATCGTATACAAGGCGCTCGGCGACCGCATGCGCGAAGAAATCCACGCACTGTCGATGCAAACGCTGACGCCCGAAGACTGGGCCGGCCGGCAGCACTAGATGGAAAAGCTGGCGATTGAAGGCGGCGTGCCGCTCAACGGCGAAGTCGCGATTTCCGGCGCCAAAAATGCGGCGTTGCCGATTCTGTGCGCGGCATTGTTGACGGCAGAGCCGCTGATGGTCAGCAACGTGCCGCATCTGCGCGACGTCACCACCATGCTGTCGCTGCTGGGGCAGATGGGCGTGTCGATCTCGGTTGACGAAAAGCTCGGCATTGAACTGCGCGCCGCCGATATTCATACGCCGGAAGCGCCCTACGAAATGGTGAAAACCATGCGCGCGTCGGTGCTGGTGCTGGGGCCGCTGACCGCGCGTTTCGGCGAAGCACGCGTGTCGCTGCCCGGTGGTTGTGCCATCGGCTTGCGTCCGGTGGATCAGCATTTGAAAGGCTTGCAGGCGATGGGCGCCACCATCACCATGGATCACGGCTATATGATCGTGCGCGCGCCGCGCCTGAAGGGGGCGCGCATCTGCATGGATCTGGTGACCGTTACCGGCACGGAAAACCTGATGATGGCGGCAACGCTGGCCGAAGGAACGACCATCATTGAAAATGCTGCGCGCGAACCGGAGATCCCCGATTTGGCGGCGTGCCTGACGGCGATGGGCGCGAAGATCAAAGGCGCGGGTACCGACACCATTACCGTCGAGGGCGTGGATAAGTTGCACGGCGCGAGTCACAGCGTGATGCCCGATCGCATTGAGACCGGCACGTTTCTGGTGGCTGCCGCGGCGACGGGTGGCAGCGTAAAGGTCACTGGCGCGCGCCCCGGCACGCTGGATGCCGTGCTCGACAAGTTGCGCGAAGCCGGCGTGAAAATCGAAACGGGCGACGACTGGATCACCGTTGCGCCGAATAGTAGTAATGGCAAATTGCGTGCCGTGAATCTGCGTACCGCGCCGTATCCGGCGTTTCCCACCGACATGCAGGCGCAGTTTGTTGCGCTGAACAGCATTGCCGGCGGTACTGGTGTGGTGAACGAAACCATTTTTGAAAACCGCTTTATGCATGTGCAGGAGTTATGCCGTCTCGGTGCCGACATAGAGGTCGAAGGCAATACGGCCGTGGTGAAAGGTGTCGAACACCTCGATGGCGCCACGGTGATGGCGACGGACTTGCGTGCGTCCGCCAGTCTGGTGATCGCAGGCTTGGTGGCGCGCGGCACCACGATTGTTGACCGTATTTACCATCTGGATCGTGGTTACGAAGCCATCGAAGAAAAATTGTCGAAGCTTGGTGCGCGCATCAGGCGTGTGAGTTGATTGGACGACAAAGACTTTCGGTTTTTGATTCAAAAACGCAAAGGACGCCAGCATGCAGGTCTATGATCCCACAGCCCCCAGCCAGAATGCCGCGCAAAATTTGCGGCGTCCGTTGGGCGATCTCAACGGCAAGGTTGTCGGCTTCATCGATAACGCCAAGCCTAATTTCAATCTGCTGATCGACGATCTTTCTGCGTTGCTGGCATCGCGCTATGGCGTAAAGAGTGTCATCACGCGCCGCAAGCGCGGCCCGTCGATGCCGGCGGCGGGGGAAGTCTTCGACGAGCTCGCGGCACAGTGCGATCTGGTCATCACCGGTTCCGGCGACTGAGGCTCCTGCACGTCGTGGAGTGTCCACGACAGCGTAGAAATCGCCAAACGCGGACGTGCAGCAGTGACGGTTATTTCCAATGCATTCCTCGGATTGGGCAAGGCGCAGGCGCGCGCGCTGGGTCATCCCGGGTTGCCGCTGGCGGTGATTCCGCATCCCTTTGGCAGCCGTACGCGCGACGAAGTCAGCGCGCTCGCGGAACAATGCGTGGCGGAAATCGCCAAACTGGCAGCGGAAAAATGAGTGCTGTACTTCTGACGCGCGCCGCGTTGGTCGAAGCGCCGGATGATCTCGATGAACTGATCGAATTTTTTCACGCGCGGCGCTGGAGCGACGGCCTACCCATCGTGCCGCCCACGCGCGAGCGCGTCGAACGCATGCTTGCCTGCACGACGCGAAAGTCCGATGAGATTATTGCCAACGTCGCCCCGAGTTTTGGCGCGGCCACCGTCGAGCGCATTGCCATCAACGCCGTGATGGCGGGCTGCCGCGCGGATTATCTGCCGGTGCTGATCGCGGCGGTTCAGGCGATGAGCGCGCCCGAATTCAATTTGCAGGGCATACAGGCCACTACCAATCCGGTGGCGGTGTGGCTGGTGGTTAACGGCCCGATGGCCGAGCAACTCGGCGTGAACGGCGGCATGAATTGTCTGGGACAGGGCACGGTGGCGAACGCCACGCTGGGCCGTGCGCTGCGATTGATCCAGCAAAATATCGGCGGTGCACTGCCCGGCGATATGGATCGCGCCACACACGGCCAGCCGGGTAAGTTTTCATTCTGCTGTTCCGAGAACGAAGCGCAAAGTCCGTGGGAGTCACTGCACGTCGAGCGCGGTTTCAAACGCGATCAAAGCACGGTGACGGTGATCGGCGCGGCAGGCACGCACAACATGAATATCCACGCCAAGGATGCTGATGATTTGCTCCGCGTCATCGCCGATACCATGGCGTTCCCGACCAGCAACGATTACTGGCTCGGCGGCGAACCGTGGTTGATTATTTCGCCGGAACACGCCGAGATATTGCGTGCCGGCGGATTGAGCAAAGCCGATGTGAAACGGCGGCTGTGGGAGGAGTCGAAGCTGCGCGCTTCGCGCATGTCGAAAAAGGAGTTGATGCGCACGCAGATTGCGCGAACGGCGGAGCTGGGGGCGGTTACCGAGGATACGTTGTTGCCGGCTTCTAGTGAGCCAGAGGGAATTGGGATTGTGGTGGCAGGGGGGCCGGGGACGCATTCGGTTTATGTGGCTAGTTTTGGGGATACTAGGGCGGTGACGAGGGAAGT
>JBEBHE010000340.1:0-4826 GCA_040081205.1 Burkholderiales bacterium | reverse complement strand
AGTATGAAAGCCGCCGTTGCAAACAGGGTGATCGGCGCAAAGTCCTTGATCGAGTCGTAAGGCAGCTTGTACAAGCTGGGCGCCGCCGTTACGCCGGTGGATGAGCCCATCAGAATCGTGTAGCCATCGGGTGCGGATTTGGCCACGATGTCGGCGGCGAGGATGCCGCCTGCGCCAGCGCGATTGTCGATCACCATCGGTTGGCCGAGCGCTTGGCTCATCCTCGGAAAAATCGCCCGCGCCACGGCGTCGGTGCCGCCCCCGGGCGGAAACGGCAGCACCATGCGTATGGGTTTGTCGGGATAGGCCTGCGCAAACGACGGGCTTGTGGTGAGCAGGATCGCAGCGGCTGTTTTTAACACCGAGGTCAACACGGAGGCGAGCCCTGATCTCGCGTTAATGGCGGTTATCGTTTTAATTGACGTTGATCTTCGCTGCCTTGACCAGCGTGGCGTTCGCGCCGATTTCGGTTTTGATATAAGCGTCGAATTCGCGCGGCGTCATTTGCATCTGCTCGGCGCCGAGTTTTGCCATGCGCTCGGTGATGTCGGCTGTCTGCAACGTTTTCAGGGTGCTTTGATGGAGTTTGGTGATGACGCCGCCGGGTGTTTTTGACGGCACGGCCATGCCGACCCAGAAGTTGTAATCCGAATTCGGGACACCTGCTTCCAGCGTGGTGGGCAGGTCGGGCAGCGCCGACGAGCGCTTGGTGCTGCCAACGGCGAGGCCGAGGAGACGGCCTTCTTTGAGGAATTGCAGCACGGAAATGACCGGGCAGAAATAAATGTCGATGCGTCCGGTAATCACATCCGTCAGCGCTTCGGGCGTGCCCTTGAACGGCACGTGCGTGCCTTCGAGCCCTGCACCCATGCGGAAGCGCTCGGCGTTCAGTTGTGTGGCGCTGCCTGCGCCAGCCGATGCATAGGTCAATGAGCCGGGTTTGGCTTTGGCCGACGCGATTAAATCCTTCACCGAGCGGACACCCTTCGACGGCGAGATGACGAGGACGTTAGGCAGATTGGAGAGCGGCGTGATGCCGGAGAAATCGCGCAACGTGTTGTACGGTGTGTTGGGGTAAGTAGTGGGCGTGACGGTGTACGATGATGAATGCACAAGAATGGTATAGCCGTCGGGGTTGGCCTTGGCGACCACGGCCATGCCGATGGTGCCGCCGGCGCCGGGACGATTTTCAATCACGATGGTTTGTCCGAGTTGCGCGCTGAGGCGCTCGGACACGATACGCCCGACCGCATCCGTGCCGCTGCCGGGGGTAAACGGCACCACCACGCGCAGCGTTTTATTGGGCCAGCCGGAGGCCGAATCTGACGTGGCGGTGGCTTGCGCGTTGGCGCTGGTGGTTGCCACCATCAGGGTTGCGAGAAGCGCGTAACGTCGAATGCATCGGGCGTTCAAAGTTTTCATATAGACCCATTGATTTATGGAGGTGTTTTATAAACGAGAGCGCAGGCGGCACATTTTTGTGCCGTGTGCCTTGCCTGTTATGAAGTATGGCCCATGTCCGGTGCATGAAGCTTGAATTATAGCGCCGCCCTTTGGAATGACGCTCGAACAACCTCACGCTACTGGCGGGTGTCGCAACGCCATGCGACGTTCGCTGTTGAGGCAGAAACGTAGCCCCAGGCGCTAACCAGGCTTCTTGGGTTCTGCATGACCGCCAAATTTATAGCGCATGGCCGACAGCACTTTTTCGGCGAAAGTGTGATCTTGCCGTGAACGGAATCGGGAATACAGCGCTGCGGTCAGCACCTCGGCGGGCACTGCTTCTTCAATCGCTGCCTGCACTGTCCAGCGGCCTTCGCCGGAGTCTTCCACCACGCCGGCGTAATTCGACAGCGTGCGGTTCTCGGCCAGCGCTTCCGCCGTGAGATCCAGCAACCACGACGACACGACGCTGCCGCGCCGCCACACTTCGGCGATGTCAGCGAGATTCAGCTGATAGCGGCGATCTTCCGGAATTGATGTTTTTGCGGCGTTGAGCAGGATGTCAAAACCTTCGGCAATGGCCTGCATCATGCCGTACTCGATGCCGTTATGAATCATCTTGACGAAGTGGCCAGAGCCCGCGGGGCCGCAGTAGAGGTAGCCTTCTTCGGCTCGTGAATCAAGACCGTGACGATGGGGTGTGGGCGGCGTGTCACCGCGTCCGGGACACAGCGCCGAGAAGATCGGATCCAGTCGTTCGAAAGCGGCGCTATCACCGCCGATCATCATGCAGTAACCCCGCTCCAGTCCGGCGATACCGCCGCTAGTGCCAACGTCAAGATACTGGATGCCTTTGATTTTGAGCTTGGCTGCGCGCCGCACATCGTCCTGATAGAAACTGTTACCGCCATCGATGAGGGTATCGCCGGGAGAAAGCAACAGTGCCAGATCATCGATGGCTTTTTCGGTAATCGGCCCGTGCGGCAACATGACCCAAACCGCTCGTGGTGCATCCAGTTGGCGCACCAGATCGTTCAGGTCGGTAGCACTGGCGGTGCCTTCTGCCGCCAGCCGGGCAACCGCAGTCTGATCTGCATCGAAGCCGACGCAGGAATGTCCCGCCCGTAGCAGACGACGTACCAGGTTGCCGCCCATGCGGCCCAAACCAACCATTGCCAACTGCATTGGGTTTTCCTCAGTGGTTACTCAAAATTGACTATTGTGGTTTCAATTGTTCGGCAAAAGGGAGGCAGGCACTGTCATCGGGATTGAGGAGCCGCATTGGGGTGATGCGTTGGCGACGGTTTTCAGGCAACCAGCCGGCCGGATGGAATCTTCGTGCGTTTCTGTTTCAGCACGGCGACTACATGCATGATTCGTGAGCGTTGGTATTTACAGTTCATATACGCGGACGCGATTTACTGTTGTCCAGGCTACCCGGCTCATTCAACCTTGATATTGGCTACCTTCTGGACACGCCCCCATTTCTCGATCTCGGCGCGGATGTATGTACTAAACTGCTCGGGCGTAGATGGCGCTGGATCAAGTCCCTGATCGATAAATCGCGCGCGCACATCCGGCTGCGCCAATGTTTTCATCAGTGCCTCTGATAGTTTCGCCACGGCGGCAGCCGGTGTTCCGGTAGGGACCAGCACGCCCTGCCAGCCGTTTGCATCAAATCCCTTAAGACCTTGTTCCTCGAATGTCGGCACATCCGGCAACGCTGCGAGCCGCACATTTCTGGTCACAGCAATCGCTCTCAGTCTTCCGGCCTTGATATAGGGCATGGTGACTGACGTTGCGTCAAGGATCAGATCAATCTGTCCGCCGATGACGTCGGTTACGGCTGGACCGCTGCCTTTATAGGGCACCAGCAGCAGATCAATGCCGGCGCGCGCTTTCAGCAATTCGGCCGAGAAGTGCGCAGTGGAGCCCAACCCGGCAATGGCAATGGTCAGCTTGCCCGGATTTTTTTTGGCGAACGCGATGAATTCCGGCACCGACTTCGCCGGCACCGACGGATGCACCGCCATGAGTTGCGTGCTCGATGCGATCTGACCGACTGCCGCAAAGTCTTTCAGCGCATCGTATGGCAGCTTCGGATACACCACCGGGTAGAGTCCCATGGTGCCGGTATTGCCGAGAAAAATGGTGTAGCCGTCGGCCGGCTGCCGGGCGGCATACTCGGCGCCGACGATGCCCGCCGCACCGCCCTTGTTGTCGATGACGATGGTTCCACCGAGAAATTCGCTGAACCGCGGCTGTATGGCGCGCGCCAGAAAATCGAGATTTCCGCCGGGAGGAAACGGCACTACGAACTTAATCGGACGGTTTGGATAGGTCTGTGCCGTTGCACTTATAGCGCAAATAATGCCGGCGACGAGCAACAGCACGCGAATGGATATTCTCATGACGTCCCCTCCCTTTGGGCCATCATATCTTCGATCCCGCCGCGGCGTCCAATATACGGTACCGAAGTGCCGAATTAATTTTACGAGGCCGATGGTTGGGTGTTTAACTCGCACCTCGAGAAGGGTTAGCAGATCAAGAGTGTTTTAATAAATATTTGTTTTTAAATGATATTTTTACATCATATGGGTTGTGTTTTGGCGTTCGTCGTGATCGCGCGCCAAATCGCATCCTGCGTCAGCGGCAGTACATTCAGGTTCACGCCCAGCGGCGCAAGCGCATCGTTGATGGCGTTGGCGATACCGGCAGGCGCACCCAGATAACCGCCTTCGCCCGACCCTTTCTGGCCGAAAGTGGTCAACGGCGAGGGCGTGCAATGATCGACAATATTGATCGCGGGAATCTCCATCGCACTGGGGATCAGATAATCCATGAAAGTGCCGCTCATCAGTTGGCCGTCGTCGCTATAGACGAATTTTTCGTAGAGCGCGGCGCCGATGCCGTGGGCAATGCCGCCGTAGGTCATGCCATGCACGATGTCGGGATTGATCATCACGCCGCAATCGTGACCGCACACATATTTTTTTATGTCAGGACGCATCGTGTCGGCATCGATTTCGACATACACGATATGTGCTTCGAACGAATAGCACGGATAAATCTGCACCACGCCGTCGGCCGAGGGCAGCGCGCCGCCGGTGGGCACCTGCCATACGAATTTCGCCTGCAAACCCGGCTCCACGCCCGGCGGCATCTGGTGAAATTTGCGGTGCGCGATCGCGATGAGATCGTCCCACGTCAACCGTTTTTCCGGATGACCGCGCACCGACACGTTGCCGTCGGCGTATTCGGCGGCCTCAATAGTGCAGCCGAGATTGTGCGCGGCGATTTCGATCATTTACTACCATCCCTGCTTTATCTTTTGGCCGCCTCGATTACCGGCGGGCTTTTCTGGCTGCTCTGGAAAGAGATAC
>JBEBHE010000061.1:0-17823 GCA_040081205.1 Burkholderiales bacterium | reverse complement strand
GTTATTGTTTTATGCTTGGTGCGAAGCGCGCACCGGTTATCCGATCATCGATGCCGCAATGCGGCAGATCAATCAAACCGGCTTCATGCACAACCGGCTGCGTATGATTGTCGCGTCGTTTCTGACGAAAGACCTGTTGATCGACTGGCGCTGGGGCGAAAAATATTTCGCGGATAACCTGAATGACTTTGATCTGTCAGCGAACAACGGCGGCTGGCAATGGGCCGCCTCCACCGGCTGCGACGCGCAACCGTACTTTCGTATTTTCAATCCGGTATCGCAATCACAACGCTTCGATGCGCAGGGCAAATTTATTCGCCGTTATATACCTGAACTGACGAAAGTACCGGACAAGTTCATCCATACGCCATGGAACATGCCGCCGCTGGAACAACAACTCGCCGGATGTGTGATCGGCAAGGACTATCCCGCACCCATTGTTGATCACGACGTTGCGCGGCACGAGGCACTGGCACTGTATAAATCGGTGTGACACTACTTACAGGCTACGGCTGGCCTGCGCTTAAAGCCTGGCTTGCGTTCCGTGAGTGATCCCAGAAACGCGACGATATCGCTAATTTCGGGTTCGCTCAGCTTTAGCGGCTGCAACACGGTATCCGTCGGCACTGCTTCCGCCATTACGTCGCCGGCGTAAATATGCGCCTGATGCAACAACGTGACATCAATCTCCGAATAATGTTTCACCACATCGCGCAACGTGGCGAAATGTCCATTGTGCATATAGGGCGCAGTGAGCGCGACATTGCGCAGACTCGGCGCCTTGAACTGCTCGAACGTCTGCGGCGCAAGATCAACAAAGCGCGTGGATTGCCCGGTGGCTTTGCTCTTGTCGTCGTTGTATGCGCCCAGCAAACTAAAACGGCTGGCGCGCAGCATCTTGATACCCTGATAACGCCCCCAGTCGATGCCGCCTGATTTTTTTACGATGGGAATGCCGATTTCGTGAAACTCACCATTCGAAAAATTCGGTCCAAAATGACAAAGGCTGCAATTCCCTTTTCCCATGAAAAGTCGTGCGCCGCGCAGTGCGTTGTCGGGGTAGCTGGCGGCTACCTTCCAGTCGTTGCGCATCACCGCATCACGAAAATCATCAAAGGACGAGCGCCCCGTGACCAGCGTTTCCTGAAACGCCGCCAGTGCCTTGCCGATGTCGATCATCAGCGCTTCATCATCGGCCTTGGGTGCGTGGCCGAACGACTTGCGGTAGTGGCATGAAAGATCAGCATCGCTGCGCACGACTTGCGCCAGATGGCGCTCGCTCGAAGCCATCTCCTTCGGATCAAGCATCGGCCGTACGCTTTGCGACCATAAATTATCGTTCGCGCCGTCCCAGCCGAACCAGCGGTGATAGCGCACGTTCTGCACGGTCGGTGTATTGCGGTCCACTTCGCCCATGGCGACGCCGAGTTTGCGGCCATCCGTCCAGTCTTTTTCAGGAATATGACAGGTGGCGCACGACACCGTACCCGTGCCGGAAAGGCGCGGCTCGAAAAATAGTTGCTCGCCGAACGCAATCGCCTCAGGCATGGCCGACACCCGGTTACTCGCATCACGCGTCCACGGCGCAGGCCACGGGCCATGACGCAGAGTCAGGCGTATTTCCTCGGCATTCAGTCCGAGTGGATTACCCTGAGCGATTACGGTCAGCGGCAAAGCAACCGTTGCAATAACAACCGCTAACCAGAGTTTGAACGGACGAATTCGCATGAGCGCCCAAAAGAAACAGAGTTGGATTATCCCACCAAATCGGCGAAAATCACCGGTGACTCCAAGACGGGCAAAACCCATGAGTAAAGAATATCTCCCGCACTTCAAGCCGCCTGTGGAACGCAGCGGCAGCGCATTATGGTTCGCCTTTCATCAGGGCCGCGTGATGGTGCGCGTGACGGATAATGGCCCGGTAGTCCTCACCTGCACGCACCCCAACGATCACGGCCTTGAAATTGCGCAGGAGCACTATCTCGGCACCTATGGCGGCGATCATTGTTACGCTGCCGAACTCGCCGAGGAACAGATCGCGCCCAATGGCCACGCACTACTCGGTCTGCGCGATCTGTTGGGACACATGGACGACACGCTCGCGGGCGTATCTGGCCGCGCGTTCCAGGTTCTCGAATGGAACCGCAACCATCGTTACTGCGGGCGCTGCGGCGGTGAGACCGTGCCACGCGACAACGAGCGCGCGCGCACCTGCGTGCCGTGCAAACGCACCAGCTATCCGCCGGTGGCGCCGGTGATCATGATTTTGATCACGCACGGCCGCAAACTGCTGCTCGCGCGCAAAGTCGGCTGGGGCAATACGCGCTACTCGGCGCTGGCGGGGTTTGTCGAACCCGGCGAAACCCTGGAATCGACGGTGATTCGCGAAACGCGCGAAGAAGTGGGCGTTGAAATCAAGAACATCCGCTACTTTGGCAGTCAGCCATGGCCTTTCCCGAATAACCTGATGATCGCTTTCACTGCGGAATACGCCGGTGGCCCCGTCACCCCCGACGGCGTCGAAATCGAAGAAGCGACATTTTTCGATGCGGATGAACTGCCCAACCTGCCGCCGGGTATCAGCATTTCACGGCGCATGATTAACACCGTCTCGGCGGAACTCAGAAAACTACCTAAGACTTGATGAACTCCCTCCAAAAAGCCAAACAACTCGGCCAGAGCATCTGGCTTGATAATCTGTCACGCACACTCATTCAAGAGAGCGAGCTGCAACGCCTGATTACCGAAGATGGCGTCAGCGGCGTCACTTCGAACCCGGCAATTTTTTTCAATGCCATCAGCAAAAGCCCCTACTACCGCGATGATGTGGCGCGGCTTAAAGCAGCAAAAACACCCGCCGAGCCATTGTATGAAACGCTGGTCATTCCCGACATACAAGCGGCCTGCGACCTGATGCGCCCCGAATACGAACACACCAACGGACGCGATGGATATGTAAGCCTCGAAGTCTCCCCGGCACTCGCGCACGATGCCGCAGGAACGATAGCTGCCGGCCTGCGGCTGAAAGCGGCTGTGCAGCGCAAAAACCTGCTGATCAAAGTGCCCGCCACGCCGGCGGGACTCAAAGCCATCGAAGAACTGATCGCACAGGGTTGCTCGGTGAATGTCACGCTGATGTTCTCACTCACGCATGTGGACAGCGTGGCACACGCATATATTCGCGGCTTACAACGACTGGTCGATAACGGCGGCGACCCGCGTCCTGTGAAATCCGTCGCGAGTTTGTTTTTAAGCCGTGTCGATACGCTGGTGGACAAGCAACTCGATGGGGTCGGTGGTGAAGCGCTCAAGCTACGCGGCAAAGCGGGCGTTGCACTGGCAAAACTTGCGTATCGCGAATATCAAAAAACCTTCAAGTCCGAAGCTTTCGCCAAGCTCGCAGCGAAAGGCGCGCAACCACAATTCATGCTGTGGGCCAGCACCGGCACAAAAAACACGGCTTACAGCGACGTGATGTATGTCGAATCACTGATCGGCGCAGAAACCATCAACACCGTGCCCGACGCAACGCTCGCCGCGTTTCGTGATCATGGCAAAGCCACGGCAAGTTTGGCAAACGGCATGAACGACGCGCAAGCGCACTTTGATGCATTGGCCAAAGCTGGAATCGATATGTATCAGGCCGGAGAAACACTGCAAGTCGAAGGCGTGAAATTGTTTGAACAGGCTTTCGATCAGTTGCTGAAACTGCTGGCGTAACGTGCCCTCTTCCCTGAGAGCCGCCTAGCAACGCAGACGCGCCGGAGGTAGTCCGCGAGGAAGGCAATAGTTGTTTTTAAGTACTTTTCCACAAACACTTACCCCCACTAGCCTTATCAATATCCGCCACCTGCATCTCATGCGCGGCTAGTTCCTCCGCACTCGCCCGCAACACAATAATCTCCACCTTCTCCCGCGCATCCATCTCCACTTGAGTCGCAACGGCAGGCGCAGTATCGATTAGCAGACTGTCCTGCCCGCGCGTCATCGCCAGATAAACCTCCGCCAGCAACTGAGCATCCAGCAAGGCGCCATGCAGCGTGCGCCCCGCGTTGTCGATCTGGTAACGCTCGCACAGCGCGTCAAGATTGTTGCGTTTGCCGGGATGCAGCGCCCGCGCCTGCTTTAACGTATCTACCACGCTGGGGCACACCGCCGTCACCGGCTTCATGTCCAGCAAGCGCAACTCGTGATTCAAAAACGCAATATCGAACGGTGCGTTGTGGATTACCAGTTCCGCGCCCGCTACATAATCCAGAAATTCCTGCGCAATTTCACGAAACTTCGGTTTGTCGGCAAGAAATTCGCTGGTGATGCCGTGAACCTGAAACGCGCCTTCTTCGCTCTCACGTTCCGGATTAATGTACCGATGAAAATGTTTTCCGGTCGGCTGGCGATTGACGATTTCAATACCGCCGATTTCGAGAATTCGATTGCCCAGCGCCGGGTCAAGGCCGGTGGTTTCGGTATCGAGAATGATTTGTCTCATGTCAATCGTCAGCTTTCTGCAGTATGAAATCGACCCCACGATTGGCCAGTTCATCCGCGCGCTCGTTACCATTGTGCCCAGCATGCCCCTTCACCCACAACCACTCGATGTCATGCTTTTGCGCCAGTTCGTCGAGCTCTTTCCACAGATCGTCGTTCTTCACCGGCTTTTTGTCGGCCGTGCGCCAGCCGCGCTTTTTCCAGTTGTGTATCCAATCGGTGATGCCCTGTTGCACATATTTAGAGTCGGTGTGCAGTTGCACAATACAGTGTCGTTTTAACGCTTCCAACGCGCGTATCACTGCGAGCAGTTCCATGCGGTTATTGGTGGTATGCGACTCGCCACCGAACAATTCTTTTTCCTTGCCGCCCATTTCCAGCAAGGCACCCCAGCCGCCGACACCGGGATTACCTTTGCACGCGCCGTCCGTGTAAATTTTCACCACGCTGGTCATTGCAGCTCCTGCGGCCCGCGCCCGGCGGGCAGTCCCCGCGCCGCGAGCTGATCTTCCTGTTTCTGTGGCACCGGCACTAGTTGTTTGCTGCGCGCCTGCTGCCCCCAGCGAGGCGTGATCACGCGCATGCCGCGCACGCGCTTGATCGCATGCAGAAACGTTACTGCGCCGCTGATCGGCCACCAACGGTCGCCCGCTGACTCCATGAAACTGAACCGGTCGAGCCACTTCTGGCTGGTACACGGTGGTACATAACAGCCCATCGCGCCGCCCGCCATTTCGAAACCCAGCAGCGCCAGCCAGTCCTTGACTCTTAGCAGGTGTATGAAACGCCCGCGCCACGGATAGCTGCCGTGCTGGGCAAATGAATGCCACACGCCCCACAAACTCATCGGGTTAAAGCAGGTCAACACCAAATGGCCATCGGGCACCAGCACACGCTCAACCTCGCGCAGTATCTGATGGGGATTGTCGGAAAACTCGAGCACATGCGGCAGCAACACCAGATCGACGCTGGCGCTGACAATGGGCAACTCGGCGCCATCCGCACGTAAATGCCCGCCGGCACCGCGATCCAGAGTGGCGCGCAGCGGCATGCGATTGGCGCGCAGCAGATCAATCTCCGGCAGGCCAATTTGCAACGCGTTGTAGCCGAAAATGTCGGTTATGGTTCTGTCGATGTAGGCCCGCTCGCGCTCGAGCAAATACTGCCCCAGCGGGGTTTGCATCCACGCGGCAGCGGACAAATCACCGGCAATGGGTGAGGGATTTTCGATTGACACGCGTGAAGTTTAAATCAAATAATCCGTTTACTGAAATTACCCGAAAGCGTTTCCATGTGCCCCTATGAAATCATCCCGCTGCGCGCGTTCAGCGACAACTATATCTGGACTATCCGGGACGCCAGTCACGCCATTGTGGTCGATCCAGGGGACGCGAAACCCGTGCTCGATTATCTAGCGGCCGAAAAACTCGAACTCGCCGCGATAATTATTACGCACCATCATGCCGATCACATTGGCGGCGTCACCGAACTCATCGCGGGACGCAACATTCCTGTCTATGGCCCGCACGATCCGCGCGTGCCCGACGCCACGCAGCGGCTCGTAGAAGGCGAATCCATTACGCTGCCGCATTTCGGTATCAAGCTAACCGTGCTGGAAGTACCCGGTCACACCAGCAGCCATATCGCTTATTACAGTGAGCCAGGCGAAGGCATTCTTTTTTGCGGCGACACCCTGTTTGCTGCCGGTTGCGGACGGCTATTCGAAGGTACCCCGGCGCAAATGCATGACTCTCTCGAAAAGTTCATGCGCTTGCCGGACGATACACGCGTTTTTTGCACACACGAATACACACTGTCCAACATTCGTTTCGCCCGCGCCGCCGATCCCGCCAACCGCGCGCTGACGGATTGGGACGCGCGCGCGAAAGCCATGCGCGAGGTTGACGTGCCCACCGTTCCCACCACCATCGCGCTGGAACGCGCCACCAATCCGTTTGTGCGCTGCGCTGAGCCCGGTGTCATCGCCAGCGCCAGTCAACGGGCCGGAAAGCCGTTGCATGACGCCGTGAGCGTGCTCGCCGCAATACGCGAATGGAAGAATAATTTCTGATTTTTTCAGGGGCATGACGGCATCTCCAGTCGCGCTTCAAGTCAATAGGATAAGTACCTGTTTTTAAATAATATTTTAACTTGACGCCAACGGCCTTAGCCGTTACCATTTATGGGTTAATCTGAACGGAGTGCCACGCGATGTCTGAACTTCCGTGCAGGGCGAATGTGCTGTCGAAGCTGGTGTTTCTTTCGTTGACCGCCACTGCATTACTGAGCAGTGGATGTGCCCAACTCCCGGGCTATAGCGCAACTGCGGCTAACCCAATCCAGAGTGGCGCTTCGTCCATCACAGATTGGCCAACCCCGGCAATTTCCAATACTGCTGCGCCGACACCACCGGAACCCACGCTGCTGCCGCAAGCGGAGCGGCCGGCGGACAAAAATCCCGAAGCGCTTCGAAATTCCCGGCGTGACAGCACCGCCCCGGCTACTACAACCGACGCCGGCGAACCACCGCGTGATGTCTGGCAGCGCATTCGCAACGGCTTTCAAATGTCGCACATGACTGGCAATCTGGTAAGCGATTGGGAAACCTATTACGCCACCCGCCCCGAATACTTTGCGCGCATGATCGAAAACAGCCGCCCGTTTTTGTTTCACATCATCACCGAAGTCGAGCGACGCGGCATGCCCGCCGAAATCGCGCTACTGCCGATGATCGAATCCGCCTATAACCCGGTAGCTTATTCCAGCGCGCACGCTTCGGGCATCTGGCAATTCATTCCTTCGACAGGCAAGAATTACGGCCTCAAGCAAAACGGCTGGTACGACGGCCGGCGCGACGTAATCGCTGCCACCAATGCCGCGCTGGACTATCTGCAAAATCTGCACGGCATGTTCAAGGATTGGGAACTAGCGCTCGCTTCCTACAACTGGGGCGAAGGCGCAGTGCAGCGCGCGGTAGATCGCAATCAGGCCAAGGGTTTGTCCGCCACCTACCAAACCCTGACCAATATGCCCGCCGAGACGCGCAACTATCTGCCGAAACTGATCGCGGTTAAAAACATCATTGCCGACCCCGCGCGTTTCGGCCTCAATCTCGCCAGCGTGCCGAACGAACCCGCTATCGAAGCTATCACCCTCAAGCGTCATATCGATGTAGCCGTTGCCGCGAAATTCGCGGACATGACGCCGGAGGAATTTAAATTTTTGAACCCCGCGCACACCCGCCCGGTGATTAACGCCAACAGCGCCGAAACCATCGTGCTGCCCAAACACAAGGTCGCCGTCTTCATGACAAACCTCAATGAACACGACGACAAGCCGCTGGCTTCATGGAAAACCTACACCGTCAAGGCCGGCGAGCGCGCCGAAACCATCGCAAAAAAGCATAGTATTTCCGTCGCTGAATTGAATGCTGCAAACAACATCGGAGGGCGCAGGCAAATTGCGACTGGACAAACTATTCTGGTGCCTGCCATTGGTGAAATGCAACCCGTGCTGGCCGAAGTAGCTGCGCCGGTACAGGTGGCTGCACGTGCTCCCGTGCGCAGGCCGGTAGCGCGTGCGCCCGCGCGCAAGGCTGCCCCCGGAACCCGGGTAATAACAACACGCGTTCCGCCAAAACCTGCGGCTGCCAAGCCCGCAGTACGAAAACCCATTGCGCAAACCGCCAGCCGATAGGCGTGTAGACCAGTCTCACTACTGATTTTTGTAGAGGTGGCAACGGCCTGCATGCGTCGAGCTGTAAGCTGCGGTCTGCGGATAATCCACACGACACTGCGCCATCACTTGCGGACAGCGCGGATGAAAATGACAGCCCGCCGGCGGATGAATAGGTGATGGCAAGTCGCCGTCCAGCCGAATGGCCTGACGCTGGGTAGTCGGATCCACGTCCGGCACCGCCGACAACAACGCACGAGTGTAAGGGTGTCGCGGCTCGCGCAACACCTCGTCCACCAGACCCTGTTCGACGATGCGCCCCAGATACATCACTGCCAGTTCGTGTGCGACGAATTCCACCACGGAAATGTTGTGCGTGATGAACAGATACGACAACCCCTTGCGCGCCTGCAAATCCTTCAGCAGATTGAGTATTTGCGCCTGTACCGAAACATCCAGCGCGCTTGTCGGCTCATCGCAAATGATCAATTGTGGATCGACTGCCAGCGCCCGCGCAATGGCGATACGTTGACGTTGCCCCCCAGAAAACTCGTGCGGATACCGAAATTTCACGTCCGGTGACAGTCCCACCTCGCTCAACAAGGCGTCGATGCGCGTCATGCGCTCCTTTCTTGCGCCGCCCACGTTGAGCGCAGCCATGCCCTCCTCTATGGTCTCCACCACGCGCATACGGGGATTGAGCGAGGCATAGGGATCCTGGAAGATGATCTGCACATGACGGCGCCGGCTACGCAACTGCGTTCGGTTAAGCCCCACCAGATCTTCGCCGTCGTACAGTACATCGCCGGACGTCGGTTCAATGAGACGCAGAATACCTTTGCCGATGGTCGTTTTGCCGCATCCGGATTCGCCTACCAGGCCCAGCGTGCGTCCACGTGCAATCGCAAAAGTCACGCCGTCCACCGCATTCACCTGGCCTACCGTACGCTTAAGCAAACCTTTGCGAATAGGAAAATGAATCTTAAGATCGTTCACACGAAGCAGCGCATCCGCTACATTCACCTCGTTGACTATTAGCGCTTGCTCGCTTGCTACATCTGCTTTTTCATGCTTCAAACCAGCCTCCGCAAGCATCCCCGGAACATGCAAATGACATCTCACGCCGCACGCAGCACCTAGCTCTGTCCATGCGGGCACCAAGTTCGAACACTTCGGCATCGCGTGCTCACAGCGCTCGACGAAGCGGCAGCCGGAAAACGCCTGCGTAAGCGGCGGCACCGAACCCCGAATCACCGCCAGCGGCTGGCCACGCTTACGAACCGTAGGTAACGAGTCGAACAATTTCTGCGCATACGGATGCTTGGGCGCAGCGAAGAACTCTCGGCTACCCGCCATCTCGACGATTTCGCCCGCGTACATTACCGCGACGCGATGGGCAAAGTCCGCGACCACACCCAGATCGTGCGTAATCAACAGCACCGACATCTGCCGTTCTGCTTGCAACTCCCTTAACAAATCAATTATTTGTGCTTGTATAGTGACATCCAGCGCCGTGGTCGGCTCATCCGCCACCAATAACGCCGGATTACACGACAGCGCAATCGCGATCATCACGCGCTGCTTCATGCCCCCCGAAAGCTGAAACGGATAGTCATGTTGGCGCTGTTTCGCGTCGGGGATGCGCACGGCATCGAGTATTTCCAGCACACGCGCCTCGAGCGCCGCGCCTTCAAGCTCGGTATGGCGTCTGAGCGTTTCGGCGATCTGCTCACCTGCGGTCATCACAGGGTTCAGCGACAGATTGGGTTCCTGAAAAATCATCGCAATACGTCCGCCGCGCACATCGCGCATAGCCGCCTCAGGCAGTGTCAGCAGATTTTTTCCGTCGAGTTCCACCGTACCTCCGGCGACTACTGCCGCTTCCGGCAGCAAGCGCATCACCGACAACGCTGTCATCGATTTGCCACATCCAGATTCACCTACCAGCGCAAACGTCTCGCCGCGGGCGATGTCGAATGACAGACCATCCACTGCCCGTACCACATGCTCGCCAGCAGGTATCCAGGTACGCAGATCGGTTACTCTCAGAAGCGGCGCATTCATGCGGCTACCTTTGCCGGTTTCACGGGTACCGCCTTGCGCCCTGTCACACGCGGATCAAGCGCATCACGCACCGCATCGCCGAACAGATTCGCCGCGAGTACCAGCATCAGCATGAAAGAAAACGCGGCTGCCAGTGACCACCACACCATCGGCTCGCGCGCCATCTCCAGCCGCGCGCTGTTGATCATGGAGCCGAAACTGTTCATTGACGGATCGACGCCAATGCCAATGTAGGACAAAACTGCTTCGGCCAACACCAGACCACTGAAATCCATGACTACCGCGATCAGGACAATGTGCATTACATTGGGCAAGATGTGCCGCATCATAATACGCGCATGCGATACACCGAAGGCATGGGCCGCCTGTATGTATTCCATTTCTCTCAGCTTGAGCGATTCACCTCGCAAAAGCCGACACAGGGAAGTCCAGCTTGTCACGCCAAGAATCAGGCAAAGAAACAACAGCCGAAAATCGGCGCGCTCTACCGTGGTTGGAAACAACGATGTGTGATTTTCGACGAAGACCTGCATCATCAATACCGCTGCCGCGATCAATAGCACACCCGGTATCGAGTGCAACGTCGTGTAGAGATACTGAATCACGTCATCGACCAGCTTGCGAAAATAACCTGCCATGATGCCCAGTGCCAGCGCGAAGGGCAGCATCACCAGCGTGCTCAGCGTGCCGATGATGAGTCCCGGCCGTATGCTCTTTAGCGCCAGATAAAGCACGTCCTGACCAACTTTGTCGGTGCCGAACACATGATACTTGGCAGCGAGCGTTGCCACCGGCCCCGCAACCACGCACACAGCCCCCATCGTAAGCAGAATCGCAAACCAAGGAACGCTTGTTTCCCGGCACAGAACCGCCCGCCAAGCGTCACGTAGCCCATTCCTCGAACGCCGTGCAACCCATGTGCAAACCAGCGCCACCGCCACCAACCACACCAGCAGAGCCAACCCCAGTCCCGCAAGCGCAACCTGGACTACGTCGCCAGCATGATCCCGCTGCGGGTCCTCGAGATGCGCTCCACCATAGCGCAAACGCGGAAACTCGCGGGTCTCGCGGCCATCCGCCCTCTGCATCGTTTCCTTGGCAAACAGATGCGTCGCAAGCGGCGCAGAGTAGGTCTTTTCCTTTTGCGTGCGTAATGGCCCGACGATAGCGTCCAACGCACTCAATACCTCCACTGCATAGGTCGGCTTGGCGTCTTTTCCGGCCGGCGCACCAATGGCAGCGCGATAGTGGAGCGTGTCGAGAAATCCGATTAGCACAAAACACAACAACACGACCAGTGCCGACATGCCGCTCGCGCTTTGTGCGACCTTGCGCCACGGTACCGCCAGATGCTCATGTCGGCGAACGTACCATATATACGCGGCAATCACCGCCAGCAGCAAAAACACCAGTGCGTCGGTCCACAGTATTACCGGCCTGATCATGGCTACTCGAACCTCACGCGCGGATCAACCAGAGTGTACGATATATCGGTCAGAATCAGACCTAGTATGTAGAGCACCGAACCGAGAAATACCATCGCGCGCACAATGGCGAAATCCTGCGACTGAATCGCATCTATGGTGTAGCTGCCCAGGCCGGGGATGCTGAAAAAGGATTCCATAATCAACGAGCCGAGAAACAGCGTCGGAATCACGACGACTACGCCGGTCAATATCGGGATCATTGCATTTTGCAGTACGTGCCGGAACAGCACACGCAGTTCCGACAACCCCTTGGCGCGTGCAGTTCGTACATAATCTTTGTTGATCTCTTCGAGGAAGATAGTGCGATACCACCGTGTGCTGGCACCGATGCCGCCGATGACGCCGATGATCATAGGCAAAATCAGAAACTTGATCGCGGATACACCTTCATCGTAGCCAGAAATCGGCACCAGACTCCATAACTTGCCGATCACGTACTGCCCCCCGATAATGTAAAACAGTGAGGAGATTGACATCATCACCACACAGATCACCACGCCCCAGAAATCGACGTAGGTCGCGCGAAACAGCGTCATGAGTAAGGCGAACGTCACGGTCACCAGCAGGCCAACCATGAACACCGGCAGCGCGATGGCGAGGCTTGCCCACATGCGCGTACCAATGTCATAGCCGATGTCCCGCCCCTGATCGGAACGGCCGAAATCAAATGCAAACAGCTTGACCGACTTGTCATACAAAATGGTTTGGGTCAGCATTTCGTAGCCGGAATAATTATTATTTAAAATCAACGGCTTATCATATCCTCGCTCTTGTTTCCATTTGGTGATGGCGTCCGGCGTGACGCGCTTGGCGCCCAGATGCGCACGCGCCATATCGTCAGGTGAGTTAACGAAGAAGAACAGCGCAAACGTCAACAGGTTCACCAGAACCAGAATAAAGAAACCGTAAATCACTCTGCGTATCAGATAAGCCGTCACGGTTTTGCTTCCGTGGCAACTGCACGCGCCGGAACCGGCATCGCCGTGGAACGCTCACGGCGCCGAAATGCCCGCACGGCAGGAATGAAGCTCAACACGACGAAGATCAGGATTAACGTCATCGGCCACACATTGGGCCGATTCCATTCCGCTCGTAGTCTGGCACGCTGCGCAGCGTCGATGCGCAGGTACTGCAGTGTGTTATGCGCCATCTTGTTAGGCTTGTTGTTGTAAAGCCAGCTATGGCGCAACGAATAGTCTTTGGGAAACCAGCTCCATACCCATGGTACGTCAGCGCGCAGGATATCGATCATGCGATCGATAATCGCCTGCCGCCCGGGGCCGTTGGGCATATGCTTCATCTGGTCAAACAACTTGTCGTATTCGGCGTTAGCGTAATTTGACGCATTCTCGCCGGCGATTTTCACCTTGCTCTGCGGGCCATGCAGCAAAAACATGAAATTTTCTGGATCGGGATAATCGGCGTTCCAGCCGAGGAAATACATCTGGGTACTGCCGTTGCGCAGTTTGTCCTGGAAACGGTTGTAATCGGTTGCGCGCACCACGAGCTGTACGCCGATCTTGTCGAATTGCTTGGCGTACCAATCGAGCATCGCTTTCGCGCCGGGCCCCGTCTGCGCGGTGTCCAGATTGACAAGCAACGGCTGCCCGGTCTTCGCGTCGCGGCCATTGGGAAAGCCCGCATCAGCCAGTAGTTTCTTCGCAACGTCCGCCGATTTACGCCGCGGTTTTCCATCAACCCATTCGTACACATGCGGATTAATCCCGTCCTCGCCTTCACGGTAGCCGAAGATGCCCGGCGGGACGGGGCCGTGCGCCGGTAAACCGCGCCCGTTGCGGAAGATTGAGATGTATTCCTCCTGATCGATGGCGATGGTAATCGCCTGGCGCAATTTGCGCGCTTGCTCGGTATAGCCGCCCACCACCGGATCGAGCAGATTGAAACCCATGTAGAACACACTCGTCGCGGTCGAGGTTTGCAAACGGATGCCCCGCGCCTGCATTTCCTCGGACAAAGTGACGTCACCCTGTCCGGAAAACTGCACCGCCTGATCGAAGGTGTCAGAGCTGATGCCGGAGGAATCAAAATAACCTTGCAAAAACTTGTTCCAGTACGGGATCTGCTCCTTCTCCAGACTGAACACGATTTTGTCGATGAACGGCACCGCCTTACCCGCATCTTTCAGCCGCCCGGTTTCAATGTCGTCCGCGGCACCATCCGATGGATACACCGCTCCCCGGTAGTGCGGATTACGCTCCAATACCATCTGACGATTCGGATTATTGACTGTCAGCATGTAAGGCCCGGTGCCGACCGGAAACCAGTCGAGCGTGATGTTTTTCGCGGTCATGCCCGGCTGCCCATAGAAGCGTTCCACCTCCGGCGGCACAGGCGAGAAGAAAGGCATCGCCAGCCAGTAGACGAATTGCGGGTATTTGCCTTTCACACGCACAGCGTATGTATAACGATCGATAATACGCGCACCGGCCAGTTCATGTTGTGTCAGATCAACATAAGCGCCGGATGGCGCTGCCTTTGCTGCTTTTTGCAGCGTTGCCGCCAACTCCTTAAGCCCCACAATGTAATCCGCCATCAACCCGAGAATCGGCGAATGCAGCTTGGGATGCGCCAATCGCTTGATCTGGTGCACGTAATCGGCGGCCACCAGTTCACGCGTTCCCTGCTGTTTGAAATCACCGATGGTATGCACGCCGCGCAGGCCCTCAAGCGAGAGATTGGCATACACTGGCTTGCCCGCCGCATCGACTGCAAACGCCGGATGCGGTTGGTAGCGGATATCTGCCCGGATGCGTATCACATATTCGCTGAACGCCACGCTGCCTGCGGGCGCGTCCTCTGGCAACGCATTGCCCTGCGCGTCCAGATACACGGGCTTGGGCAATTCCGCAGCCGCATATGGTATCAGCTCATAAGGTCGCCTGAGATAGTGATATTGCAGCGGCGGCTGGTAAATATTGCCGATAAACGTAAACTCGTTCTCGCTATATGACTGCACCGGATCAAGATGCTTGGGGCGCTCGGCAAAAGACGAATACAAAATATTCCCCCCCGCATCCGAACTCCGGTAGGGGTTGTTCCAGATACCGTCGCCACATCCTCCCAGCAACAGTACGGCCAGCGCAAAAACGTAAAGTGGGCGTATCGTCATCGTGGCAAAGTGTATCTGAAAGTCTGCGCAAGCGTCATCCGGCCGCGACGAAACCATAGGCTATAATCACCAGCAGTATCGTCGAACGCCAACGGTTAAGAGAATAAACGGGAAAATCCATGGCCCTGCTGCAAGACAAAAAAATCCTGATCACCGGCTTGCTGTCGAACCGCTCCATCGCTTATGGCATTGCGCGCGCCGCGCACCGTGAAGGCGCAACGCTGGCCTTCACCTATCAGGGCGAGGATATCAAAGCCCGCGTCGTCGATCTTGCAAAGGATTTCGGCCCGGCACCGGTGTTGCCCTGCGACGTAGCCGACGATGCACAAATCACCAAACTGTTCGTGGATTTGCACAGCCAGTGGGATGGCTTGGACGGACTGGTGCATTCCATTGCGTTCGCACCGCGTGAAGCACTAAAGGGGGATCTGCTGGACGGTTTGTCGCGCGAGGCGTTTCGCATCGCGCACGACGTAAGCTCTTACAGCCTCGCGGCACTCTCCAAGGCAGCATTGCCGATGATGGAAAACCGAAAATCCGCTGTGCTGACGCTGACCTATCTCGGCGCTCAACGCACAGTACCCAACTACAACGTGATGGGATTGGCCAAAGCAAGCCTCGAAGCCAATGTACGCTATCTTGCCCAGAATCTTGGCCCCAAAGGGATACGCGTCAACGGTATTTCGGCTGGGCCGATCAAAACGCTGGCCGCCGCAGGCATCGGGGGCTTCGGGAAAATCCTGAAATTCGTGGAAGAAAATGCGCCGTTGCGTCGCAACGTAACAATTGACGATGTCGGCAATGCCGCAGCATTCTTACTATCGAATTACGCCAGTGGCATCACGGGTGAAATCACTTACGTCGATGCGGGATTCAGCACAGTGGTCGGCGGCATGGGAACGCCTGCAACCGCATAGGCGCCCAAGCATTCAAAGCACGACGCGAACTACTTGTCTTTTTCCTTCTTCTCGACCAGCTGCTCCTTGCGTATCTTCACATCGCCTTTCTGCTTAAGGCTCGCAAGGTACGCCGCGTAATGTTCCTGACTCGCCGCCTGCTGCATCGCGGTTGCCAGATTCTTTTCTTTTTCTGCGTCTATCTTCCCGGGTTCAACCA
Organism: Burkholderiales bacterium; assembly: GCA_040081205.1. Taxonomy (GTDB): domain Bacteria; phylum Pseudomonadota; class Gammaproteobacteria; order Burkholderiales; family SG8-41; genus UBA5216. The sequence goes on along the minus strand of JBEBHE010000061.1, from coordinate 1,863 downwards.
CGCGTGTGATGCGAATCAGGGTATAGCCTGAAGCTGCCTCAACGCCCGCATACGCAGGCAACTTGGAAATATCAGTGCGCAATATCTGCTTTCGCACGTCATCGCTCAAGTCTTTGATTTGACTTGAGAAGTTCACCATCTGCGCTGTGCCCCACGTGATCTCGCCATCTTTGCCCTGCCGCAATTTTTCGAGTGCGGCGCGCCCTTCCTGAGCGGCGAGTTGCATTGCACGCTGCCGCTGCAACCGGGCCACAATCTCAATTTGAACATTTTCAAACGGGCGTATCACCGAAGGTCGGTGCTCCAGCACTCGTGCGGCGACCAATGTGCCGGGCGATACTTCGATAGCCTCCGTATTGCGCTTGTTTTTCAGCACATCGTCCGAAAAAATGGATTGCAATAATTTCGGATTATTCAATCTGGCATCGGCAATCGCAGCATTGCGTGAGAACCAATCGCTTTGCTGGACTGGCGATTTGGAGAACTCAGCCGCGGCCTTGAGACTCTCGGATTGCTCGAACACCGTGTTGTTGAACTGCTCCGCCATTTCCGCGAATTTCTTGCCCGCGCGCTGGCGTTTTAATTCGGTTTCCAATTGTCCGCGCATGGCCTCGAACGACGGCGACTTGCCGGCTGTGATGCCCGTCAATTTAATGATGTGGTAGCCGTATTCGGTTTCCACCGGGCCAGTGACATCACCTACTTTCATTTCGTATGCCGCTGCCGAAAACTGCTTCACCATCTCGCCACGCTTGAACGACCCGAGGTCGCCGCCTTTTTCCGCCGATCCCGGATCCTGCGAGTGCGCCTTAGCCAGATCGGCAAAGCTCGCCGGCTTCGCCTTTATCTGCTTCAGAATATCGTCGGCCTTCGTCTTGGCTTTTTGCTTTTCCTCGGCTGACGCTTTTGCATCCACCGCGATCAGGATATGGCTTGCCGAGCGCGTTTCTTGCACCTGATTCTTGGTCGCAAATTCGTCGAACGCTTTTTTGACCTCCTCCGGATCAACCGTGGTTGACGGCAGCAGTGAGTCTATCGACAGCGTCACATATTCGACGCGCACTTGCTCCGGAAGCCTGAATTCATCCTGGCGGCTATCGTAGTATTTTTTAGCGGCATCGCCTTCAACTGTCGCTTTGGATTCGAAACGTTCAGGGGCAAACGTAAACAAACTCGCTTCACGCTGCGTTTCCGTCAACGTCACCAGCCTTTGCACGATGGTGCGCGGAAGAAAGTGCGATTCGCTATAAGCATCGTCCAGTTGCCGCATCAAAATATCACGGCGCAGTTCGCTTTCAAACTCCACTGCGCCTTTACGACGCGCTGCCAAATACTGATTGTAAAGGTCAAGCGAGAACTTGCCGTCTTGCTGAAACACCGGCGCCTGTTCGAGAACCGCGCGCAACTGCTGATCTGTCGCCGTCAAATTGGCGCGCGCTGCCTGTTGCAACAACAACCGCTGATTCACTAATCCATCTGCCACGCTGAAGCGAAGTTCGGGATTATCGAGAAGCGCCGAGTCAATGCGCCCGCCGCTCATGCTTTGCAGCGATTCCTGGCGCTCTCGCAAAGCGATGTTGAACTCCTGCTGCGTAATCGTTTGTCCGCCCACCGTCGCTACCGGCGTGCTGGCGTCGGAACTTTTGAAATAGGAATCCACGCCGAAAAATGCAAATGGCAGAATAATCAGCGCAAGGATGCCCTGGGCAAATCGCTTGTTATTGTGTATCCAATCAAACATGATCGCATCGCTCTCAACAAAAAGGGCGAACCGCAGTTCGCCCTTTATACACTATTGCATTATTGGCGGAGTGGACGGGACTCGAACCCGCGACCCCCGGCGTGACAGGCCGGTATTCTAAC
>JBEBHE010000339.1:0-4841 GCA_040081205.1 Burkholderiales bacterium | reverse complement strand
CCTGGGGGCAACCGCCGATGGCGAAAATAGACAATTTTTATGTATTTGCTGGACTGATAGAAGATGTCAAAAAGGATGCTGCTATTTTATTAAATAATATTTAAAAACAAGTAGTTACTATATTTCTCGATAACGCGATGTCCGCAAGTTGCTGAATCTACAATACATTTCATGTATCATGCGTTTCAAGGACATTAAGTACCGCTTCATCCGGTTTTCGGTCTAGTCCTGTCGTGGCAGTCGCAGCCTTTGTCGTTTTTGGCGCGCCCCGAATCTTAAAACCCCAAGTTGAATTTGCCTGAACCGGTTCTCGCAGCTATTGCTGCGGCAGGCAGATCGCAGGGAGAACTATTTGAGTCAGTTGTTTGCCGATCTTGGCCTGATGCCCGATTTAGCGCGAGCGGTCGCCGATCATGGCTATACCCAACCCACGCCGGTACAGATACAGGCGATCCCCGTCATTCTTGAAGGCTGCGATGTACTTGCCGGTGCTCAAACCGGCACTGGTAAAACAGCGGGCTTCACACTGCCACTTTTACAGCGTCTGATGGAAAATCCGCCCGAGCCGGGAACCTGTCCCGTGCGCGCGCTGATTGTGACACCCACGCGCGAACTCGCGGCGCAGATTGAAGAGAGTGTTCATACCTACGGCAAATATCTGCCGTTGCGTTCGACGGTGGTTTTTGGTGGTGTAGGCATCGCGCCGCAGATTGATGCATTGAAGGCGGGCGTGGATATCCTGGTGGCGACACCCGGGCGATTGCTTGATCACGCCAACGAGCAAACGGTGGATTTGTCACAAGTAGAAATTCTGGTTTTGGATGAAGCAGACCGCATGCTCGACATGGGGTTCATCCATGACGTAAAACGCATCCTCGCGCTGCTGCCAGCGCAGCGGCAGAACCTGCTGTTTTCGGCGACGTTCTCCGATGAAATCCGCGAACTGGCGGACGGACTGTTGACCAAGCCCGTGATGGTGGAAGTCGCGCGGCGCAATGCCGAATCGGAATTGGTGGCACAGCGTGTGCATCCGGTGGGGCAGGATCGCAAACGCGCGCTGCTCGCACATCTGGTGAAAACCGGTGACTGGAAGCAGGTGCTGGTGTTCACGCGTACCAAGCACGGCGCGAACCGGCTGGCGCATCAATTGGGACGTTCTGGCATCTCTGCCACCGCGATACATGGCAACAAAAGTCAGGGTGCGCGTACCAAAGCCCTGGCCGATTTCAAGGCCGGCGCCGTGCGTGTGCTGGTAGCCACCGACCTTGCGGCGCGAGGACTCGACATTGAGGAATTGCCGCACGTGGTTAATTACGATCTGCCGCATGTGGCGGAAGATTACGTGCATCGCATCGGACGCACCGGCCGCGCAGGCAGCACGGGAGAGGCGATTTCGCTGGTGTCTCCGGAAGAAAAACCGCTGCTCACTGAAATTGAAAAACTGCTGCGCCGTACGGTCGATCAAACGGTGATTCCCGGATTTGAGCCCGGTACCGAACCGCCGGCACGTCCGCTACAGGAAGGGCAGCAGGCCCAACCGCAACATGTCCGGCGGCCCAACGAGGGCGGACAGAACGCGGCGCTTGAAGGTGGTGAGGGCAAAGAAAGTACGGAAGGCAGAGAAGGTCGTGGCCGCCGCCGCAATCGCGGGCGTAATCGTAATCGCGATGGCAGCAATGGTGGTGCGCCGCGCGAGATGCAGGCCGGCGGCGCAGTGGCCGATGGCGCGGTTGTGGCGCCACCGCCACCCAGACAAGAAGCGCCGCGCAATGACCGAGGGCAGGCCAACCGCAACAACGGTGGTCACCGACAGGAGGCCAGCCGCGAGGATCGTGACAATCGCGGCAATCGCGATACGCCGAATCGCAATCAGCGCAATCTTCCGCGCGATGATGATTTCGGCAATCGAATTGCACCCGTGAAGCACAGCAATTCGATCCGGGCGCGTATCGCCAGTGGCGACATCGACGAAGCGCTCGACAATATCGGCAACCGTGTGCCGTCGCCGTCCAAAAACCAGCGTAACTTTGATACCGAAGACGAAATCAATTTCAACGTGGCAGCGCCGGCGCTGCCATCGGTTTTTGACGACGACGAACGCCAACCAGAATCGAACGCGGGGCAAATGTTTCCGTCATCGGCCGGGTTTATGACTGTGGCGCGACCCCGTCGCGGGAATGGTGGCGCAGGGCGCAACAGCGGCAATGGCGGGAATCGCGGAGGACGCGTCCATCGCGGAAATCGTGGCAACGCGGGCGATGGCAACAAGGCGGGTATTGGTGCGGCCAGCGGCAGTGGCGAGCGTGGCAATGGTAGTGGCAATGGCAATGCGCGCAATCGCAACGGCAAACGCCGGCGTGGTCAGCCACAACGTCAAGGTTCAGGCCAAGGCCAACCACAAGGGCAATCACCAGGGCAGGGGCAACCGCGTCAAGGCCAGCAGCGCCGGGGGCAGCGTCAGCCGCAAAGGGGCCTAGCGTCCAGCAGCAACGCCGGACGTCCGGATAATAAGCCTCAGTAGCCCTCAGTAGCCGTTAGGCGTATCAGGCACGCCCGCTGCGGTAAACCGGAGAACGCTAACCGCTTTTTTTCTCTCCGCCCAACGCTTCCACCAGATCGGCAAGCATGGCCGCCAGTTCGCCTGTCATCAGCGCGAAATCAATGTCGAATTGCTCTTCGGCATCTTCGGCCTGATTTTGGGTTTCTTCCTTGAGAATATCGAGGAAACTGACACGCTTGATTTGCAGTTGTTCCGTGAGCACGAACGACACGCGATTTTTCCAGGTCATACCCAGGCGCGTCGCGGTTTTACCCCCCGAGATGTGGTCGCGAATTTCCTTGCCTTCGAGGGGATGATTCACGTAACGCACGGTAGCGCGGCTCTCGCCGGACGCTTTCAACTCAAGGTCCTGGTCGATGGTGAACGGCGCAGGTACTTTGCCTGAACTCAACCACAGGGTCATGGCTGCCGAGGGCGACTGCTGTGCTTCGATTCGCTTGGCTTCTATTTCAACATCGGCGCCTATCAGTGATTCGAGCAACTCATCGGCTTTTTTGTCGGCGGCGGTGTCGATCACCAGCCAGTGATTCACCGGGTCGATCCACACGCCGAGGGTGCGACGGCGACTTAACGCCTTGGGCATTAATTCTTCGAGGACGCGCTCGCGGATGTCACGCATTTGCTTGCGACCCACCGGGTGTTCCTGTTTCTCGGCGAGCTTTGCCGCGCGCTCCTTGGCCGTTTGCGTAATCACCGAGCCCGGCAACAGCTTTTGATTGACGCCAAACATGATCAACCACTGTCGTTCGAGACTGTGCAGAAAACGCTCTTCCGCGCGTGGCGCTACCCAGCCACGTGATTCCATCTCAAAGCTGCCGCAAGGCCGTAGCGCATTTTCTTTGAGTTTTTCTTCGAGCGTATCCGCTTTGAGACGGAAGCCGGGCGCGAGGCGATAAACGAGGAGATTTTTGAACCACATGATATATAAAGAGGATAGGCGGCGGCAAAAAAGCGTGGATTATACCGTTTGCCCTGCCACACGATGCTGGAATACAGTAATCTTTTAGCTTCAAATTTTCTGCGGGAGTATCCGTGCCTGAATCTCCAAAACCCGACGACGTGGATTTAAGCCCTGAAGCCATCCTCGCACGCGCCACTGCGGCGCGTGGCGATATTTTCCCGGAATGGAAAACGCTGGTGTACGCGTCGCCCAAGACGTATCACCTGATTAACCAGACGGTGAGTTATCTGCACCAATATCACGGACAACCAGCGGCGAGCGGACAATTGTCGATACCGATGCGCGAGTTGATTGCAATACCGGCCTTGTGCAGCAAGGGTGATCTGCGTCACGCGCCCAATCACATACGCCGCATGTATCGCGAAGGGCTCACCAACAAGGCTTTGTTCGAGGGCGCGGCAGCATTTGCATCGGTGGTGGGCTGGGCGAGTTTGACCTATGTGTCACTGGCGATCGAGCAGGCGAACAGTGCGGATTATCCATTCGGCAAACTACCGCCGGGCGGTGAGCCGAAAGAACTCAGGCCGTTTCCGGAAATGCTGCTGGGGCGTACGTGCAAATCTGCGGGAAAAGTGAGTTTGGCGGATACGGAAGAGTGGCGCTACGCCGCTGAAATCGACGCAGAACTTGCGCGCCGCGCATCGGCTTTTGTCGATCATTGCTTGAATACGGATGGCGCAAGTGAAGCCATAATCGGGCCCGGCCCGCGCGAACTTATTGTCGTTGCCGCGTTGTGCACGCGCGGCGAAGTCGAGTTGGCCGCACAGCACATGCGACGCGCCTACGACTACGGGATGACGCGCCGCCAAGTGTTGGATGCGATTTGCTGTGTGGTGCCGATGACGGGCATGGTGTCGGCCACGCTGGGCTTGCGTGCAATGCGATTGGCGGATGCTAAATAATATTTATACGCTATTGCAACAGACAGGCGTTTAGTAGCTTGCGCGCAGCATCAATGGTTTCGCCGGCAGTTAATCCTGTCGGCCCCACGCCGTTTGCAATACACGCATCGGCGGCAGCACCGTGCAGCCATACGGCGGCGTCCATTGCGCGTCGCGGCGTGACGTTTTGCGCAAGCAACGCTGCGATAACGCCGGTAAGCACATCGCCCATGCCTGCACTGGCCATGCCGGGATTACCGCTAACGTTAATACGCCACGGCTGGCCCGGCGAAGCGCATACACTGCCGGCGCCTTTCAGCACGACGTGCGCGTTGTATTGATTCGCAATTGCTGTTGCGGCCGCGATGCGATCGGCTTGAATCTCACGAGTACTGCTGCCGAGCAGCCGTGCTGCTTCGGCAGGATGGGGTGTTAATAT
>JBEBHE010000338.1:0-4878 GCA_040081205.1 Burkholderiales bacterium | reverse complement strand
CTAAACTGGGTGGCCTGCGCAGTCGGTGCATCGAAGCACGAAACCGTGAAGCGGTCACTCGCCGCACTCTACGATTTCTCCGGTCCGCGCGACGCCACGATTTTAGGCCGCCGCGAGCGTGTGGATATTTTTCAGGCGGCACTGTTGAACGGCGCGACCTCGCATACCTTTGATTTTGACGATACGCACATGAAAACGGTAATTCATCCGAGCGGCCCGGTGGCCTCCGCCATCCTCGCGCTGGCGGAGCATCAACCGGTCAGTGGTCGTGATTTTCTGCATGCGTTCATCCTGGGCGTGGAGGCGGAGTGCCGTATCGGTAATTCGGTTTTTCCGAGTCATTACGATGCCGGCTGGCATATCACGGCAACGGCGGGTGTATTCGGTGCGGCGGCAGCGGCGGGGCGTTTGCTTAAGCTGAATGAACAGCAAATGGTGTGGGCGCTGGGCACGGCGGCCACGCAGGCCTGTGGCATACGCGAGACCTTCGGCACCATGGCCAAGCCGCTGCATCCGGGCATTGCCGCACGTAATGGTTTGCTCGCGGCGTTGCTGGCAAAGAAAAACGTTACCAGTGCCGAGCAAGGCATTGAAGGACGGCGCGGTTTTGCAGCGGTTCTTTCGACTAAATTCGATCCGAAAGCAATCACCGAAGGTCTGGGCAAGACCTGGGAAATTTCGGAAAACACCTACAAGCCGTACGCGTGCGGCATCGTGATTCATCCTGCAATCGAAGGTTGCATACAGTTGCGCAACGAACATAAATTGAAGCCTGAAGATATCGAACGCATCGATCTCAAAGTGCATCCACTGGTGCTGGAACTCACTGGCAGAAAAACACCTCAAGCGGGATTGGAAGGCAAGTTCAGCATCTTTCATTCCTGCGCGGCGGCGATTCTGCTGGGCGAGGGTGGTGAGGCGGCGTATAGCGACGCCATCGTGCGTAACCCGCGTGTGATCTCGCTAAGAGATCGCGTCAATGCCGTGGTGCAGGCAGGCATACACGAAGATCAGGTTCGCATGACCATGACGCTCAAGGACGGCCGCGTGTTTAAGACGTTTGTCGAGCACGCCGTCGGCAGCGTCGCGCGTCCGATGAGTGATACCGATCTTGAAGCGAAGTTTCGCGCGCTGGTCAAAGGCATTTTGCCGCTTGCGCAGGCAGATAAATTGATCGGCTTGTGCTGGAACGCCGGACAGCTGAAAAATGCCGCAGCCATTGCGCGCGCCGCTGTGCCGGCCCGCTTGCCAGTAAAGCCCAGGACCACGAAGCGCACCAGGTAATGTTAGCGTAGCGAAACGGGCTGTGCTGCGGCTAGACGTCGATCTCCACACGATTGCGCCCGCTGGATTTTGCTTTATATAGCGCCTTGTCCGCGCGCTTTTGCAGGTCTTCGATGGTTTCGTCGCGCCGGTATTCGGCAAGGCCGATCGAGACGGTTTGCACCAGTCCCGGATCTATTTCGGCGTGCCGTGTGTGTTCGACGTTGCTGCGCAGGCGTTCGGCTTTCACCTGTGCGCCTTTCATTGGCGTTTCGGCCATGATCAGCATGAATTCCTCGCCGCCATAGCGTCCGAAATAATCGATCCTGCGCAAGCCGTCCTGCGCGACCAGTGTGAAGGTTTTCAGCATTCTGTCGCCGGCCGCGTGGCCGTAGGTATCGTTTACTTTCTTGAAAAAATCGAGGTCGAGCATGGCTACGCAAAAAGGCGAGCCGCTTCGGTCAAAGCGGCTTTTTTCCTGCGCCAGCATATGCGTGAGGTAGCGGCGGTTGCCCACGCCCGTGAGTTCGTCGCGTTCCAGCAGGACTTCCAGCGACGCTTTGCTGTCGGCCAGTTCTTTGCGCATCTGGCTGATGTGGCCGCTCAGCAGTGAAAACCACAGCAACACTACCGACAGTATCCACCAGCGCAGCGTTTCGAGGGGCACATCCAGTTCGCTTCTGCGAAACAAGTAAAGCGTGGCCAGCATCACGCCGTAACAAATAATCGAAATCAGGGCAATGGTTGTCATTTGCGACGTGTCGAGCCGGTAGATGCCGAAGTAGAAAGTCATCATCATCACCGGTAGAAACACCGCTCGCGCGTCGCTCTGCGTGTAATAAGCGGCTACCGTGGTTACGACAAACGCACTGATCATTTGCGCGCCTGTCAGGCTGGCGTCGCGGAAATTCAGATTCAGCCCTGACCGAAAGAGTGCGTAAAAAACCACGAAGCAAACTACCATCGCCGACGCGCACCATTGAAGGCCGCGCAGTTCCATGTAGCCGTGGATATGCACTACGGCCATGAAGTAGAGCACGAGCAGCGATGTCGCTACCGCCAGGAAATACCGGCTGATGCGGTGCGCCTGCTGCGGGTCGTTCTTGGGGATGATGTAGAAGCGGGGCATGAAAACACTGCAGATGGGTGACTGCTTATTATGCCCGACGCCGTGACGATAAATAGGGAGAGTACTATAACTATTTGTTTTTAAAAGTAATTTATTAATACTTTTTATTGCATTCACGACGCTTTAATGGCCGTGCGGCCGCACCCCACCGCAGCGCCAGCACGCCGTGAATTGCCCCTCAATCGATTCATTGCAGCGCGCGCAGTGCCAGCCCTCATGCGCATGGTCATGCGCGGCCTGGCCCTGCAGAAAGCGTCGCAGTGATGCATCGGCTCGCGCGAAATCGCTATCGTCAATCACCCACACACTGCACAGATCGGCAGGCAGTTCACCGAAGCCGCCGGTGAGATATTCGCCGCGCACAATGGCCGTGATGCCTTCCGATTCGAGGTAGCCCCGTATCAGGTGCGCTTCCGCGGCGTGGCGCGCGGTATGCAGTGGTTTCATGGGCGTATCTTAAGCGGTTGTGGCGAGCCTGCGTGTTAAAATCCGGCCTTCTCGAGGCGCGTGGATCATAACGATGGCGATGAACCGGGCATTAAAAATAGGTATTCTGGAAGGCGACGACATCGGGCTCGAAGTCGTGCCGGAGACGATCAAAGTCATGCGCGCGGCGGCGGCAAAGGCGAAGCTTGCCATCGACTGGCACGCGGTGCCCATCGGCAAGAAGGCGTTCGATGAACTCGGCAATACCATGCCGCCGGGCACACTCGACAAACTCGACACGCTTGATGGCTGGGTGCTGGGGCCGATCGGCCATCAGGCGTATCCGAAGAACAACCCCAATTCGATCAATCCGCATCCGATTCTGCGCCGGCATTACGATTTGTTCGCGAATATCCGGCCATCGAAATCGTATCCCGGCGTTCCGTGCATTTACAAGGACGTCGATCTGATACTGGTGCGTGAAAACAACGAAGGTTTTCCTCCGGATCGCAATGTGCATCTGGGCTATGGTGAATTTCGTCCCACGCCCGATATGACCATCGGCATTCGTGTCATTACGCGTGCCGGATCGGAGAAGGTGGCGCGCGCGGCGTTTGACATCGCACGTACCCGCAAACGCAAAATCGTCACGGCGGTACACAAAGACACAGTGTTCAAACTCGCCTGTGGCATGTTTGCCGAGGAATGCCGCAAAGTGGCCAAGGAATATCCCGATGTGGCATTCAACGAAGTGCTGGTTGATACCATGGCCGCCAAGCTGATCATGAAGCCGCAGCAGTTTGATGTGATCGTCACCACCAATACCTTTGGCGATATTCTTTCTGATGCCGCGTCGGCACTGGTGGGTGGCTTGGGTCTTGCGCCGGGCTTGTCCGCGGGGCCGCAGCGCGCGATGGCGCAGGCGACGCACGGTTCCGCGCCGGACATTGCGGGCAAAGGCATTGCCAATCCGTATGCGATGATCATGTCGGGACAAATGCTGCTGGCGTGGCTGGGACACAAACACAAAGTGTCCGCCGCTGCAGCGGCTGCGGAATTGATGGAGCGTGCCACTGAAAACGTGGTTAAGGCAGGCAAGGTGCTGACGGGTGATTTGGGAGGCAAAGCGTCGACGCACGAGATGGGCGACGCCATTGCCGCCGAAGTGGACAGGCTGTAATCATGGCAACACTGAATATACTGAGCGCAGGCGCGGCGCAATTTGTGGTGCTGGACGTAATGGCGAAATTCAAACGCGACACCGGTAATGACGTGGTGGCCGATTTCGGCGCGGTGGGCGCGATGAAAGCCAAGGCCTTGAGTGGCAATGGTGGCGCGCCGGTCGATGTGATCGTGCTGACCAATACGATGATCGATGAATTGATCGCGTCGGGTTTCGTGTCGGCAGGGCGCTTTGATCTGGGCAAGGTTGGAACTGGCGTGGCGGTGCGCAATGGGGTGGCCAAGCCTGATGTGGCGAATGCCGGCAGTCTGTGCGCTACGCTGCGCGCGGCCAGTGTGATTACGTTTCCCGATCCGGCAATAGCCACCGCGGGGAAAATCGTGATGACTTGTCTGGAAAAACTCGGTATTGCCGATGAGGTGAAAGCGCGGCTTAAATTTTTCCCTAACGGCAATGCGGCGATGAAATGGCTCGCCGCGGAGGGCGACGCAAAAGCCATTGGTATTACGCAGAATACCGAAATACTGCCGATAGCGGGCGTCACGTACGTGGGACCGCTGCCGGATGAATTCCAGGCCAAGGCCACGTATTCCGCCGGCTGCGTGGCGAACAGCGCGTGCAGTGCCGAAGCAAAAGAATTTGTGTCGCGTTTGACGTCGCCCGCCGCAAAGCCGATGCTGGCTGCGGCGGGGTATGAATTTTAAAGCAGCGTTTCAAAACTGAATTCTAAGGAAATAAAAATGGACAGCCGTATTGTGCATCTCGCATTAAAAGTTGAAAACCTTGAAGAAACCACTGCGTTCTATCAAAAAGTATTCGGCTTTTGGGAAGTCGAAACACGCCAGACGCGTGATCATCTGTCGCGGCATCTGACCGA
>JBEBHE010000337.1:0-4880 GCA_040081205.1 Burkholderiales bacterium | reverse complement strand
GTTATGTATAGATACGACGATATAGATCAGCGCATCGTGACGGAACGCGTCGAGCAGTTTCGCGATCAAACGCGGCGTTTTCTCGCCGGCCAGTTGGCCGAGGACGATTTCCGTCCGTTGCGGCTGCAAAACGGTCTCTATGTACAAAAGCACGCGCCGATGCTGCGCGTGGCGGTGCCCTACGGCATGCTGTCGTCCGGTCAAACGCGCATGTTCGCGCACATCGCGCGCAAATACGATCGCGGCTACGGCCATTTCAGCACGCGCCAGAACATTCAGTTCAACTGGCCCAAGCTCGCCGAAGTGCCGGAGATTCTGGCTGACCTCGCCAAAGTGGAAATGCATGCCATTCAAACCAGCGGCAATTGCATACGCAACATCACGACAGATCATCTCGCGGGTGTCGCGCCCGATGAAATCGTCAACCCGCTGGTGTGGACGGAAGTGCTGCGCCAATGGTCAACGTTTCATCCGGAGTTCGCCTTTCTGCCGCGCAAATTCAAGATCGCGGTGTCGGGCGCCACAGAAGATCGCGCCGCTATTCAGCTGCACGATATCGGCCTGCAAGCCGTGCGTAGTGAGCAAGGCGACATCGGCTTCAAGGTTATCGTTGGCGGCGGCATGGGTCGCACGCCGATCATCGGCCAGGTGATCCGCGAATTTTTGCCGTGGAAGCACTTGATTACGTATCTTGAAGCCGTGTTGCGTGTGTATAACCGCTATGGCCGTCGCGATAATCTGTATAAAGCGCGCATCAAGATTCTGGTCAAAGAACGCACGCTGGCGGTGTATCGCAATGAAGTCGAAGCCGAATGGGCGCAGCTGGTTGACGGCCCCGGCACGCTGACCAAAGACGTGGTGGATGGCATTGCGGCGCGTTTTACACAACCTGCATATCGCGCGTTGCCGAAGAAAGATTCCGAGCTGCAAACATTTCTGGATGCCGAACCCGCATTTGCACGCTGGCATGGGCGCAATGTCCACGCGCACAAAGCGCCGGGCTACGCAGCGGTAACGCTGTCGCTCAAGCGTCCCGGCGTACCGCCCGGCGATGTGACTGCTGATCAGCTCGAAGCGATCGCGGAACTCGCGGATCGTTACAGCTTCGGCGAACTGCGCGTCACTCATGAGCAAAACCTGGTGCTGCCGGATGTCGAGCAGCGCGATCTGCATGCGCTGTGGCGCGAAGCCAAAGCACTGGGTCTGGCCACGCCGAATATCGGCCTCATTACCAACATCATCGCCTGCCCCGGCGGCGATTTCTGCTCGCTGGCGAATGCAGTGTCGATCCCGGTGGCGCTGGCAATTGATGAGCGGTTCCAGAATCTCGACTACGTTCACGATATCGGCGAGCTCGATCTGAATATTTCCGGCTGCATGAATTCGTGCGGCCATCATCACATCGGGCACATCGGCATTCTTGGCGTCGATAAAGGCGGCGAAGAGTGGTATCAAATTTCCATCGGCGGCGCGCAGGGTAACAACGCATCGCTCGGCAAAGTGATCGGCCCGTCGTTTGCGCGCGCCGACGTGCCGGATGTGATCGAACAACTGATTGAGCATTACATCGAACACCGCGATTCACCCGAAGAACGTTTTATCGACGTGGTGCAGCGGCTTGGCATCGAACCTTTCAAGAAACACGTTTATGGCAACTCTGATAAAAAACAAGCGAATCGCCTCCGACAGTTGGCAGCAGCTTAAGCCTGCCGCGGAAGGCGGTCTGCCCAATGTGCCGCTGACCGGTGATTGGATCGTGCCGTTGGCGATCTGGAACGAGCAGCGTGCGCAACTGGGGCAACGCACCGGGCGCAATGGCGTTTTACTCGAAAACACGGAAGACCCGCGCGTGCTCGCCGCAGATTTCGACAAGCTGGCGCTGATTGCCGTGCGCTTTCCGAAATTTACCGACGGCCGCGGCTACTCGATCGCACGTTTGTTGCGCCGGCTCGGCTGGAAGGGCGAACTGCGCGCGGTCGGCGATGTCCTGCGTGATCAGTTGTTCTACATGACGCGCTGCGGCTTTGATGCATTCGAGTTGCGCGAAGATCAGGATGCGCAAACTGCGCTCACTGCGTTCAGCGATTTCAGCGCGCCGTATCAGCTGGCCATCGACGATGGCGTGCGATTCGGCACCGTGCGTACTGACAGCAAGCCTGCCGTCAGCACGCTGAGTCCGTGGTAACGCCCTGGTAAAAAATGAGCGGCATCGTTTATCTTGTCGGCGCTGGCCCCGGCGCACCGGATTTACTGACGCTCCGCGCTGCGCGTTTGCTTGAGCGTGCCGACATTGTTTTTCACGACGCGCTGGTACACCCGGAAACACTCGCGTTGGCGTCACGCGCCATCAAAGTCGCGGTCGGCAAACGCAGCGGCAAACATTCCACCGCGCAACGCTTTATCAACAAACAACTGATCGACGCGGCAAAAAAATATCAAACGGTAGTGCGCCTCAAAGGCGGCGATCCGATGTTGTTCGGCCGCGCACAGGAAGAAATTGATGCGCTGATTCAAGCGGGCATCACGCTCGAAATTGTTCCCGGCGTCAGTGCTGCGTTTGCCGCCAGCGCCGATCTGCAATGCTCGCTCACGCGCCGTGCACTGGCGCGCAGCGTGGTGTTTGCCACGCCGCGCGAAGCCGCAGGCAGCAAACAAAACGACTGGGCCAAAGCCGCAGCCGCGGCTGACACGGCGGTGCTTTACATGGCGGCAGGCGAAGCGCAAGCCGTCAGCAACGCGCTGATGGCCAACGGCGTGCCCGCATCGCGACCGGCGGTGATCGTCGAAAATGCATCCAGTGAAGCACCTAAAATAATTCCCACCAACGTCGGGAATTTGTCCACTGCCGCGCAATACGTCGGCGACGGCCCGGCGCTAGTGATGGTGGGCGATGTTTACGCCGGCGTGCTCGCAGCAGGACTTGCGTGGCCGCAGGATGCTGTTCAAACGCCAGCCCGAAACAAACTGTAAGTATCTGTTTTTAAAATATATTTGCAGTATCAGTGTTTCCTGCCAGAAGTGACGTCGCAGGCGGCGGTGCAATCTTCGTGGCATGCGCGTTGTTGATGCGACGTAAAATCCCGTTGACGCTCCAACCGCAAGGACGGTTTCGCCAATGAATTCCGATCTCTCCAACATCAAAGCACTGACCTTCGACGTGTTCGGCACCTGCGTCGATTTTCGCGGCAGCATCATCAAAGACTGCCGTGCGTGGGGCAAAGCGAAAGGCTTGCGCGTGAACTGGCCGAAGTTCGCTGACGCGTGGCGCGCGGGTTATCGGCCTGCAATGGATCGTGTGACGCGCGGCGAATTGCCGTGGACCAAAATCGACGCACTGCATCGGCTGATACTCGACGATCTGCTGGTGAAATTTAAAATCAACGGTTTGACTGAAGACGAAAAAGATCATCTCAACCGCGTGTGGCATCGCCTCAAACCGTGGCCTGATACGGTGAAAGGTTTGAAGCGTCTGAAGAAAAACTACATTCTCGCCACGCTATCCAACGGCAACACGTCGCTCTTGGTCAACATGGCGAAGTTCGGCGGCCTGCCGTGGGACTGCGTGTTTTCGGCGGAGACGTTTCATCATTACAAGCCCGACCCGGAGGCCTACCTCGGCGCCGCTGCGGCGCTGGATCTCAAACCCAAACAAGTGATGATGGTCGCGGCACACAAGCACGATTTATTCGCCGCCGCAAAAAACGGATTGAAAACCGCCTTCGTGCGCCGCCCGCACGAACATGGCCGCAACACCAACAAGGATCTCGCCGACGAGCCGTCGTTCACCATTAACGCGGATGATATGGTTGATTTGGCGCAAAAGCTGGGCTGTTAATTACGGAAAGAACACATGCCGGCGAAAACCGAACGACCCACGCAGCGGAGAGGTAGTGGCGTTCTGCTGCTAGTGGCGCTGGTGTTCGGATCGCCTGCCAACGCGCAACCCACTTTGACAAACTCAGGACAGGCCTACCCCACTCGCCCCATCCGCCTTGTGGTGCCTTTCCCCGCCGGTGGCACCGCCGACGTCATCGCGCGCGGCATCGCCAACGAAGCGAGCACGCAGCTCGGGCAACCCTTCGTGATCGACAATCGCGGCGGCGCCAACAGCATTATCGGTACCGAGATCGTCGCCAAAGCGCCGCCGGATGGCTACACCGTGCTGTATGTGACGGCCGCATTCGTTATCAATCCGCATGTTTATCTGAAGCTGCCGTATGACGCGCTGCGTGATTTTGACCCGTTGACCAATGGCGTGCTCGGTACGGGATATCTGGTGGTGCTGCATCCATCGGTGCCGGCAAACTCGGTGAAGGAATTGATCGCACTCGCGAATGATCCAAAAATGAGCGGCAAGCTGAGCTACAGCTCGCCCGGCGTCGGCAACACGCTACATCTCGCGGCGGAGTTGTTTGCCACGCGCGCCGAGGTAAAACTGCTGCACGTGCCGTACAAGGGCGTGGCGCCCGCACTGAATGCCGTGCTCGCGGGCGAAGTGCAGATGACGCTGATTCCGCCGACCATCGTAATGTCGCAAATCAAGGCCGGGCGCGTGAAAGTGATCGGGTTTACCGGCTCGTCGCGCTTTGCCGGCTTGCCGCTGGTACCGACGATGACGGAAGCAGGCATACCCAATCTTGAACTTACCGGCGCGTGGCACGGCTGGTTTGTGCCTGCTAAAACGCCGGCCGGCGTGATCACCCGCCTGCAGCAAGAGGTGTCGAAATCGCTGCATACGCCGCGCGTGCGTGAGGCCATCGTTGCGGGTGGATACGAGCCCGATGGCCGCAGTCCGGCGGAATTTCGCAAGTTCCTGCGCATCGAGTACGAGCGCTATGCCGAGATGGTGCGGGTGGCGAATCTACAAAAAACGGGTTACT
>JBEBHE010000060.1:0-18003 GCA_040081205.1 Burkholderiales bacterium | reverse complement strand
CATTAAAAATGTACGCTGAGTGTACGAAAACGCTGGAAATTGCGGTACGTTGCGGTACCGCAACATAAATCTTGGAGCAAGCAACGATTTCCAGCGGCCTAAGCCAAAAAGCTCTCAATCCGACCGCCCACGGGCAGCAGATCAACGTCTAGCCCAACAGACATTCGAGCCCGTGTGTTCCGGTTTCAGGCAGACCCAGCCTCACCCGTGGCCACCCACGGGGACGCTTGTCGCAGCACATGCCAGTTACCTTTTCTATTTTCGCAGACCGTTGGCCGCGAGAACCATTGCGACGTGACGATCCAGTGCATACTGGCCTTTACGACCAATCTCCGGTCGGCATATACACGATGACGGAGCGTTAGGATGCAACCCGATATCTCACCCGATGCTGAGCAGGTAGCGCCTTCCGGCGGGCTCATCCTTGGACGGATGATGGTGGATCTGCTCATCGGCGGTGTACTGTTCATTTTGCTGTGGGCTGGTTTGAATTTTGGCTTCGGTACCCTGCTGGATGGCCCCATCGGCGCTTTCGTCATGGAACCGCCCTGCCAGCGCCTCGCCCGCACGAACGAGCGGTTGACCGGCTATTCACCCGGCAAGGCGGGCGGCGGCGGACGGGCAACCTCGCCGTCGGTCTGCTACTTTGGCTCGCGAGCGGTCAAGGTGGCTGGCCAAACCGATGGCCTGGGCTTCACCGCACGCGAGGGGCTGCTTATCGTAGGCGGCCTCGTGGGCTACATGCTGTGTTTCATCACTGCGCTGGTTGGCGCCGTATATCTGGTCGGCCTGGGCCGGCGGCTGGTACGCGGCGTGCCTCATCTAATTAAGCGCAACCATCACCATTCAAAGGGAACCGGCGCGCGTGGCTCGGCCGCGGCTTCCACGCCATCAAAAGAAAAGTGAAGTCGGCCGGTAAGCCGGGTTCTGTATGGGGCTTGCGCCCTGACAGCCATTCCTCTGGGCCGTGAATTGCTCCACGGCTCTAGCCACCTACCCGCAAGCTCAGCGAGCCGCCTCAATGCTTGCCTATTTGGTGTTGCTCCAGGTGGAGGTTGCCGCGTTTCACCCCTGACGCTTGCGCGCCAGGACTCGTCTCTGTGGCCCTATTCCTCGCCTTCACCGCGAGCTTGCGCCCGCGGCTTATAACGGACGGGTGTTACCCGCCACCCCGCTCTATGGAGCCCGGACTTTCCTCTATGCGCGGCACCGTTGCCTTACGGCACCGGGTTTCATCCGCGCACAGCGGCTGTCTGGCCAACTTCGCGGGCGATGGTAGCACGCGCTTGTCGTAACGCCGGGCTGCACCCCGCGTTACGCCGATTGCAACGCTAGGACCCGACGGTAGATTTTGCGCAGCGCCAGGTCGCGTACGCCGAGTTCATCCAGATGGCGCAGCGTATTACACAGGTAATCGGCGTTGGGGCCGCGTATGCCGCTACAACCACTGATGATGCGCGCGGTATCGTCGAGCGGCAGTTTACCCACGTAATGTTCGTGCTGCCGGTTGGCCACAAACGCCAGCGCATCGACGGTTTTGTCCACAAGCATCACGCGCACGCTGCGTGGCACATACAGTGCGCGCGGCATTTCACGCGCCCACAGGTCATCGACCGCACCCGCCACTTGCGCTGCAGGCACACGAAACGCCATGCCACGACAAGCGCCGCCGTTATTCAGCCCCAACACCAAACCGGGCTTTTCGTGCGTGCCACGATAACGCACCGAATAAACACAGAACGCGCGATGGTAGCCACGCAGCAACGCAGGGCTCGAATGATCGTGCGCGAAACAAGGATCCCACATCAGCGAGCCGTAGCCGAATACCCACAGTTCGTCGTCCGGAATGACAAAACCGTCGCGCACGCGGCGCGTTGCAGCGGAGTCGGTCTTGGCGCTCACTTACGTTATTTTATCTGCCACGCCACATCGCTCCCGGCGCGAAATGGCGTCAGCCGGTCAGTGCCATAGGTCATATCCATCGGCACGCGCCACGCCTCTCGCGTGAGCGTAATCGTGTCCCGATTGCGCGGTAGTCCATAAAAATCAGCGCCAAAGTGACTGGCGAAACCTTCGAGCTTATCCAGCGCGCCGGCGGCCTCGAACACCTCGGCATAAAGTTCAATGCCCGCGTGCGCCGTATAACAACCCGCGCAGCCGCAATCGGCTTCTTTGGTATGCCGCGCATGCGGCGCGCTGTCGGTGCCGAGAAAAAATTTCGGATTGCCGCTGATCGCAGCTTTCACCAGTGCCTCGCGATGCATTTCGCGTTTCAATACCGGCAAACAATAATTGTGCGGACGCATGCCACCAGCGAATAGCGCATTGCGATTGAGCAGTAGGTGGTGTGCCGTGATCGTCGCGGCAACATTTGACGGCGCCTGCCATACAAACAGCGTGGCTTCCAGTGTAGTGATGTGTTCTACCACGACCTTGAGCTGTGGGTAGCGCTGTATTAGCGGCGCGAGCACACGTTCCAGAAACACAAGCTCACGATCAAAAATATCCACGCTCGCGTCGGTCACTTCGCCATGCACCAACAGCGGAATGCCGGTTTCCTGCATCGTTTCCAGCACCGCCGCGCAACGGGCGAGATCGGTTACGCCAGCATCGGAATTCGTGGTCGCACCGGCGGGATAATATTTGACCGCCACAATGCCATTTCCATTATCTATTTGTTTTGATTGAATAATTTCTTCTGGGCGCGTGTTGTCGGTGAGATACAGCGTCATCAGAGGATCAAAGCGCGCACCCGCAGGAAGGGCGTCGAGGATGCGTTGCCGGTACTCCAGCGCCAGCGCCGCTGTCGTCACCGGCGGTTTGAGATTAGGCATCACAATAGCGCGCGCGAAACGTTTTGCCGTGTCGGGCAACACCGCGCTCAAGTAGTCACCATCGCGCAGGTGCAGGTGCCAATCGTCGGGACGGGTGATGGTTATAGTATTCATCTTGAGTGGAATGGTACTCGGTGTCCGGTAAAACGTGAAGGGCGACGATCGTGAAGAACTGAATGCGTTGTAGAAGTCGTGACTTGATCTGGCGGGCAATTGCGGGTTACGGCCCGAAGCGAATGGTAGAAAAATTGGGAAGGGGTCATTGCGGAAGTATTACGACGGCGCGAACGGAGTACTCCTTCACTCCTTCAACGCTTCACCTTTCATCTCCAGCGCCCGCTGATACAACTCGTTGCGACTGCCGCCAGTAATCTTCACCGCCAGCGCTACCGCCTGTTTCAGCGGCAATTCGTCAAGCAGCGCCTTCAGTGTTTTTTCGACATCAACCGCCTCGGACGCAAGCGCGGCTGCATCCACACCCTCGACCACCAGCACGAATTCTCCCTTGCCGCGATGCACGTCCGCCGCCAGCCACGCCTGCGCCTCGCCCAGCGCGCAAACCTGCGTTTCCTCGAACAGCTTGGTCAGTTCACGCGCGATCAATATGCGCCGTTCCGTGCCGAACACTGTCGCAAGATCGGTCACACACTCCATCACGCGATGCGGCGCTTCGTAAAACACCAGCGAATAGGGTAACGACGCCAGCGCCGCCAGTTCGGTGCGCCGCGCGCTGCTGCGTGCCGGCAGAAATCCGTAAAATAAAAAATGCGGCGATAGAAATCCACTGACCGACACCGCTGCGGCAGCCGCATTGGCACCCGGAATCGGACTCACCGCATACCCGGCTTCGCGCGCCAACCCCACCAGCCGCGCACCGGGATCGGAAATCGCCGGCGTACCGGCGTCGCTCACCAGCGCCACGCTGGCGCCGTCCGCGAGTATCTCCAGCACCTCGCGCGCTGCGTGTTCTTCGTTGTGCGCGTGCAGCGCGATCAGCCGCGCCGAGATGCCGCGATGATCCAGCAAGTGCCGGGTAACGCGCGTGTCTTCCGCTGCAATCGCGCCGACGCTGCCCAATATCTCGACGGCGCGCGCGCTGATGTCGGCGAGATTCCCAATCGGCGTGGCAACTACATATAATGTCGCATGCGCCATACGTTCGACTGGCTTGACTGGCTTCGACGAATTATCTACCCGGGATGCATTCATTTGCAGATGCGCGTGCTGACGTTGATCGCCCTACTATACGGCGGCCTGTGGTCGATAGCCAGCGCGCCGCTGTTTGCACAGTCGAGCGTGCCGGGCGTGGCCGCAGTGGATGCGCCGCATATCGCGTTGCTGTTGCCGGTGGATTCCAGCACGTTCCGGCGGCACTCTGAAGCGCTTCGTGATGGCTTCCTCGCAGCGTCCAAAACCGATGGCCGGCAAACACTGCTGATCCGCGTCTATGCCGTGGGCGATGATCCCAAACAAGCGAGCGCGATTTACCAGCAGGCCACGCAGACCGGCGCGCGTTTGGTGGTCGGCCCGCTGATTCGTTCAGCAGTCACCGCCATCGCCATCGGTGATGTCAGTGTGCCCACGCTGGTGCTCAATGCGCCCGAAGGCAAAGTGCCGAATCGGCCCAATCTGCATGTGCTCAGCCTGCAAATCGAGGTTGAGGCGCGTCAGGCCGCGCGTCTGGCGTATCGCGACGGCAAGCGCGCCGCCTACACCGTCACCGGCGACAGCCCTTTATTAAAGCGTCTGTACGCGGCATTCAGCGATGAATTCACCAAGCTCGGCGGAAAAATTGTTGCTGAATTCAACTACAACACCAGCCCTGCGGAACTCACGCGGCTCAAGCAGGCGGCGGAATTGCGCGTCGCGGATATGGCGTATCTGGCGCTGGATGCGCGCCAAGCTCGCGCGGTGCGGCCCTATCTTGATCCGCTCAGCTTGTATGCGTCTTCGCAAATTTATAGCGGTGATGGTGGACCCGTAGCAGCGGTTGAACTCGCGGGCGTTACCTTTCTCGACATGCCGTGGCTGCTGCAACGCGATCATCCCGCGGTGATGGTCTATCCGCGTCAGGATTTTCGCGGCGAGGCCGATCTTGAGCGGCTCTATGCGCTGGGCATCGATGCCTGGCGCATCGGACAGGCGCTGCTCGCGCGCCAAGCCGATCTCTCGCTGGACGGCGTTACCGGAAAACTCACGCCGGGACGCGACCGTCACTTCACCCGCGAACTGGTCAGTGCGCGCATCGGCTCGAATCTGCCGCCAGCAGCTGTGGGGCCGGCACCCGCACACCCGCCGCCCAAGCCCGCGCCCGCAACGCCCTTAAAACCGTGAACGATCTCGGCAAGGACGCCGAAGCACGCGCGGCAAAATTTCTCGAAAGCCACGGTTTACGTATTGTTGCCCGCAACTACCGCGGCCGTTACGGCGAAATCGATCTGATCGCTCGCGACGGCGCGACGTTGGTATTTGTTGAAGTCCGCGCGCGCAGCAGCAACGCGTTCGGCGGCGCGGCGGCAAGCATTACCACCGCCAAACGCGAAAAACTCACACGCACCGCTCTGCAATATCTCGCTACGCTGGGCCGCACACCGCCGTGCCGCTTTGACGCCGTGCTCATGGGTAACGGGGGCAACAGCGCCAGCCCGATTGAATGGATACGCGACGCCTTCGGAACGTAAACCCGGCGCGTAATAACACGGGGCGCGGGATAGCTGTACAAATGCCGCGTACCGGGGCAAAATAGCAGGATGGACCTGGTAAGCCGGATCGGCGAGATATTTTCCGAAAGCGCGCATTTGAAGCTGGAGTGCATGGATGCGCTCGCCGGCCCCATCGCCACCGCTGCGCAGTTAATGGTTGATTGCCTCAAGGCCGACGGCAAAATACTCGCCTGCGGCAACGGCGGTTCAGCGGCGGATGCGCAGCATTTTTCGGCGGAATTATTAAACCGCTTTGAAAAAGAACGCCCCGGACTCGCCGGACTCGCGCTGACCACCGACAGCTCCACGCTCACCTCCATCGCCAACGACTACGATTTCGAGCAGATTTTTTCCAAGCAGGTGCGGGCGCTGGGTCGTGCCGGAGATGTGTTGCTGGCGATTTCGACCAGCGGCAATTCCAAAAACGTCATCGCGGCGATCCACGCGGCGCACGAATGTTCGCTGACCGTGGTCGCGCTCACCGGACGCAACGGCGGCGCTATCGGGGAACTCATGGCCGCGAAAGACGTCCATATCTGTGTTCCGGCGCAAAGCACGGCGCGCATACAAGAAGTGCATCTGCTGACGTTGCATTGTTTGTGCGACGCTATCGACTGTCTTTTATTGGGGGTGGACTAATGCGAAATATCATCGGATTGCTGATCGTGGCGGCGTTGCCGTTGTTGGGTGGATGCGTGGTTGCAGCGGTGGGCGGCGCAGCTGCCGGCGGCGTGCTGATTGCCGAAGACCGGCGCACCGTCGGCACGATTACCGAAGATCAGGGCATTGAGCTCAAGGCATCCAGCCGCATCGACGACCGCCTGCGTTCGGCGCACATCAATATCACCAGTTTCAACCGGCAGGTGCTGTTGACAGGCGAGGTGCCCAACGCCGGCGCACGCGACGAAGCCGAGCGCATCGCGCGCGGTGTTGAAAACGTGCGCGGCATTTTCAACGAACTGCAGGTCTCCGGCAACAGTTCGCTCACGGTGCGCTCCAATGATTCCTTCATCACCTCCAAGGTAAAAGCGCGTTTTGTGGACGCGCAAAAATTCAATGCGGTACACGTCAAGGTCATCACCGAAAACAGCATTGTTTTCCTGTTAGGGCTGGTCAAACGCGCCGAAGCCGACGCCGCCACCGACGTAGCGCGCACCACCGGCGGCGTGCAAAAAGTCGTGCGGTTGTTCGAATATCTCGACTAAGTATTCTCCGGGCACCGGATTGAATTTCCTGCCGCCAGCATTTGAGCAAAAGATTGTCGAGCCCGCTCGCATCGCCGCAGTGACGCAAGCACTGCCGCGCCCACTGGTATTTACCAACGGCGTATTCGATGTGCTGCATCGCGGACACGTTACGTATCTGGCGCAAGCGCGCGCGCAGGGCGCCAGCCTGATCGTCGCGCTCAACAGCGATGCGTCAACGCGCCGCCTCGGCAAAGGCGACGACCGTCCCATCCATCGGCTGGAAGATCGCGCAGCGGTGATCGCATCGCTGGAGGCCGTCAGCGCGGTCACCTGGTTCGAAGATGACACGCCGCTGGCGTTAATACGCGCCGTGCGTCCCGACGTGCTGGTAAAAGGCGGCGACTGGACGGCGGACACCATTGTCGGCTCGGATGATGTGCGCGGCTGGGGCGGGACGGTGCTTTCCATCCCGTTTCTGCATCAAAAATCAACCACAGCCCTGCTTGCGAGCATCAGGAAAAAATGATTTAAAAACAAGTATTTACGATATTTACTTTTTATCGTTGTACCGCGGCTACATCGCCGTTACGCAGGACAAGGCACCGCCCGCACCTCGCTTGCAGGCAACGTTGCGCGTATTGCCGCCAGCTTCGCCACCGTGGTCTCGCTCGGTTCGCGCACATAGAACACCACCTGCCGCAGAAAATTTTCACGCTTCTCCGCGACCGCGCCGGCCACGCCCTTTTTTTCAAGCGATGCGAGAAAGGCCTTCGCTGCCTCATCGGTGCGGAAAATACCGAGCGAAATCGCATTGCGCCATGGCGTCTGTTCCTGCACCACGGAATAGTCGGTGACGCCGAGTTCCCGCAATGCCCTGGCGGATTTCTCTGCTTCGTTTCTGGATTTAAGCGGCGGGATATAAACCCAGTAGCCGCTCGCCTCCACCGTCACGCGCCTGAATTGCGATGCCGGCAAATCCAGCTCCACCATCGCAGCGTCGGCCCGCGCCACCGCGGCACCCGAAAACGCACCCCACTCCATGCAAGCCGCCGCCGTTGCAGCCGGTGCCGATTTTGCCGGTGGTGCCGCCGCATTGACCAGCCGGATTTTCTCCGGCGACATCTGCACCTGCTGGATATGCGTGTCGGCGCCGACCGGTGCGCGCAGATAACGATCCCACGCAAAAAAACCGAAATTGGCCAACACGAACAGCAAAAAAAGCGTGCGCATAAGATTAGGGTTGTTTTGCAATTTCGAGCAGTCCTTCCAGCACCAGATTATCCACAAGCTCAGCCTTTTCGTTAAGCCGCGGCTGTATCAATGCCGCAGCACCGCCGGAGAGCACGACGAGCGGCCCGCCGTTGTCGTTTCGCTGTCCCGATTCTTCCATGTAGCGGCGCATGCGGTCGATAGCGCCAGCCAATGCATTGAGCGCGCCGCTCGTGATCGCATCTGCCGTGTTGTCCGGAAAATAATAAAAAGCGCCCGGCTGCCATTTTAGCTGCGCGGTGCCGTTGTCGAGCGACGCGCGCATTAAATCGAGTCCCGGCACAATCACGCCGCCGAGAAACACGCCCTCGCCCGAAAGCGCATCGACCGTCATGGTAGTACCCGCGTTCACCACCACACACGCGCGGCCATAGATCCGCCATGCCGCGATCAAGGCCGCCCAGCGGTCCGAGCCCAGTTGCGCTGGATCCGCATAACCGCTGCGCACGCCGCATTGCTGGTCGCAGCCGCTCACCCACAGCGGCGCAACCGGGTGATTGGCAAACGCCTGCGCAAAAGCGGCAGTCAGCGCAGCAGCGAGCGCATCGCGCACCCGCGCGCCAGCGACGTTAGACACGACAATGCGTGACGGCACCGGCACGTCTTTCAACGCCTCGCCGAAACTGGCGGCCTCGGCAGTGGCCAGCGACGCGCGGCGCAGCCAGCCATTCTCATCGGCAACGCCCCACTTGATGCGGCTGTTGCCCGCGTCGATCACGAGGATGGTCACGATACCCGCTCCGCCGCGCGCAGACTCACATCGCCGCTATGAAACGGGCGCATGCCGCGCGCGGTTTCGAGCAGCAACGATCCATCCGCGCCGACGCCACGCGCCACGCCCGATTCGCGCGCGCCGTTGGGCAGCGTGAGCCGCACTGCGCAACCTTGATGCACATGGCGGCGCTGCCAATCCTCGCGAAACGACTGAAAGCCCGCGCGTTCGAATTCAAGCAGCACCCGATTCAATTCCGTCAGTAACACCGCCAGCAACCGATTGCGATCCACCGTTTGCCCAAGGATGGTTTCGAGATCAGCCGCCGCCTGATCGATACGCGTGTTTGTCTCCGGCAACAAACGCACGTTGATACCCACGCCGATCACCACCGCGCTCGGCCCCAGCGCCTCGCCCTGCATTTCAATCAGAATGCCGGCGATTTTGCGTCTGCGCCACAGCACGTCGTTAGGCCATTTCAAACCCGCGCCGCTCACGCCTATCGCTTCGAGCGCGCGCACCACCGCAAGGCCCACGGCGAGACTCAGTCCCGCCAGCGTCGCCGCGCCCTGCGAAAATCGCCACAGCACGGAGAACGTCAATGCACCGCCAACGGCGGCATGCCACGGGCGATTCATGCGCCCTCGCCCCGCGCACTGCCATTCCGCCGCGATCACACTGGCGTGCGGCACGCCCGCCTGCGCTTGTTGCAACAACAACGTGTTGGTGGAAGCAGCTTCATCAATGATTTTCAGATTAAACGGCGCAGTTTCGCCCAGCCATTGCAAGACGTTGTTCTCGTCGAGCATCGACAGCGGTTGCGCCAGCCGGTAGCCGCGTCCGCGCACGCTGAAAACATCAATGCCCGCCGCTTCAATCTCCTGCACGGCGTTCCATACGCTCGCACGCGACATGCCGCTGGCCTGACCCAGCGCGGCGCCAGACCGAAATTCACCGTCGGCAAGTTGCCGCAGCACGTTGTAAACAAGGGGTTTCATGGCGACCGGTAGCATACTACGATCACGCGCCTGCGCCGCGCGTTAGACAGTGTTGCGAGACCCGGCTACACTAGAAAAAAACCAACCGCCACAAGAGGAGATTTCCATGCGTTTCATGTCACCCGCCGTTGCCCTTGCCGCTGCCATAAGCGTTCTTTTCGCAGCGACGCCGCTCGTGGTCAACGCGCAAGCGTGGCCGGCCAAACCGATCCGCATGCTGATTCCGTATCCGGCGGGAGGCACGTCCGACATTCTGGCGCGCATGATCGGCCCCGAACTCACCAAGGCGTGGGGGCCGCAAGTCATCGTCGATAACCGGGTCGGCGCCAACGGCAATATCGCGATGGATTTAACCGCACGCGCACCCGCCGACGGCTACACGATGGTACTGAACGATCTGGGCAATCTGGCGATCAGCCCCAGCATGTATAGCAAACTGCCGTTTGACATCATTCGCGATTTGACGCCGGTCGCAATGGTGTCGTACTCGGCACATCTGCTGACTACGCACCCGAGCGTGCCGGCAAAAACCGTCAAGGAACTGATTGCGCTGGCGAAAGCCAACCCCGGCAAGCTGAATGTGCCCGTGGGCCTCGGCGCCGCGGTGCATCTGGCGGCATTGTCGCTGGAGCAGCGCACCGGTGTGAAGTGGGTGTATGTGCCGACCAAAGGCGGACAGGCATCGATCATGACGGTTGCCACCGGCGAAGGCGACCTGCTGTTCATGGGCATGCTGCAAACCATGCCGCATGTGCGCGCCGGCCGTTTGAAACTGATCGCGGTATCCAGCGAAAAGCGTGATGCGACCCTTCCCAACGTGCCCACCGTCGCTGAAACAGCCGGCCTCGAAGGCTTCGTCACTGGCTCGTATCAGGGCATCATCGGCCCGGCCAAGTTGCCCGCCGACGTCGTAAGCAAGCTCAACGCCGAAGTGAACCGCATCATCGGCACAGCCGAATTCAAGGAAAAACTCGCATCGCACGGCACGGTGGCGCTGCCGATGTCGCCGCCGGATATGGGCAAGTGGCTCGTGGCCGAGAGAGATCGCTGGGCCAAAGTGGTCAAGACCAGCGGGTTCAAGATCGAATAGCCTTATCCGTCTTTGATGCATGCAGCGCGGTTTACAAAGGGAGCCCGTCATCACAGCAGACGCTTATACCCTTGAGCAGTTCGTGGCCGACGTACGGCAAGTCACATCCGGCACACCGGATGAAAAATTGCTGCTGTCGACATTGCGTCCTTTGGTCAAACGCATTGCGCGTTCCGATAGCTGGCGCAGCGAGCGTCATTACCAGGCCGGCGAGGATCAGGGATTTGGCGTTCACGTATTGCACGACGAGCCGGATCACTCGCTATTCGTGGCTGCGCTTAGCTGGCTGCCGGGCCGCGGCGCACCCGCTCACGACCACGGCACGTGGGCCGTCATCGCGGGCGTGGATGGCCCGGAAAAGAATATTTTCTGGGAGCGCGCCGACGATCGTTTAACGCCCGGCTATGCGGAACTGCGCAGGATCGGCGAGAAAATCTGCGACGCCGGCGACGTTCTGGCGTTTCCCGCAGGCGCGATTCATTCGGTGATTAACGAAACCACCCGCACGAGTTTATCGTTTCACGTGTACGGACGGCATCTCAATCATGCGAACCGCTCGCAGTATGATCCAGAAAACAAAACGGAAAAACCGTTCATCCTGAAAATGCAGTAAGCAGCTACCCGATTCGCCAGCACGCCTGAAAAAGCGTCAACCGTCTGTGCATTAATTCGGGCGTTTGAATTCCAGAATATTAAAGCCCGGCCCACGATCCACCAGATAGATCAGGCCACGGTCATCAAGATCCACATCGTTGGTCTGCGGCCCCGCCTGACCGGGCGCCGGCTCTGGTATGTAATGACCGACTTCCTGCGGTGCAGTCGGGTCGGCGATATCCACAATCCGCAGTCCGCCCGCAAACCACGTGCAATACACCAGCGTATCGGTCATGCGCTCGTGGAACTGGTGCGCACCGAAACGTCCGGGTGCGGCGCGGCTGTACGGTGAATCGAGTTCGCTCACCGTAAAGATCGACAACGCCTGAATGTGGGCGAGGTCGGTAATGTCCAGCACCCACAGGCAACCATGCGGACGGCCGCGGCGGCGATGCATTTCTTCAGCGTCGTGCGCGTGATCCTCTTCGTCTATGGCGAGCGCAATGCGTCTGCCGCCGATGGGAAACGGCACGTCCATAAAAGTGTGGCTCGGTTCCGGAAACGGCGGATGGTAGTTGTATTCGCCGATGGTTTTCGGCTTGCGAATATCGGAGACATCGATCACGCGCACGCCGCCATGCCAGACGCCGGCGAATAACCGGTCGCCGGAGCGCAGCGCATGATGCAGGCGCTGTTGCCGGCCCGGCCATGTTTTTTTCTCCCCGGCAGCGGCATTCTGGCCCGGCAACCACCAGCGCGAGACTTCTTCCGGTTTGGCCGGATTGCGAATGTCGTAGTTCACCAGAATATTACCGATGAAGCCCGGCATCTCGGTCGAGATGTAGGCATAGTTCGCATCCATGTCGAAGCGATGCACGCCAATGCCGTGGGTCTTTTGAAACGTAATCAGCTTCGGTTTTGCACGGTCCGACACGTCATAGATTTTGAAACCGCCTTTGTCGTAAGGCTTTTTTTGGGCTTCCTCAACCGCCGGAATATCGCCCACACCCACCCCGAGTTTCTGCGCCAGTTCGGCATGTGTCGGCTCGCGGCCCAGATCGGCAAGCAGTCGCGCACGCAAACCCGGCAATTCATCCGCCTTGCGGCCGATCGGCGTCATGTTGCGCTCGCTGTTGACGATCATGATGTCGCCGATCACGCGCGCTTTGTGGCTATGCGATGTCATGTCGTCAACGTTAATTTGCGAAACCACGCGCGGCTTGCGCGGGTCAGCAATGTCAACAATGGTAGTACCGAGATCCTGCTTGTTCGGCAGATGGCCGATATAGGCATAGTTGCCTTGCACGTAAACCTGACCCGCACCCGGCAAATCAAGATGGGCGAGACGGGTAACGTTGCGGGCGAGTTGTGGTTTCGGTGATTGATCCATGACGGCTCCTGTGTGGGCGGACGAGCGATTCAGCAGGAATTCTACCGCACAGCCATCCCGCCGCGTGCGCGCGGCGGCAACCGCGCGCAACACGGCGTTCGACAGCACTCCACATCGCGGCTACACTTTCGCGGGTTCGCTTTCGACTTCGGAGGAAACCACATGATCCGCGTCATTGCCCTTGCCACTGCAGCACTGTGTGTCACCGCACTTTCCGCCAATGCGCAAACCTGGCCCGCAAAACCGATACGCGTCGTCGTCCCGTATCCGGCGGGCGGCACCTCGGATATTTTGACGCGCATGATCGGCGTAAAGCTTACCGAGTCGTGGGGCCAGCAAATCGTTGCAGACTCGCGCCCCGGTGCCAACGGCAATATCGGCGTCGAAATCGTCGTGCGCTCTCCGCCCGACGGCTATACGCTGGCACTGATGGATGTGGGTAATCTATCGATCAGCCCCAGCATGTACACCAAACTGCCGTTCGACATACTTCGCGATCTCGTACCCATCACCACGGTGACGTTCTCGCCGTATCTACTGACCACGCATCCCAGCGTGCCGGTGAAAACGGTTGCCGAACTCATCGCGCTCGCGAAGAAAGCCCCCGGCAAACTCAACGCGCCGACCGGGCTGGGCAGCAACGTTCATCTTTCCACACTGGCGCTGCAACAACGCGTGGGCACGAATTGGACCTATATCCCGACCAAGGGCGGCCAATCCTCGGTGATGTCGGTGATGACGGGTGATGGCGACTTTTTGATGATGGGCGTGCTGCAAACCTGGGTGCATGTAAAAAGTGGCAAGCTGAAACTCATCGCGGTATCCAGCGAAGCGCGCGAGCCGACATATCCGCACGTACCCACCATCGCTGAAACACCGGGCCTTGAAGGCTACAGCGCCGGATCGTGGCAAGGCATCCTGGGCCCCGCGAAGCTGCCTGCGGACATCGTGAACAAAATCTACAACGAAATGAAGCGCATCGTCGCGCTGCCGGACATCAACGAAAAACTCACGTCGCAAGGCTCGCGTCCACAAGCGAAAACGCCGCAGGAATTCGGCGCGTGGCTGGCGGCGGAGAAGGCTAAGTGGGCTAAGGTGGTTAAGGATAGCGGGTATAAGATAGAGTAAAAATACCAATAAAAACAAATAGTTATAATATTTATTAGTCGTATTCATGTCTGGTCTTATTTTCTGCAACGAACAAGCGGTGAACAACGAACGTGGCAGCGAAAACCTTATCCCGTACATTCAACCAGTTTTTCGACTCGGAAAAATCGAGCGGGAATTTACTGATTATCTGCACCGTCATTTCCATTGCGATCGCGAATTCCCCGATCAGCCCGGCGTATTTGCGTTTGTGGCAGAACAATATTGGCGGTCTTAGCGTCGAGCATTGGATAAACGACGCACTCATGGCAATCTTTTTCCTGTTCATAGGACTGGAACTCGAACGCGAGCTTTACATCGGTGAATTGTCCAGCTTTAAAAACGCACTGCTGCCGGTGTTTGCAGCCGCAGGTGGCATGGTCGCGCCGGCGCTGATTCATTTTTCGCTGAATGGTGGCACGCCGACCCAAGCCGGCATCGGTATTCCCATGGCAACTGACATTGCGTTTGCCCTCGGCGTTCTGGCGATTCTCGGAAAGCGTGTTCCTGCCTCGCTGAAAGTATTTGTCGTGGCGTTCGCCGTGATCGATGACTTGGGCGCCATCGTCATCATCGCCATTTTTTACACGACGCAATTTTCGGTGGGGTATCTTGCCGGCGCGTTAGCCTTGTGGGCGCTACTCCTTGTATTGAATCGACGTTTCCGGGTAATGCATCTTCTGCCTTATCTTCTGGGCGGCGCGTTGATGTGGTTTCTCATGCTTAAATCCGGCGTTCACGCAACGGTCGCCGGTGTGATGCTGGCCTTTGCAATCCCGTTCTCCGCAAAAGATGACGACCAAGCATCGCCTTCACACCAGCTTGAGCATTTTTTGCACAAACCGGTCGCGTTCATTATTTTGCCGATTTTCGCGTTGGCCAATACCGGCATTGTTATCGAAACGGATTGGTTTCAGCACTTGACCAGTGCCAACAGCATCGGCATTGCAGCAGGGCTAATCGTGGGTAAACCATTGGGCGTCGCGATCCTTTGTTTTATGGCTGTTACGTTCGGCCTGTGCCGTTTGCCATCGGACTTAAAGCGGTCGCATATTATCGGCGCCGGAATACTTGGCGGTATCGGCTTTACCATGTCGATCTTTATTACCAATCTCGCTTTCTCGGGAAATCCGGAAACCATAAATGCATCTAAGATGGCGATTCTGTTGGCTTCTCTGGCAGCGGGAATCCTTGGGTTTTTATGGCTGCGGTTCCTGGGGAAATTTACACCTGTCGCAAGCACTGCTGACGTTTAGAATACCCAACCACATCGCAAATCGAAAATCTCATATGACTGCAACTACCCACGACGCCGATCTGAAAATCATCGAAATCAAAGCCTACCCCACGTCTTTCCCAGTCAGGCCCGAAGATAGCGTAAGCCTCGGTGTAGGCCGCGCGGTGAAGCGCGATGCCATCATTGTCAAAGTTACCACGGCAGGCGGCTTGGTCGGCTGGGGCGAATCGCATCACGGGCGCGCGCCGGGCGCGGTGGCGGCGCTAGTCAACACCACCTTGCGTCAACTCACACTGGGCATGAACGCCGCTGACGTGGTGGGCGTGTGGAAGAAAATCTACGACAAGCAGCTCGCCAGTCACGGCATGGGAGCGGGCACCTGCCTTGCGATGAGTGGGCTCGATCAGGCGCTGTGGGACATCCGCGGCAAGGCGGTCGGCTGGCCGTTGTATCGCTTGCTCGGCGGCGCGTCGCGCCCGATACCCGCGTACGCAGGCGGCGTGTCGCTCGGCTATCAACCGCCGTCGGAATTGGTCGACGAAGCGCGCCCGTTGCTGGCGATGGGTTACAAGGCGCTCAAGCTGCGCATCGGCGACACGCCCAAGCGCGACATCGAACGCGTGGCCGCCGTGCGCAAAGCATTCGGCGACGAACTGGTGATCCTTACCGACGCCAACACCGGCTATGACGTGGCTGCTGCGCGCGCGGCAATGCCGGGGCTGGAAGCCAACGGTGTGGGCTGGCTCGAAGAACCGTTTCCCGCGCAGGATTATCGCTCGTACGCGCTGGCTAAAACCTTCGGCAAGGTGCCGCTGGCCGCCGGCGAAAACCACTACACGCGTTTTGAATTCAGCCGATTGATCGAAGACAATGTGATCACGATTTTTCAGCCGGACGTTTCCAAGACCGGCGGTATTACCGAGGTGATGCGCATCGCGCATATGGCCTCCGCCTACAAAATTCAGTGTAACCCGCACACCTCGATGACCGGCATCAACATGGCGGCATGCATCCATGTGCTGGCATCGATTGACAACGGCGGTTATTTCGAAGGCGACGTGTCGAAGAACAATCTGTTCCGCGATGAGTTGGTGAGCACGCCTTACACGGTGGATAAAAACGGCTGTGTATTGCCGCTGGAGGCGCCGGGGATTGGTGTTGAGGTGAATGAAGAATTTTTGCTGAAGCACCCGGTGATTGAAGGACCGAGTTACGTATAACAACAACTACCATCGAGGAAAAATCATGAATCGACTGATCGCCGCGTTGCTTGCGGTAACCGCGCTACTGCCGCTTTGCGTGACCGCACAAACCTACCCTGCCAAATCCATCCGCATCGTGGTGCCCTTCCCACCCGGCGCATTTAACGACACGCTGGGGCGCACCATTTCGCAAAAATTCACCGAAGGCAATTTCGCGCAGGCCGTGGTGGATAACCGCCCCGGCGCGGGCAGCACCATTGGCACGGATATCGTGGCCAAATCCCCTGCCGACGGTTACACGCTCCTGATCGTGGCGGTGCCGTTTGCGGTGAACGCCACGCTTTATGCGCGCCTGCCGTTTGACACCGTGAAAGATTTCACCGGCGTCATTCATGCTGGCTCCACGCCCAATATGCTGGTGATGCATCCCTCGGTACCCGTTGGTTCGGTGAAAGAATTGATCGCGCTCGCCAAAGCCAAACCCGATCAGTTGACATATGCCTCAACCGGCAGCGGCACATCCAATCACATGTCGATGGAGCTGTTCAAGCTGATGACAGGCACGAAAATTACGCACGTGCCGTACAAGGGCAGCGCGCCCGCGCTGGTGGACTTGATGGGCGGCCATGTGATGATGATTTTCGACAACACACCCAACGTGCTGCCGCACGTGAAAGGCGGTAAAGTCAAAGCGATCGCGGTCACCAGCACGAAGCGCTCCGAGCTTGCGCCGGAAGTACCGACCGTGATCGAATCCGGCGTGCCGGGGTATGAAGTCAGCGTGTGGTTCGGCATGGTTGCGCCTGCCAATACGCCGCGCGATGTAGTGACCAAGCTCAACGCCGAGATCAATAAAGTCATTGCCATGTCCGACGTGCGCCAGCGGTTTACCAACGGCGGCGTTACGCCGATTGGCGGCACGCCGGAGCAGTTCACCGAGCACATACGCAATGAAGTCGCGAAATGGGGCAAGGTGGTTAAAGCCACCGGCGCGCGCGTAGAATAATTGCAGCCTATCCGGAGGATATAAAATGTCTTTTAAAACAAATACTTATAAATTTCTCGCCGCAGGTGCCACCCTGCTGTCCTTGCCGGCATACGCACAACAGAATTACCCCGCGCGCCCGATTCGCGTGGTGGTGCCGTACACGCCCGGCGGCATCACCGACGTGGTGACGCGCATCGTCGCGCAAGAGGTTTCAAAAGCGGTGAATCAAAATGTGCTGGTGGATAACCGGCCCGGCGCGAACAGTATCCTCGGCGTCGAAATCGTTTCCAAAGCCACACCCGACGGCTACACGCTGGCGTCGGTGATCGCCGCGCACGCCGCGAATCAGACGTTGTATCCGAAACTGCCGTACGATTCGGTCAAAAGTTTTTCACCGGTATCGCTGCTGGTAACGGCGCCGCTGATTGTCACCGCAACCAACAACCTCGCGGCGAAAGACGCGAAGGAACTGGTCGCGCTGGCCAAGGCAAAGCCCGGCACACTGTCGTTCGGCTCCAGCGGCATCGGCGCGGCGGCGCACCTCACCACGGAATTGCTGATGCTCACCACCGGCATCAAAATGAATCACATCCCCTACAAGGGCACTGCGCCCGCGTTGCAGGATCTGGTCTCCGGACAAATCCAGATTCTGAT
>JBEBHE010000336.1:0-4907 GCA_040081205.1 Burkholderiales bacterium | reverse complement strand
CTTTAGAGCTGATTACTACGCCGCCAAGTTTTTGTTCTGCCCAGCCTTGCGCAAGAAATCTTTCCTCAATATCTTGGGGGAGCTTCTGTCGAAGAAGTCCGCCATCTCTCAGTTCTTTAAGCCATTTAACATCTTCGTTGCTGAGATTTTCCATATTGAAATCCTATAAGAGTTGGTGACAATCAGTATAACGTGGCGTGGAGTGCTGGCCCTCGGCCAAAGGATACCAGCACTGCGGACACAACCATATACATCGCTACCTTGCGGAATTTTATTTTAGGTATAACAATCGCAAAGCGCTTGGTGTGGAAGATAGCGAACGCGCAGAGAAATTGCTGCAAGGCGTGAAGGGCAAGCGGTTAACTTATCAAACTACTGCTGGATGAATGTGCGTGGCGTAAAAAACAAGCCAAAAAAGCAGACAGCAAAGACTAAATCGGACAATCCGGCTCAGTCTGCTAAGTTCATTGCTGCCGCTAAGAGTCTCGGCCTAGACGAAAGCAATCCTGCTTTCGAACGGGCTATGGATAAACTCGTCCCGCGTAACGCCGGCACAAAAAAATGAAACCAGCGTTGATTCTAGTCAGCATAGCCATCGTGCTATTCGCTTGGATGTTTCGATATGACGTGTCTGGGCAAGTGCAATGGGGCGAAGGAGGCATAGCGCGCCCCATTATGCTAGATAGGTGGACTGGGAAGACCTATATCTACTATTTACATCCCGCCGAAAAGAATGCAATCGGAATGTGGGCTGAAACTGGCCCTCGCAAGAACCACCAAAAAACCTTAAACCAATTTGGCGACCCAATTCTTGCGCCGTGGGAAGCTAACGAAAAGTAATTTGTTAATTATTTTCCGCCCTGTAGACTTCTCTTGGTATGCGAAATATAACATCGCCTAATTCTGGCCAGTAGAGCCGATTCGGGTTATCCACTAGAACTTTTTTGCGCATGGCTTCGTCGTCGCAAAACTTTGCAAACAGATCCACCAGTTCGCCGTCGTTGGGCATGATCTTCACATTGGGGTGCGGGAAATCCGTGCCCCACAAAATGCGCTCCGGTGCGGCGGCGATCAGTTCGCGCACAAACGGTTCGGCGTCGTGAAACGGTTTGCCGGTGGACGAGATACGTTCCGGACCGCTGACTTTGGTCCACGCCAGCGGGTTTTCCATCAGGTCGAGCATTTGTAAAAACGCGTCCTGCTTCACGCCACGTTTCGCTTCGGGCCGTCCCATGTGGTCGATGATGAATGGTACGCGCAGGCCATCGAGAAAACCACGATAGTGTTGGATATCGTGTGCATCCATGTGCAACTGGATGTGCCAGCCGAACGGTGTAATGCGCGCGAGTATGCTTTCCACAGCTTTCATGTCGGGTGCGCCGCCGAGATGCGCGACAAAATTCACGCGCGTGCCGCGCACGCCGGCCGCGTGCAGCCGTTCGAGTTCTTTCTCGGTGACATCGGGCTTCACCATAGCCACGCCGCGTTGCGTGCCGTTTGAATGGGCCAGCGAATCGAGCATCGCGCTGTTGTCGGTGCCGTGGCAACTGGCCTGAACAATAATCGCGCGCGAAAACCCCAGATGTTTATGCAGCGCGGCGAGCCGTTCGCGGCCCGCGTCTTCGGGCGTGTAGCTGCGATTCGGCGCATAGGGAAACTTTGCCGCTGGACCGAACACATGGCAGTGCCCATCGCAGGCATTGGGAGGCGGTACGTATTTCGGTTTAACCGGATGGGGGTCCGGCGGCAGTATGGATTTTGGTGCGCCAATAGTGCTCATAGTCTCGGAATCCTTGCCTTATCAATCAGCGCATTCCACTTGGCAATTTCGCCGGTGACGAAGGTGCGCATGCCTTCGGGTGTGTTGAGGTTTTGTTCGATACCCAGTTCCTGAAAGCGTTGTTTCACCTGCGGCGAATTGACTGCGGCGTGTAATTCCTTATTCAGGCGATCAACGATGGCGCGCGGTGTTTTCGCGGGTGCGCCGATGCCGTTCCACGAAATCACATCGTAGCCCGGCAGTCCGGATTCATCGAGCGTCGGCACATTGGGCAGCAGCGAGAAGCGTTTTTTCGACGACACCGCAATCGCGCGCAATGCCCCGGCGCGTATCTGCCCCAGCACGGGCGGCAAAAACTCAAACGCCACTTGTATATCGTTGCCGCGCAGCGCGCCGATCACCGCGCCGGTGTTGTTGAACGGCACGTTGGTAATATTGAGCCCGGCCATCGATTTGAACAACTCCGCCGCCAGGTACTGCGCGCTGCCGATCTGGATGGTGCCGCCGTTGAATTTAGCCCCGCCCGCGCGTGCCTGCGTGATCAATTCTTTGGTGGTTTTAACCGGAAAATCCGGCGCTACCAGCACGCCGAGGCTGAAGGCCGCGATGGTGCTGACCATCGCGTAATCTTTCAGCGTGTCGTAAGGCAGCGATTTGAACATTGCCATGCTCACGGCGTTGGCGTTGTTCAGAAGCATCAGCGTGTAGCCGTCGGGTTCGGCGCGGGCTACCATTTCCGCAGCGATGACACCGCCTGCGCTGGGGCGATTGTCGATGATGATTTGCTGGCCCATCGCCTCGCCCATCTTTTGTGCGGCGGTGCGCGCGGTAATGTCGCCGACGCCGCCGGGTCCGAAGGGCACGACGAAGCGAATGGGTTTCGTTGGGTAATTTGCCGGAGCGGGCTGCGCGTATATCGCAGTGGCGCACATCATCGTTGCCGTGCCACACAGCGCGCGGATTATTTTTGTCATGGTTTATTCAGGCAAGCGGAAAATTGTCGAGAGCGGCGATTCTGCCTG
This sequence comes from Burkholderiales bacterium, assembly GCA_040081205.1. GTDB lineage: Bacteria > Pseudomonadota > Gammaproteobacteria > Burkholderiales > SG8-41 > UBA5216. The sequence continues at coordinate 2,105 of JBEBHE010000336.1, read as the reverse complement.
CGACGTGCGTCATCAGCAAGTCCACAGGATGTGCGATGAACGAATTCAAGGAATGACACGAACGGCTACCGCGCAATCCATGACGGCGTGGTGTTAGTTCCCGATAAACAGACGCTTAGGCAGGTCGCCCGTGTGTTGCCGGCCACGCGGTTGTGCAGCGCGGCAAGATAGGCGGGTGGCGAGGCTGTTCATGCCAACGTATTTTCATCGCGTGACGGAATGTTCTGGGCTATATTGCCTCGTGTATTCATTGTGTAATCTGACTTCACAGGGAGACGACCATGAAAGACGATGGCATCAATCGCCGTGAGTTTCTGAAAGGTACTCTGGCCGGTGGCGCGGTGGCGACCACTGCCGCAGTGGGACTCTCGTCCACACCGGTGCAGGCACAACAAAAGCCCGCCGTTTCGGCGCATCCCGGGTATTCGTTCTTGAGCCTCGAAGAGGCTGCGTTTGTCGAGGCGGTAGTCGATCACATGGTGCCTGCCGACGAGCATTCGCCCAAGGGCACGGACATAGGGCTCAACATTTTTATCGATCGCGCGCTGGCCGGCGGTTGGGGCAAGGGCGACCGCCTTTACATGCAGGGTCCGTGGAAGCAGGGGCACCCGAATCAGGGTTACCAGTTGCCGTTGAGACCGGCGGAGCTTTATCGCGCGGGCATCGCCGCCACCAACGCGTATTGCAAGAAAACCTATAGCAAAACCTTCGATCACTTGCCCGAAGCGCAGAAGCAGGAAGTGCTGGTAGGTTTGCAGGGTGGCAAGATCAATTTTGAAGGCGGATTGCCTGCACGCACATTTTTCACCACGATGTATCAAACGGTGATCGAGGGCATGTTTTCCGATCCTATCTACGGCGGCAATCGCAACAAGGCCGGCTGGAAAATGATCGGCTTCCCCGGCGTGGTGGCGGTGCATGCGCAAAACATCGACAAATTCCGCGACAAGAAATTTACGGTCGAACCCCTTAGCATTTCCGACTTGAGCTAATCGAACCGGGAGACCTTCATGGCTACCAAATTGCAAGAAGTCGATGCTGTCATCATCGGGCTCGGCTGGACCGGCGGCATCCTTGCTAAGGAACTCACACAGGCGGGTCTGAAAGTCGTAGCACTTGAGCGCGGCGAAATGCGAACGCCTTCGAGCGACTACGCGCTGCCGGGCATACGCGATGAACTGCGCTTCGTGCATCGTCACGACCTGATGCAGAACACCGCGCGTGACACCTTGACCGTGCGCAACAATATCAAGCAGGAAGCCTTGCCGATGCGCCGCCTGGGATCGTTTTTACCGGGAGAGGGTGTCGGCGGGTCGGCCATCCACTGGAGCGGCGGCACCTGGCGCTGGACGGACATGGAATTCAAAATCCGCTCCAACTACGAAGAGCGCTACGGCAAGAGTTTCATTCCCGAAGACATGACCATTCAGGACTGGGGCATTACCTACGCCGAGCTGGAGCCTTACTACGAAAAATTCGAGCGCACGGCCGGTGTGTCGGGCAAGGCAGGGAATCTGCGCGGGCAGATACAAGCGGGCGGCAATCCTTTCGAGGCGCCGCGGCAGAGTGAATACCCGATGCCGCCGCTCAAATCCATATTGGCGGCGCAAATGTTCAACGCCGCGACCAAAAATCTGGGGTATCACCCATTCCCGCGCCCTAACGCCAACGCGTCGCAGGCCTATACCAACCCGGACGGTTCGCGCTTCGGCGCGTGCCAGTACTGCGGCTATTGCCAGCGCTTCGGCTGCGAAGCCAACGCCAAAGGCAGTCCGCACATGACGGTGATACCGATTGCGATGCGCAATCCGAACTTCGAGCTGCGCACGCATTCGTGGGTGACCAAGGTGTTGAAAGATTCGTCGGGCAAGCGCGCCACGGGCGTTTTATATACCAACGTGCAGACCGGCGAAGAATACGAGCAACCCGCAAACATGGTACTGCTCTGCGCCTACGCCATCAACAACGTGCATCTGATGCTGTTGTCGGGTATCGGCCAGCCTTATGATCCGGTGAGCCAGAAAGGCGTGATCGGCAAAAACTATTCTTACCAAAACGGCGTTGGTGCGAGGTTGTTTTTTGAAGGCAAGAATTTCAATCCGTTC
>JBEBHE010000059.1:0-18128 GCA_040081205.1 Burkholderiales bacterium | reverse complement strand
GCCAGTGATCGATACCACGCCCGCGTTGCCACCCGCCTGATTGGTGCCCAGCCCCGCTGCGCCGCTCGCCGTGATCGCGCCCGTGACTGAACGGTTCACCCCAGTGATAGTGACGCTCCCTGCGTTGCGCCCCGCTGCGGTGGTGCCAGCGCCCAGCGCCGCGCCCGATGTGGCAATTGTGCTGGTCACTGACACGCCACCTTGCGACGAGAGCAGAACAGTGCCGCCTGCACCGCTGGTCTGGCCGCTGGTGTTGATCGCGCCCGCACTGATATTTTGTCCTGCGGCGTTGTTGATCACGCTCACGCTGCCTGCCGTGCCGCCCGCGCCGGCACCTGTCGCCGCGCCGTTGCGCGCAGTCAATGCGCCGGTGGTAATCGCGCCCGCACCGGCGGAGTTGTTGGTGATTTGGATCGTGCCCGCGTTGCCACCGGCTGCGTTGGTGGTGCTGGCGTTGCCACCGTTGGCCGCTACGGCGCCGACAGTGAGCGTGCCGCTGGCATCAATATCAATCAATGCGCCATTGCCGCCCGCGAGGTTCAAGGTGGCGCCATTGGCATTGTTGCCGGAGGCGGTTAATGCGAGCCCCGCACCGGTCAAGGCGCCGGCCGAGTTGATGATGATGGTTCCGGCGTTGCGTCCCGCGACGCCCGCATTGGCTGTGCCGCCGGAGCTGACCACCGCGCCGTTGATGGTGGTCGCGCCCGTCGTGCTGGTCACGCTAATCGTGCCGCCGTTACCGTTCGCAGCACCGGTGGTGGTCAGTCCCGTGGTGGTGACCGTGGTGCCGTTCAACGTGATGCTGCCCGCCGCGCCGCCCGCGCCCGTGCCGGTCGCCGCACCCGTGCTCGCGGTGATCGCGTTGGTCGTCAGTGTGCCGGTGCCAGTGATCGATACCACGCCCGCGTTGCCACCCGCCTGATTGGTGCCCAGCCCCGCTGCGCCGCTCGCCGTGATCGCGCCCGTGACTGAACGGTTCACGCCAGTGATAGTGACGCTCCCTGCGTTGCGCCCCGCTGCGGTGGTGCCAGCGTTCAATGCGCCGCCACTGGTTTGAATGGTCGAGCTTTCAGTGACGTTGCCCACCGACACCAGGCTCACGTTGCCGCCCGCGCCGCCCGCCTGTCCACGGGTATCGATTGCGCCTGCTTGCAACAAGGCGTTAGCCATGTTGGCGACGGTCACCGAACCGGCTAAACCACTCAATGTCGCGCCCACCGCTGCGCCTGCGCGTGCTGCGAGCGTACCGGTCGTGACCGTACCACCCGCCGCGGCATTGTTCGTAACCGATATCGTTCCGGCGTTGCCGCCAGCCGCGGTGGTACCGCCGCCATTTCCGCCAGTGGCCGCGAGTGCGCCTGTGATGAGAGTGCCGTTACTGCTCACCGCAATCGCGCCGCCATTGCCGCCCACGAATCCGGCACCGGTACCACCGTTGCCGCCAGTGGCCGTAACCGCGCCCGTCGTCACGGTTAATGCGCCCGTCACGCTGACGTTACCGGCGTTGCCGCCCGCCTGCCCAGCGCCGCCGTTGCCGCCATTGGCGGTAATCGCCCCGGCAAGATTAACGTTGCCTGCGGCAGCAATACCGGTGATCGTCACATTGCCGCCGGCAACAGCCGCGGTGCCCGTAGTAAGCAGCGTGCCCGCAGCAGTAGATGTCACGCTCGCGCCCGTTGCAGTAACCGAGCCGCCGCGCGTGGTAATGTTGGCGGTGATCGCCGCCGTCCCTGCGCCACTGGCATCCGCATCGGCATTCAGCACTACATTCAAAACACCGGTTGTGGTTGCTACCGCCGATGACACGTTTATGTTGTTATTGGCCTGCAACGTCAGCGTGCGCGTCGCCGCGCCCGTGTAGCTGATCGCGGAACCGACTGTAATATCGTTGGTAGCCTGCAATGTCAGATTGTTGGCCGTGAGCAGCGTGTTGATCGCCGTGGCGCCGATGTTCTGATTGCCTGCGTCTTCGCCGAACGCCCACAAGCCATCCGCTGCTGCCGGCGGATTCGGCACAGCGCCTGCCACTACCGTGATGTTGGTCGGATCCAGCAACAGCGTTCCGAAATTGCCTTTTGCCGCGCTGGTATCCACGGCACCTGCGAAATTCAGTGTTTCCTTGCCGGACACCTCGACAAAACCGCCGTTGCCGCTGTTCGCTCCACCTTTGGCGCTAACGCTGCCCTGATAGCGGGTCGCGTCATCGGCCCATATCACGACTTTGCCGCCGTCACCACTGGTAATGGCATCGGCCTTGATGCCGGCGCCGGTGCCGACGTAGGTGCGCGACGCATTCTGCACATCCGCATTCTTGCCCTGATAATCACCGCCCACCAGCACGCTACCGCCGCCAGTTTTTCCGGACGCATCCACGGTCACCGCGTTGACAAGGCCGACACGCTCTCCCAGCAATTTGACCGTGCCGCCAGCGCTGTCGTTACCGACAGCGTCGATGCGTCCATCCGCCAGCAGCGTGCCATACCGCGCCTGAGCCGTGATGTCACCGCCGCGCGTACCGCTGGCGGAAATAATGGAACTCGCGCCAAGCGTAATATCGTTGGCAGCGGCGAGCGTGATACTGCCACCTCGCTGACCAGCGCCACTCTCCGCACGGAGTGTGCCTCCGTTGGTGATGTTGTCGGCTTCAAGACGAATCACGCCGTTAACGTTGCTTAAAGTGCCGGCTTCGATAACCCCATCGTTGTTGACCACCGACTTGATGAGTTGATCCGCCGCTTTGGCGGTAAGGATCACTTGCCCGCCATCCGCGGTGATCAAGCCTTTGTTATCAGCCAGTGCATTGAGCGCGCCCCGATCAACGGTCAGGCCAATCAGTTTATTGCCATTGAGATTGAGCGTAACCTGGTCACCCGCTGCAATCGCAACGCCGCCGCCGGCAGCAACGATGGTGCCTTCGTTTTTGACCTTTGGGCCGATCAGAGCAACATAACCGCCGTTGGCAACGATGTTGGCCTGGTTGATTACGTCGCCCGCATTGCCGTCTTTTACAAAAAGGTAGCGACCCGCCCTGAAATCGCTGTCGCTCAGGCGCAAAGTCGACGCAACAAGGCCGCCCACATCCACCTGCGCGCCTTTGCCGAACAGCACGCCGTTTGGATTCAGAATGAATATCTGTCCGTTGGCGGAAAGCGAGCCAAGAATTTCGGTAGGGTTCTGGCCCAGCACGCGATTGAGCGCGATGCTTGAAGATGAAGGCTGCGCAAATCGCACCGACTCATTCACGCCGATATTGAAGCTTTGCCAGTTGATGGCGGCGCGGTCGGTAGTCTGGTTGATAAGCGTGTTGGCGCCGGCGCGACTGACGGTCGCTTGCCCGGCCACCACTTGTTCGCCCGCCGGTCCGGCCCACAATGGCGATGCGCTCGCAAACAACGCGCATGCCACCGCCCGCGCGACGGGTCTTACGGCAAGCTGCGCTGCGAATTGGGTACTCACACGCCACGCCACACTATTGCTTGCGGTTTTGTTACGACGAACGGTTTTTGCCACGGCGTTGTCTTCTTCGCGAACGGAAATGCCGAATGATAGCAACTCCGACTGAAAAAAACGTCGTTAATAGTTGATTTTTATGGTCTTTTCAGCTTTCTGCCCGTGAATTGGTTCACGTTTTTACAAAACATTTACAACCGGGCTCGCTCACAGCGTTTTGCAAGACACCGGGAAACGTCACCAGAATATAATTAACTATTTGTTTTTATTGATATTTTTAGAATGCTGCCACTGAGCCATCACTGCGCGGATCAGCGCCGCCTTGCAGCACCCCATCGGCGTGGCGAAGGATGCAACCCGCATGCCCCATCGCGTCGTCGTATGGTTGCAAAATCTCCACATCGTGCCCGCGACCAGCGAGTTCACGCACGACACTTGCCTCGAAACGTGATTCGAGTTTCAGCGTGTCGGTGGTATCCCCCCAGCGGCGACCGAGCAACCAGCGTGGTGCGCTGATCGCCGATTGCACGTCCATTCCCTGCATCGCCACACGCGTAAAAATCGCGCTTTGCGTTTGCGGCTGGCCGTCGCCGCCCATGGTTCCGTACACCATCACGCGACCGTCGCTTTCGTTACCGAGCCGCGCCATCGCCGGATTGAGCGTGTGAAATGGCTTTCTGCCGGGCCGCAATGCGTTGAGCGCGCGGTGGTTAAGCGAAAAACTGCATCCGCGATTTTGCCAATTCACACCAGACTCATTTAGCACGATACCCGCGCCGAACTCGTGATAAATACTTTGAATAAAACTCACCGCGCGCCCAGCGCCGTCGATCACCCCCATCCACACCGTGTCGGACGGCGGCTGCCCCGCGCCCCACGGCGCGGCGCGATGACGGTCAATTTTTGCGGCGAGCTCGCGCACGTGCTCACGCGCAAGCAACGATAGTGGCGCGACACGCATGTACGCTGGATCGGTTATGTATCGATCACGCACGTGGAACGCCTGCTTGGTCGCCTCCACGCACAAGTGCACATAGTCGGCGCTCGCGGGCGCAACCTCGCCGATGTTCAGTTCATCAAGGATGCCGAGAATCAACAGCGACACTGCCCCTTGCGTCGGCGGCGTCATGTTGTACAGCGTGCCGGCACTGTGCTCAAGCGACAGCGGATCCACGAGTTGCGCGCGATGCGCTTGCAAATCGTCAAGCGCCAGGGGGCTGCCGATTTGTGCGAGATCACGCGCCATGGCGCGCGCGAGTTCACCACGATAAAAATCGTCCGTGCCTTTACGCGCAATGCGGCGCAGGGTTGCGGCCATCCGCGGTTGCATGAACACGCTGCCGTCCGGCGGCGCCGCGCCATCGATCAAAAACGTTTGTGCAAAACCCGCTTGCTGCGCGAGATCAGAAAGCTTGCTCGCCGTAGTCGCCGATTGACTGCGCGTCACCACCATGCCGTATTCGGCGTAGTGAATCGCCTCTTCCAACAACCGTGTGAGCGGCAAACGTCCGCCCAGCGCATGTCGCGATAACGCATGCGCCGCGCCCCAACCCGAAATGGTGCCTGCCACCGTATTGGCTGCTACGCCGCCGCGAAACGGAATGGTGTCCGTGATGCCGCGCTCGCGATACCAATCGAGCGATGCCGCACGCGCGGCTGCGCCGCAGGCATCAATCGCACCCGGCGCCTCGCCCGGCACATGCATCAGCCAGAACGAATCCCCACCGATGGAATTCATGTGCGGATAGACAACCGCAATAGTTGCGGCTGCCGCGATCATCGCTTCAAGTGCATTGCCGCCTTCACGCAGCACGGCAAGGGCGGACTGCGACGCAAGTGAATGAGGCGCCACCGCCATACCACGCATCGCCCGTACGGAATGGATCATCCGGATCTCAACGCAAAGTAAAGCCGGATTATAGAACTCCCGAAGCGCCGCTACTGCGGCATGTCGTACTCTATATCATCGCGATAAGCGTCATACGCTTTGGAATACTCCATGACCCTCGCTACGTCGTTGATAAATTTATCGTCGTAGCCCGCGCGGCGCAGGAGATGAAAACCCATTTCCATACCGGAACAAATACCGCCCGCGGTGATAATGCGTCCCGAATCGACCACGCGCGCGCGGCTCACGCGGCATTTCGGCGCCATCTCTCGCAAACGCTCAATCGGCACTTTGCCCATGTTCGACGCTTCGAGCCGATCCGGCTCTTTGCGATTGGTGGCAGCACGCCCGTCGAGCAAACCCATTTTGGCGTAGATCCACGAGCCGGTACACACACTGGTGATCAGACACTTCTCTGGCAGGCTTTTGATGAACGCATGCAAGCGGCCGTTGTGCATTTCCTGCCTTGTGCCGAAGCCGCCCGGAATCAAAAACGCGTCCATATCGGGCGCATCATTGAACGAATAATTCGGGCAAACGGTAAAGCCCGCCTGCGTTTGCACCGGGCGCATGGCATCGGCGATCAGGAACGCATCAAGTTCAGCATCGAGCCGGCGCGCGACCGAAAATACGCCGTACGGCGCGGCATAATCAACTATCTCCGCGTCCTTAAATACGTAAACGCCTAAACGAAAACCCGCTTTCATCCCCCCCTCCCCCATTGGTGCTGCTGGATGAACAGCGGCAAAGCCGTTTGTTCGATCCAGCAGCATTAAAACGGCGCCATAGCGTCCGTTTTAATAAGTTTTATACTGAAGATACTTGCCGCTCATCACGATCTTCACGCGGTCGCCATTGGGGTCGGCTACCCGCTGCATATCCATTTTGAAATCAATGGCACTCATGATGCCGTCACCGAATTCCTCGTGTATCAGTTCCTTGAAGGTAGTGCCGTAAACACTCACCAGTTCATAAAACCGATAGATCAGCGGATCAGTCGGCACAGCCGTCGGCAGGGAGCCTTTATACGGCGCCTGCTGCAACAGCAGCACAGCATACGGCGGCAGCCCCAGCAACTTGCCGGCGGCCTCGGCTTGCGGCTTGGTCATTTTCATCTGGCCGAGCAAAGCCGCGGTTGTCCATTCCTTGCTCTCGCCTACCACCTTGGCAATTTTTGCCCAGGTCAGTCCTTTCTTGAGACGCGCTTCGACCACCAGTTCGGTGACATCAAAGCGATTCATGGGTTTATGCACGCTCACCGCAGCGAGCAACGCTTCGGGGGCGTCGGATTTTTTCATGTTTCTCTCTCTCCTTTCAGATAGGTTCAATGTCTCAGGTTTACGACTTTGGCGTTCTCAACAGACTGGATCGTGGGCGCTGGCGGCGGTGGCGAGGGTTCAACACCCGGCAGCACCAGCGGCGGGTTCTTCGGGTCATAACCTTCGGGGAGTTCCTCGCTGAATCGCTTGGAACGGCTCACCAGAAAATCAACCAGGTGATTGCGAATCGCGTAAAAGCGCGGCTCCTTGTGCAGGGTTTCGCGCGAACGGTTTTTCGGCAGCGTGTTGACCACGATTTCGGCGATACGCGCGTGCGGCCCATTCGACATCAGCATGATCTTGTCGGAGAGCAAAATCGCCTCATCCACATCATGCGTAATCATGAACACCGTTTGGTTTGTCGCTGCACATATTTTCACCAATTCTTCCTGGATGTTGCCGCGCGTCAGCGCATCGAGCGCACCGAACGGCTCATCCAACAACAGCATTTTGGGTTCGATAGCAAATGCGCGCGCGATGCCCACGCGCTGCTTCATGCCGCCGGAAAGTTCCGACGGCTTTTTGTGCTCCGACCCCGTTAATCCGACGAGATCAAGATAACGCTGGCAATGTTCATCAATTTCCTTTTTGCTTTTGTCGGGCCAGCGCGAGCGTACCGCGAACGCCACGTTCTTCTTCGCGCTTAACCACGGCATCAGCGCGTGTCCCTGAAACACCACGCCGCGCTCCAGACTGGGGCCCGCGACTTCGCGCCCATCCATCAGCACGTTGCCGGCGCTCGCGGTGTCGAGCCCGGCAAGCACGTTGAGAATCGTCGTCTTGCCGCAACCCGAATGGCCGATGATGCACACGAATTCGCCTTTCTCTATGGCGAAATGCACATCATCGAACACGGTTAAATCCGGCTTGCCTCTTGCGCCGGGAAATTTTTTCGCGAGACCATCCGCAAGCAAAAATGATGTGCTCATGATTTACTCCACGTAAGTAACGAGTTTTTGCAACATGCCGAACATCAGATCAAGCGCCATTCCGACCACGCCGATCATCAGAATGGCGAAAATGACATTGGTAAGGGAAAGGTTGTTCCACTCGTTCCACACGAAGTAACCGATACCGGTGCCGCCCACCAGCATTTCCGCCGCCACGATGACCAGCCACGCAATGCCCATCGAGATACGCATACCGGTCATGATGGTCGGCGCCGCTGCCGGCAGAATCACCAGGAACGCCTTGCGCATGATGCTCACCTCCAGCGTACGCGCGACATTGAGCCAGTCCTTGCGCACAGACGCCACGCCGTATGCGGTGTTAATCAGCATCGGCCAGATCGAGCAAATAAAAATGACAAATATCGATGAGGTAGCCGAGTCTTTAATGGTGTAGAGCGCCAGAGGCATCCACGCTAGAGGTGAAATCGGCTTCAGCACCTGAATAAAGGGATCCAGCGCGCGGTACAGCAACGGCGACATGCCGATCATGAACCCCACCGGAATGGCCACCAGCGCCGCCAGCAGAAACCCGCCCATCACGCGCGCCAGCGAATACGACAGCTGGATGCCGATACCCTTGTCATTGGGTCCCTTGTCGTAAAACGGATCGGATAAATGCTTCTTCACCGTTTCGCCCATTTGCGCCGGCGTGGGCAGGCCGTCGGTTTTTTTCGCGCTCTTTCCCATCAACTGCTCATATTCGGTCAGCACGCCACTACTCTTCTCGGTGGGCATGGTGGCCGCCTGCCAAATACCCAGGAAGAACAGAAATATGACCAGCGAGAGTGCGCCTGCTTTTATGCTCATGCTTTTGTTCATGACGAATCTCCTTTGTGCTTATGGTGCTTATGCTCTCTTAATGGCAAAACTCGCGATGTACGCATCCGGCGCGGTGTGATCGAACACCTTGCCCATGACAATAATTTTTTTGTAATTCTCCGACGGCGGCTTGTAGCCCATCGCCGCCATGTGTTTGCGCGCATCGGTCAGCAGATACACCTGCTCGGTCAGTTCTTTCCAGCGCACATCGCCTTTGACGTAACCCCAGCGTTTCATCTGCGACAGTATCCAGGTCGCCATCGAGTACCACGGAAAAGGATCGAAATCGACACGCGCCGGGTCGTTCTTGATGTTTCCCAACCCGTCGGCGTAACGGCCCGTCAGCACCTGTTCAAGCACCGCAACCGGCTGATTCAGATAATTCGCGGGCGCGATGGATTCGGCGATGGTCTTGCGGTTTTTTGGGTCGCGCGACAACGCTGCCGCCTTCAGTACGGCTCGGAACAGCGCCGCGAACGAGTTCGGATTCTCCTTGATGAACTGCGTCGAGGTGCCGAACGAGCAACACGGATGACCATCCCACAATTCCTTGGTCAGCAGGTGAATGAACCCTACCTCCTCGAACACCGCGCGCTGGTTGAAAGGATCGGGACCAAGATAACCATCAATATTGCCGGCACGCAGGTTCGCCACCATTTCAGGCGGCGGCACAACGCGTATCTGGATGTCCTTGTCCGGGTCGATTCCGTGCTCGGCTACGTAATAGCGCAGCAGAAAATTGTGCATCGAAAACTCGAACGGCACCGCAAATTTGAAACCCTTCCACATTTTCGGGTCGCGCGCGTTCTTGTGCTTGTTAGCGAGCGTGATCGCCTGCCCGTTGATGTTCTGAATCGTCGCGACGTTCATTGGTTGCGCGGCAGATCCCACCCCCATGGAGATAGCAATTGGCATCGGAGCCAGGAAATGCGAGGCATCGTATTCTTTGTTCAGCATCTTGTCGCGAATCAGCGCCCAGCCGGCGGTTTTGATCACCTCAACCTCCAAACCTTCGGCAGCGTAGTAGCGCAGCGGATGCGCCAGGATCAGCGGTGTGGCGCAGGTAATCGGAATAAAGCCGATCTTGAGATTCTTTTTTTCCGGTGCGCGCTTATCCTGCGCCAGCGCTTGCATCGCACCTATCGGCAACACGCTGGCGATTGCCGCCATCGCAGTGTTTTTACCGACGGCGCCGAGAAAGCGCCGGCGCGCGCGATCGTCGGGAAACAACGCGCGCACCATGGCAGATTCAATCACGTCGCGGCCCAGTGCTTCAGGGTCAATCACGGACGGCGCCGTATGATCATGCTCCGCTTGGGAATGGGGCTTGCCGCACGAACACGGTGCAGACAAATCCATGTTGAGGTCATATAGTTTTGTGATGTCGGACATTGCGCTCTCCTGATACGGGTTTGCCGTGATACCGCGTGTTATCGAGTGGGTATTCAGCAGATTGCGTGCCAGCGCACTAACTAACCTGGAAATTAACTATGTAACTATTTGTTTTTATTTATATTTTTATGAAAAAATACCGCATGGCAAAAGTGGCGGGCGGTGCCGTGCGTCATCGGCGCGCCGATTCGGTGCGGCAGCGCGGTGCATCGCGCTCTATAGTAGTGCGCGGCCACTCACGCGCATCGGCATGCCCGCTAAAAGTGGGATAATCGTGCGACGCAAAAACAATAATGAAAACAACGCACGCGACGCGCGGTAACGCATCCCTTATGTCTCAGCGCCATTTCCTCACCGCCCTGCTGTGCCTCGCCTGGATCGTACCGGGATTGATCGGCCACGATCCGTGGAAATCGGATGAAGCCACCACCTTCGGCGCCGTTTATGAGTTGCTTCGCGGCGGCTCGTGGCTGACACCGTCGCTCGCCGGCGAGCTGTTTCTCGACGAACCCCCGTTGTATTACCTCACGGCAGCGGCGACGGCATGGCTCACCGCTGCACTGCTGCCGCTGCACGACGGTGCGCGCCTTGCCACGGGTTTGTTCATGGCGATGACGTTTTTATTCTGCGGGATGGCCTCGCGCGAATTAAACGGACGCGGCAAAGGCGCGCTCGCGGCCCTGTTACTGCTCGGCTGCTTTGGCCTGGTGGTACGCAGCCACCAGATCATTACCGATATCGCGCCGCTGGCGGGCTTCGCGCTCGGCTATTACGCCCTGGCGCTCGCGTTGCGCCGCCCGCTGTATGGCGGCCTGCTGCTCGGCGCAGCTATCGGCACGGTGTTTCTGTCACAAGGCATACTGGAAACGTCAATCCTCGCGTTGCTCGCTATCGCACTGCCGCTGGCAAGTGCCGCGTGGCGCACCCGCGACTACGCCAAAACGCTGGGCATCGCCGCATTGCTCGCCGCGCCTGCTGTGGTCGCGTGGCCGCTGGCGCTGCACCTGCAATCGCCGGCGTTGTACGACGCATGGCTGCGCCACGATCTGTACACCGTGTTCACCGGCGAAGGCCGCGACATTTTTTACTATCTGCGTTTGTTGCCGTGGTATGCGTGGCCGGTGTGGATCGTCTGTTTGTGGACATTGTGGATGGCACACCGGCAACCGCAACCACGTCCCTATTCGGCGCCTGCCATCGCGCTGCCGCTGACCGGACTCGTGTTGTCCATCGCCGTACTCTCGTTCGGCAGCAGTGCGCGCGAGCTCTATGCGCTGCCGCTGCTGCTCCCACTGGTGCTGTTGGCCGCACCGGGAATCAGCAGTCTGCGGCGCGGTGCGGCGAACGCCTGGTTGTGGTTCAGCGTGATGGCCGTGACGTTTTTTATCATCGTCGGCTGGTTCTACTGGATGGGCCTGGAATTGGGCGTTCCCGCGCGCCTGCATGCGCACTTGCACCGCATACAACCCGGCTATACGCCCGGCTTCAAGGGCTTGGCATTTACCGTGGCCGCTTGCTATACCGTGGCATGGTTTATTTTGCTGGCGCGGCTCAAACACATCCCTGATCGCCCGGTCATTGCATGGGCGGCGGGCGTTACCGTGATTTGGGCCATGCTCAACACGCTGTTTCTGCCGTGGATCGACACCGGCAAAAGCTACCGTTCAGTGTTCGCCAGCATGCAGCAAAGCGTGCCGAAGCAATCTCGCTGCATGTCGAGCCGGAATCTGGGTGACTCGCAACGCGCCTTGCTGCACTATTTTTCAAACATCGTGACGCATCGCGAAGAAATCGCAGCGCGCCGCCGCGCCTGCGACTTGTTGTTGATCCAGGGCATTGCCAAGGAAGAAACCGCGCCACCCGGCTGGCGCAAAATCTGGGAAGGTGCGCGGCCCGGTGACAAGGTCGAGCGTTACCGCCTGTACCGCCGCGGCGAACGCTGACGCGGCGCGCAGAAAGCGCTTGTTTTGCGCGTCGCAGCACTCTCCTCGACAGCGTCGGACTCGTGGCGTAAACTGATAAAAATTCCCAGCAAATTAATCAAAAAATTTTAATTAAAAACAAATACTTACGGAGAAAACGATGAGTGACGCACGTGAAGTGGTAGTAATCAGCGGTGTGCGCACCGCGATCGGTGATTATGGCGGCGCACTTAAGGACATCGCGCCGACGGAGCTCGCGGGTCAGGTCATTCGCGAAGCGGTTAAGCGCGCCAAAATCGATCCGCAACAAGTGAATCAACTGGTATTCGGCAACGTCATTCACACCGAAGCGCGCGACATGTATTTCTCGCGCGTGGCCTGCATCAAAGGCGGCCTGCCGCAGGAAACCACCGCGCTCACCGTCAACCGCTTGTGCGGCAGTGGCATGCAAGCCATCGTCAGCGCGGCACAAAGCATTCAACTCGGCGACGCCGATGTCACGGTCGGTGGTGGCGCCGAATCGATGAGCCGCGGCGGCTACCTGATGCCGACCTTGCGCTGGGGACAGCGCATGAACGACGGCGGCGTGGTCGATATGATGGTGGGTGCGTTGACCGATCCGTTCGACACCGTGCATATGGGCATCACTGCCGAGAACATCGCCGAGAAATGGAAAATCACACGCGAGCAGCAGGATGCGTTCGCCGTCGAGAGCCATCGCCGCGCGGTCAACGCCATCGACAAGGGTTACTTCAAGGATCAAATTCTGCCCATCGAATTAAAAACGCGCAAAGGCGTGACGCTGTTTGAGCGCGACGAACACGCACGTGCCGATGTCACGCTGGAAAGTATGGCGAAGCTGCGCGCGGTGTTCAAGAAGGAAGGCGGTTCGGTCACCGCGGGCAACGCGTCAGGCATCAACGACGGCGCGGCTGCCATTGTGATGATGGAAAAAGGCGCAGCTGCCAAAGCCGGGCTGAAGCCGATGGCGCGTCTGGTGTCGTACGGACTCGCTGGCGTTGACCCCAAAATCATGGGCATCGGCCCGGTGCCGGCGTGTCAACGCGCGCTCGCGAAAGCGGGTCTCAAGGTCGAAGACATGGATGTCATTGAATCCAACGAGGCGTTCGCGGTGCAAGCACTGGCGGTATCCTGCGATCTGAAATTCGATGCGAAGAAAACCAATCCGAATGGCGGTGCAGTGGGTTTGGGCCATCCCATCGGCGCGACCGGCGCCGTGCTCACGGTCAAAGCCATGTACGAACTACATCGCACCGGCGGACGCTATGCCTTGGTGACGATGTGTATCGGCGGCGGACAGGGCATCGCGGCGGTGTTTGAAAGAATGTAGTAAGGCAGGCCCGCGCGACTCGTGCCTTACGATGCGCGTCTTCGCCATTCGTTAAGTTCACGCAGACAAAAATGCGTGTACGCGAGTCCGCCCAGCACTGGTGCGAACAGGTTCAGGAACGGTACGAAATTAAGCGGCGCCAGCACCAAGCCCATTAAGAAGAGGCGGCCACGCGCGTTTTTGACCAGCGCGCGGTACTCATCGGCGCCGGCATGATCCGACAGCGCGTCGTAGCGAAACAGGCGTTGCGCCAGATACGCCGAATTCAGCGCGCCGGCGATCAACCCGACAGGCCCCAGCAACCACAGCGGCAGGCTTAGAAAAAACAGCACGAGAAAAATCGTGATGCCCACGCTGGCGTTGAATACACTGCCGGCAGCGGTGCCGCCGTTGCGCTTTTCGAGCGCCGGGTAGTCGCGCTCAGAGACCAATTTCACCATCACCGGCATGGCGAAAATTTCAGTAATCACCATGTTGGTGATAAGCAACGCCGGAATCATCAGTGCGATCAGCGCCACCGCGCCCATGCCGTTCACCAGCCACTGCGCGCCCCAGTCACGCAGCCAGCGCGCCATTTGGGTAGAACCGATGAGATCGCCAAGCACCGTTACCCAGCTTTGCCAGAACCACACGGCTATCACAAACCAGATGGCGAGCGACGCCAGCACCGGCAACACCATGACGGCGAGGATGCGCGGGTGTTTCAGATCACGCAGCGCATGCAGGCAAGCAGAAAATACGGTTTTCATATCGTTTCCAATGGCTATTCTATACGGCCTGCGCACGCGGGCCGGAGTACAATAATGCCGTGAACGCTATCGCCCGCAAATTGACTGAACTCCCTGCCTGGCAACGACTCGCCGCGCACCGTAGTGATACGGGCTCGCAGCCGTTTGATCTCGCCATGATGTTCAAGCAAGACCCGCAACGCGCCGCAACGCTGTCTGCCCGCTGCGGCGGCGTGCTGCTGGATTACTCGAAACAACTGCTTAACGCAGAAACCATGCGGCTGCTGGTGGATCTCGCTCGCGAACGAGATCTGTCGGGGGCCATCGCGCGCCTGTTCGCCGGCGGCATTGTGAATGTCAGCGAAAACCGCGCAGCCCTGCACACCGCTTTGCGCGCGCAAACACCGGTGATGCTCGATGGCCGCGACGTGACGGTGGACGTGCGCCGCGAACTGGAACGAATGCGCGCTTTTGTCGCTACGGTGCGCAGTGATCACACGATAACCGATGTGATACATATAGGCATTGGCGGCTCGTACCTGGGGCCCGCGTTCGCAGGCGAGGCGCTAGCTGCCTATACCGAAAAATCGCTGCGCGTTCACACCCTGTCGACAGTGGACGGCGGCGCGCTGCAACAGTTGCTGGCCCGGCTCGACGCGCGGGCGACGCTGGTGATCGTTGCCACAAAGACCTTTACCACGCCTGAAACCATGACCAACGCGCGTGCCGTGCAGCGCTGGATGGCCGGACAACTTGGCGACGAACCAGCGGCACTTAAGCAGTTCGCCGCCGTTACCGCGATGCCGGAACGCGCCGTCGCGTTCGGCATCGCGCGCGAACACATTTTCGAGGTTTGGGATTGGGTGGGTGGCCGTTATTCGCTGTGTTCGACGATGGCGCTACCGCTGGCATTGCAGGTCGGCATGGAATATTTCGATGCGTTACGCGCCGGTGCGCACGCAGCGGATGAACATTTCAGAACTGCCGAGTTCGATCAGAACCTTCCGGTCATTCTAGCGCTGCTCGACGTGTGGAACGCGAATTTTCATGGGGCGGCGTCGCGCGTGGTGTTGCCTTATCTTTCAGGGTTCGCGCGTTTCCCCGCCTATTTGCAACAACTGGAAATGGAAAGCCTCGGCAAACGCGTGACCACCGGCGGCGCTGCGGTCGATGTCGACACCGGCCTCGTGGTGTGGGGCGAATCCGGCACCAACGGCCAGCATGCGTTTCATCAATTGTTGCATCAGGGCACGCGCTTGATACCCGCCGATTTCATCATCGCGTGCCGCGCCGCACATAACTACCCCGGCCATCACGACATGCTGCTCGCCAATGCGCTGGCACAAGCCGAAGCGTTGATGATCGGCAACACAGCGAACGAACCGCACCGCGCGTATCCCGGCAATCGCCCGAGCACTATGCTGGTGTTACCCGAAGCAGATGCGTTTCATCTGGGCATGCTGGTCGCGCTGTATGAGCACAAGGTGTATGCCGCAAGCGTGATCTGGGACATCAACGCGTTCGACCAGTGGGGCGTGGAGCTCGGCAAACAACTCGCCGGGCGCCTGCTGCACGAGCTCTCACCGCATTCGCCACAAGCATCACAAACGCCTGCGGGGACGCACGATGCGTCAACGGCCTCGCTCATTCAACACATCAAGAAAAACGCCGGGAGACTCGCATGAAAGACGAAGCGCTCAACATGAGCATCCGCAAGTACCTCAAGACCGTCGGCGTCAACTCACAAATCGCCATCGAGAAGGCGGTGCATAAAGCGCTCGCGGAACATCAACTCAAAGGCAACGAAATACTGCCGGTGACGATGACTTTATCGGTGGGCAAGATTGATCTTAAACTGTCATTTGACGGCGAGCTCAGCCTCGAATAACGCTGAAATCATCCGCCGGAGGCCAGCGGCCGCAACGTAAGCTGATCTCCCCGCTGCACCATCTCCAGCCGCTTGAGAAAATTCATCCCGAGCAAAACGATATCGCCGCGCATGCCTTCGGACACTACCGCGCTCAAGCCGGAGATCTCTATGGTGCCGAGACGCACGCTCCCCAGACGCGCGGCGTAACCGGTGGCCGGCCCTGCCGCCGTTTGCAGCACCAGCGATGAACCCAGCGTAAGGCCGAGATCGTTGGCCAATCCGCGCGACAAGGCAATCTGCGTGGCGCCGGTATCCAGCATGAAATTGACGCGCCGGCCGTTGATTTCGCCATCCGCGTAGTAATGCCCGTCACGGCTGCGCTGCAACACGATTTCCGCCGAGGCGGTGGCTTTCATGTTGCGATTTGGATTGGATTCGCGCTCGTTCCAGTCGAAAAAAAACCAGAACATCGCACCCAACAGCAGCACCCAGCCCGCCGCGATCATGTGCGTGTTGCCGCCCATGAACGCCTTGCGGCCCAGGCTACCCACGCGCCTGCAAATCAAATCTTGAGCGCATGCTCACGGTAGTAGCGCAGTTCGGCGATCGACTCATAAATATCTGCCAGCGCCTCGTGTTTGCCGTGCTTGGTAAGGCCGGCAAGAACCTCCGGCTTCCAGCGCCGCACCAGTTCCTTGAGGGTGCTGACATCAAGGTTACGATAAAGGAAATATTCTTCCAGCTTCGGCATGTATTTGACCAGAAAGCGCCGGTCCTGATGCACGGAGTTGCCGCATATCGGCGAGATTCGTTTGGGCACATGCTCCGAGATGAACACGAGCAACTGGTTCTCGGCATCGGCTTCCGACAGCGTTGAGGCTTTCACACGCTCAATCAATCCGCTCTTGGCGTGTGTCGCCTTGTTCCAGTCGTCCATCGCGTCCAGCACTGCCTGCGGCTGATGCACCACCAGCACCGGCCCTTCCGCCACCAACTCCAGTTGCGAGTTGGTGATGAGTATGGCGAGTTCCAGTATCCTGTCCGTGTCAGGTTCCAGGCCGCTCATCTCAATGTCGATCCAGATGAGGTTATTGGGGTCTTGTGCCATAATCAACCGATGTGTAAACCGATAGAATTTTCTCAACTTCATTCTGCCATAGTTCATCCATGAATGCATTTGGAATGGCATTTCTGGCCACCGTCGTAGCTGCGGCAAGCGTGCGCTTCTGGCTCGGCATGCGGCATGTGCGATATGTCGAGACGCATCGCGAGGCAGTCCCCGCAGAGTTCACCGGCCAGATCAGCCTTGAATCGCACCAGCGCGCCGCAGACTACACCTGCGCCAAAACCCGTTTGGCGCTGGCGTCGGCCGCATTGGAAGTGGTCATCGCGCTGCTACTCACCTTCGGCGGCGGACTGGAATGGCTGCATCACGTGTCAACCTCGCTGTTTGATGAGGGCATCGCGCGCGGCCTCACCTTGATCGTGCTCACCACGCTGTTGATGACAGCGGTAGAACTGCCATTCAGTCTCTACAGCACGTTTCGCGTGGAGGCGCGTTTCGGCTTTAACAAAATGACGCCCGCGCTGTTCTGGAAGGATTTTTTCAAGGGTCTGCTCGTCGGCGCGGCATTCGGTCTACCGCTGGCGGCGGTGGTGCTGTGGTTGATGGCGCGTATGGGCGGCTACTGGTGGCTCTATACGTGGTTTACCTGGATGGGCTTCAACATTCTGATGCTGGCGATTTATCCTTTGTGGATCGCACCGCTGTTCAACAAATTCACACCGATGGAAAATCCTGCCGTCAAAGAACGTGTGGAAAATCTGCTCATGCGCTGCGGCTTCAAAGTAAAAGGGCTGATGGTGATGGACGGCTCCATACGCAGCAGTCACGGCAATGCTTACTTCACCGGATTCGGGCAATCGAAACGCATCGTGTTTTTCGACACGCTGCTCGAACGCCTGAACCCGACTGAAGTGGAAGCCGTGCTGGCGCATGAACTCGGGCACTTCAAACTGCGTCACGTGGCGAAGCGCATCGTGTGGACCTTCGCCGCGAGTTTCTTTTTCCTGTGGCTGCTCGGTTTTGTGATGGACAAACCGTGGTTCTACGCCGGGCTGAATGTCGCCACGCCGTCGACGGCGATGGCGTTGATCCTGTTTTTCATGGTCATTCCGAATTTCACGTTTTTATTGCAACCGCTGCTGGCAATGTACTCGCGCAAGCACGAGTTCGAGGCGGATCACTACGCAGCGCAGCATGCGTCCGCCACCGATCTCGTGTCCGCCCTCACCAAGCTCTACAAGGACAACGCCGCAACGCTGACGCCCGATCCGCTGCATTCGATGTTCTACGATTCGCATCCACCGGCGCTGACGCGTATCGGGCGGTTACAGCAGGCATCTGCCACCTAAATCGAATATTACATAAGTATTTGT
>JBEBHE010000335.1:0-4940 GCA_040081205.1 Burkholderiales bacterium | reverse complement strand
CGCAAAGTGCAAATCGTTGAGCCCTTTGAAACCCTCGCTGAACGCGGTGCGCAAAATGGTTTCGAGCTTGCCGGTTTTCGGGTCCAGCATCAGCAGGCCCTCTTTGTAATCGCATATAAAAATGCGGCCGTCCTTGTGTATCTTCAATCCATTCGGCCAGCCGTCGTATTGCGTCACGAGTTCCCAATCTTTTTTCGGCGTGATGCGAAAAATACGGCCGAACGGAATATCCACAAACCACAAATTACCGTCGCGGTCGAACGACGGGCCCTCGAGAAAGCACTCAACCTCGGCGTTCTGGCGATTCGGATCAGACCATGCCGTGCGTTGCTTCTTGCGAAATTTCGCCGGCATCGACATGAACACTTCGGTTTCAATCAATTCGAGTTTTTTGAACGGGTTAAACATGCTGGGCTTTCTATGAAAATATGTTTAAAAACAAATACTTAATCCGTATAACCTCAAGCGCACGCCGACGCGACCGCGGCAAGTCTACACCAACACGAATTACCCGCGCGCATCAGCGGCGTTATCGAAGCGCGAGTTCCTGCAAGCGTTCCTTGATGCGCGGCTGCGCGAAGGCAGCAAAATTCCTCACGTTCGGAGACTGATGGCGCGCGGAGGGATACACAATGTTAACGGGAATAGGCTCGCTTTCGAAATGTTGCAGCACCCGCCGAAGCGTGCCCGCCTTGAGTTGCGCCATCACCATGTAATCGTTAAAGCGTCCGTAGCCGATGCCCGCGACGCAGGCTTCAACCGCGGCGTCGACCTGATTGGTGACGAGCACGCTGTTGACGGGAATTTGTTTTTGGCCGCTGCCCTCACCGAACCCCCAATTCGCGGCAGAGGATATGCCGATGAACGTGACACAACGCGCGCCGCGCAAATCGGCGGGCTGCTTGAGCGCGCCGCTTTTGCGTATCAACGCGGGGCTGGCAACGATGACGCGCTGCGCCTCGCCCAGCGGCTTGGCCACCAGCGACGAATCCGGGAGCCGCGCAATGCGCACTGCGAGATCGATGCCCTCTTCCACCAGATCGACCACCCGGTCGAGCAACAGCAATTCGACGCTAATCTCAGCGTGTTCGGCAAGAAACGCCGCCACCACCGGCGCCACATACAGGCGGCCGAACGCCACCGAAGAGGCAATGCGGAGACGGCCGCGCGGCGTGGCACGGCGCGCCGAGAGACTTTCGCGTGCATCCTCCACCGCAGAGATGATGTGCCTGCCACGCTCGTAGAAATCTCTTCCTTCGTCGGTAAGCGACATGCGGCGCGTGGTGCGGTTCAGAAGCCGCACGCCCAAGTCGCGCTCCAGCGCAGCGAGCGTGCGCACCATCGACGGTTGCGATACCTCCAGCGCCGCCGCTGCCGCAGTGATGCTGCCCGCATCGACGATTTTGATAAACGCTGCAATGGCGTGGAGCCGATCCATCCATGAATATTACTGTATAAAATGCAGCAATAATATGCTTTTGTAGGTATTTATCCGAATTCAATAGCAGTCGAGAATGCCCCCATCGCCTCCATCCAACACTGGCGATGCGTCAACCCACTTAACCTTACCAAGGAAATTTTTCATCATGACACGCGTTCAAGTCGTTAATCCCCAAACCGCAACCGGCGACGTCAAGGCGATGCTGGATGCCGTGCAATCGCAACTGGGCGCCACGCCCAATTTCATCCGGATCCTCGCCAATTCACCCAAGGCGCTGGAAGGTTTTCTGGGCCTTTATGGCGCACTGGGCAAGGCCAGCGTCGATAAAGCCACGCAGGAGCGCATCGCACTGGCGGTCGCCGAAGGCAATGGCTGCCAATACTGCGTGTCTGCACACACCGCCATTGGCCGCCACGCCGGCTTGAGCAACGAAGAAATGGCGTTGAATCGCCGCGGCTCGTCGGCGGACGCGAAAGCAGCGGCCATCGTGAGTTTCGCCAAGGCGTTGAACGATAATCTCGGAGAAATCACCAGCGGCGAGTTTGACGCCGCGCGCAACGCGGGTTTGTCGGACGGTGAAATCGTCGAAGTCATCGCCGTGGTGGCGCTCAACGTCTTCACCAACATCCTGGGCAAAGCCACGCGGGTGGAAATCGATTTCCCGAAGATCGAGCTTTACGACGCGACGCAACGCGCCGCCGCCTGACAACACGCAGGACGCCGGGCGGGCGCCGCCCGGCGCATTTATTTTCAGGAGCACACCATGTCCCACGCCTTTGCCGATATCGCCTTTACCCCTGCCGTGCGCGCAGCGCAAACCCGCATGGGCAGCCGCAAGAACTACGAATCGTTCGATCGAATGGAAGACCGCCACGACACGCTGGGCCCGATGGAACAGGCCTTCATCGAAGCGCGTGACGGGTTTTACCAAGCGACCGTCAGCGAAACCGGCTGGCCCTATGTGCAATTTCGTGGCGGCCCCGCGGGGTTTCTCAAAGTGCTGGACGGCAAGACGCTGGGCTACGCCGATTTTCGCGGCAACGTGCAGTATGTGAGCGTGGGTAACCTGCACGGCAACGATCGCGTGGCGATCATTCTCATGGATTACGCCCATCGTCAGCGCCTGAAGATTCTCGGCCGCGCGCGCCTGGTGAACTTCGCTGATGATCCTGCGCTGATCGCGAAACTGGAACTGCCGCACTACCGCGCGCGAGTCGAGCGCGGCGTGGTGATCACCGTCGAAGCCTACGACTGGAATTGCCCGCAGCACATCACGCCGCGTTTCACCGAAGCGGAAATCGAAACACGCATCGCGCCGCTGCGCGAAGCCGTGTCACTGCTCAAAACGCAAGCCGCGGCCACGCAGACGCCAGCAGCACTCGGCAACGGGCCGCTTGCGCTGCGCATCAGTGGCGTGCGCGAGCTGACGCCGCGCGTGCGCGCCTACGAGCTGCGCGCCGCCAACGGGGACAATTTGCCTGCGCTACGCGCCGGCGCACACATCGATGTGCCGGTTCGGCTGACCAGCGGTGTGCCGAGCACGCGTCGCTATTCGATCTGTTCCGACCCGCTGCGCCGCGATGCCTATGAAATCGCCGTGCTCCGCGAGGACCACGGCAGCGGCGGCTCGGCGGCCGTGCATGCGAACTTCCAGGTCGGGATGATGCTTCACTGCGGTATTCCCGGAAACGATTTTCCGTTGCACGATGACGCGCGCCCGGCGGTGCTGATCGCCGGCGGCATTGGCATCACGCCGATACGCGCGATGGCGCGCGAATTACAGGCGCAACATCGCACGTTTGCATTGCACTACGCCGTACGCGCGCGCAGGGAGGCCGCTTATCTGAACCAAGCACCGGAACTCGCGCAAGCGCTGGGCGCGACGCTGCACATCTATGCGGCAGATGAGCAACAACGGCTCGACGT
Source organism: Burkholderiales bacterium (assembly GCA_040081205.1). Classification (GTDB taxonomy): domain Bacteria; phylum Pseudomonadota; class Gammaproteobacteria; order Burkholderiales; family SG8-41; genus UBA5216. Next base: position 1,573 of record JBEBHE010000335.1, on the reverse strand, counting down.
GGCCGCAGTGGTCGCGAACGCCGCACCCGACAGCGTGTTTTATGTTTGTGGTCCCGCGCGCTTGATCGACGCGGTGCGCGAAGCCGCTGCGGCTTCGGGCATGCCAGCCGATCGCGTGCGTTACGAGCGATTTGCGGCAGCGCCGGCATCGTCGCCTTCACGCGCGATTAACGTCACGCTCCAGCGCAGCGGTAAAAATCTCACCGTCACACCGGATCAAAGCATCCTTGAAGCCGTCGAAGCCGCCGGGGTGCCGGTTACCGCGGGTTGTCGCGCCGGCAACTGCCGCACCTGTGCCGTCAACGTGGTTGCCGGCGCGCCCGAACATCGCGACACCGCGCTCAGCGACGCCGAACGTTCGGAAATGGGGCTGATGTGTATCTGCGTTTCACGCGCGCAAGGTGACACGCTGACATTGGATCTGTGACGGCAGCGTCATCACTGCTCCAAAGCCGCGCCGTGGTTGACACCATGACGGAAGCACACTACAAAGCACTTTCGAGGAGAAGGAGATACCCATGAAACCCATGTTGACCGTTCTACTGGTGTTTGCGGCCACCACTGCCGTGGCACAGGACTTTCCCACCAAGGCCATCACCATCACCGTGCCCAATCCGCCCGGCGGCATGAACCAGATACACGCACAGCCGCTGTCGGCGATTCTCGAAAAACTCACCTCCCAGCCGGCGCCGGTGGTTAACCGCCCCGGTGCTGTAGCCGCCGCCGGCACCGCGTTTGTGGCCAATCAGCCGCCCGACGGCCATCACATTCTGGTCACCACGCCGAATATTTTTCTGGCGCTGGAAAAAGACAAGCTCTACGGCGTGAAGTCGCCTTACTCGCTCGAACAAATCGAATTACTGGCGCTGCTTTCCGCCGATCCGCTGATTATGACCATCCACCCTTCGCTGCCGGTGAAAAATACCAAGGAACTGATCGCGCTCGCCAAATCAAAACCCAACGAACTGGTGTATTCAAGCTCCGGACCATATGGCATTACACACACGCCGCTGGCGATGTTCGCCGACGCGGCCAAGATCAAATTTCGCCATTTACCCACCACCGGCGGCGGGCCAGCCGTGACGCAAGCGTTGGGCGGCCATTCGCAAATTACCGGCGCGGGACCATCGGCGATATTCAATTACGTGCAGGCGGGCAAGCTGCGCGCCATCGGCAGTTGGGGCATCAAGCCGTATCCCGCAATGCCGGACGTCCCGACATTCAAATCGATGGGGCTCGATATCGAAGCGTATTTGTGGGTGGGCCTGTTTACGGCGAAAGGCGTGCCCGCGCCGACACTGACGAAGTTGCGCGATCTCATTCGCCGCGCGGCGAACGATGCCTCATTCAAGCAATCACTTGAAAAGATACAGATCGTACCCGACTATCGCGAAGGCGCGGAGTTCGCGAAATTCTTTGAGGCCGATCACAAACGCATGGCGACCGTGGTCAAAAATATCGGCAAGATTTAGCCGCGCTTGAAAACCATCCGCAACGCAATGTTTGTGTAAACCCGGCGCGGGGCGCGCGTTCACAGGAGAATCACATGAAGCGACACTCCACCCCGCTGGCC
>JBEBHE010000058.1:0-18326 GCA_040081205.1 Burkholderiales bacterium | reverse complement strand
TTTATTGTTAGGGATTTTTCGGCGCCCGTTGACCGGCCCGACCTCGCGGCGAGTCCGTCAACGCCCTCAGTATAGCGCGGGCGCGACTATGCGCGCGCGCCGCTACGCCCGAGCCGTTTGGCGATCTTCGCCTGGCCCTTCTTGGCGTCAAATCCCTTGAGATACACCGGCCCGGCCATGGTGCCATCGACCGCCATGCCCACTATGCCTTGCGACAAATCCTTGATCGCCAGGAAGATCACATCCTCGTCCTTCGGATCGGCCACCAGTGTGTGTGGCGCCTTGGCGGGAATGTAAACCAGCGTCCCCGCCGGGGCACGCACTTTGACGCCGTTGACCGAACCCACCAGTGTGCCGCGAACCACGTAATTCAATTGCTCGTTGTTGTGCTGGTGCATGCGCGAGCCGGTGCCGCGCGGCTTGTGTATATAACCCACCATCATGCGCTCGCCTTCGACCACGCCGCCATGCGACGTGGAATAACCGGTGCCGGCATCGACCATTTTCAGGGCTGCCATTTTGAATTGATACTTGTTCCCCGCGCCGCCTTTAATGGCGCCCGGGGTTTTGGTGCCCTTGGTACTCCTGGTGCTTTTCTTTGCCGCCATGATTGCCTCGCAGAGTTAATGCAGCGTTTATAAATAATCGATGATTTTCCATTCGCCCGGATTCACATTCACCACGTTCTTGCTGTGGCCCGCGCGCCGGTCGGCGTAAACGCGGCCTTCTTTCATCACGATCTGAATGTTTTTCTTTTCCTGCAACACGCTGATGTTTTTCAGCGGATCACCTTTCACCGCGATGATGTCGGCAAGTTTGCCCACTTCAATCGTGCCGAGTTCTTTTTCCATTTTCAGCGCGTGCGCGGCGTTGCGCGTGGCGGTCATGATCGCCTCCATCGGCTTCATGCCGAGCTTGACGTAGACCTCAAGCTCCTTCGCGTTGGTGCCCATTTCAGGATCGAAGCCCATGTCGGTGCCCATGGCGATTTTGACGCCCGCTTTATACATTTTTTGAAACGTGTCAAAGCAATACGGTTGCAGCGCTTTCATTTTGTTGATGACGAACATCGACGTGCCCTGATCCAGCCGATTTTGAATGGCATGGTCGGTGCGGTGCAGCAGCGTCGGTGTCATCCATGCGTTTGAATCGGCAATCATGTCGATTACTTCTTCATCGTGAAACACCATGTGTTCAATCGTATCCGCACCCGCTTCGAGCGCCATGCGATGCCCGTTCGGCGTAAAACAATGCACCGCAGCCGGTTTGTGAAACGCATGCGCTTCATCGACGATGGCGTTGATTTCTTCCTGCGTCATATTACGGATATCGGGTTCTTCCTTGTCCGTGCCGCCGCCACCGGTGGCACAGGTTTTTACGATGTCGCAGCCGGCCAGCAGATTGGTGCGCGCGAGCTTGCGCAGTTCCCACGGGCCGTCAGCCGTTTGAAAGCCGAGGCGCTGCGCCGCGCGCGGCTGTATCAAATCGAGATGCGAGCCGGTAATCGTGGTGAAGCCGCCGATAAACATACGCGGGCCTTCAACAATGCCGGCGTTGATCGAATCACGCACCGCGCACAAATGCGCCGTAAGCAGACCGCGATAGGAGTTCAATCCAAGGTCGCGCAGCGTGGTAAAGCCCATGTCAAAACACAGTTGCGCGTGGAACAGGCCATACATCTGCTGCAACTCGGGCGTGATCTCCCACTGCGCTACGCGATAGTTATGAAACGTCAGGCAATTGAACATCATGGTGTGCAGATGCACGTCCATCAGGCCGGGCATCAGCGTCAACCCGGCACAATCGATTACTTCGGCTTTGGCGGGAATCTTCACCTTGCCTTTGGCGCCGACGGCTTTGATGCGCCGTCCTTCGAGCACGATCACCGGGTCTTTCAGCGGCGCGCCGCCATTGCCATCGATCAGCGTTGCGCCCTTAATCACTTTAACATCGCCTTTGGGTTCGGCTATTTTGTAATCAAACATGCTGGTTTTTCCTTGATCGTCCGGGTTTGCTTGTGAATTGAAAGTAATGAAATGCCTGCGCAATGTCAACCCGCCCCTCAAACAATCACAGGCGGACGCACTGGTGTTTTTAATGGACTTTCTTGTTAACGAACCTTATTCATGGCCGCGACAAAATTCGCATAGGCGCGCGGATCAAGCCGCGCGGGATTCGCGGGCTTTAACCGCAGCATATCAAGCGTGGCTTCGATGTCGGCACGCGCCATGTCGCGGGTAATGAACACCAGCCGCGAGCGGCGATCAGCATCCGGCCAATGCATGAGCGCAATGGGTTCATGTATCAGCGTTTGCACGGCGTGCACGACCACCGGCTCGCCTTCGACATTGAGCAGCGCCTTCACCCGCAACAGATTTGCGCCGCGCAGGGACGCCAGTGCAGTAAGCCATGCGGTCATGCCCATGCGGCTCACCGGCTCGTCCAGATAAACGCAGTGCGCGCGGATGTGATCGTCATGGTGATGCTGGCGATGTGCCGGTTTGTATTCGGCTTTCGCCACCGCTTCGTCGCGCAACCAGCGCGCGAAATCGCTGCTTGGTGATTCAGCCTTGAGTGCCACGCCGAACAGTTCCGCCGGATCGATTTTCCCCTGGCTCACCATTTGTATGGACACACCCGGATTCAGTTGTACCAGGCGTTCGCGTAACACAGCGATTTGCGCCGCATCGGCGATATCCGTCTTGGTCAGCAACAGCCGGTCCGCTACGGCCGCTTGCTTGACCGCTTCGGGCTGGTGATCAAGTTGCGTCATGCCGTTGACAGCATCCACCAGCGTCACTACGCCATCCATTTCAAAACGCGGTGCGATTTTTTCATCGGCGATCACAGTTTGAATAATCGGTACTGGGTCGGCAAGCCCGGTGGTTTCAATCAACACCCGGTCAAACGGCGGTACGCCGCCGTCGCGCCGCTTGGCATCCAGATCGCGCAGCGTGTCTACTAGATCGCCGCGTACGGTGCAGCAAATGCAACCGCTGGCCAGTAACACCGTATTTTCGTTGGGCGTGGCGATCAGCAGATGATCGAGGCCGATTTCGCCGAATTCGTTGATGATGACAGCGGCGCCCGCCATGCCCGGGTCGGCCAGCACGTGATTGAGCAGTGTGGTTTTACCGCTGCCCAGAAAGCCGGTGATGATGGAGACGGGGGTGCGCGCGGCCTCTGGAAAAGTCATTAAAACAAGCCTTGGTGACGGATGCGCATCAGTTGCTTCTGAGGGAATGAGCGCGCTTCTTATTCAGCCCGCTTATTTCGCAATCAAGAAACTCTCTCTCCTGTCATTCCCGCGCAGGCGGGAATGACAGGGTTGGTGTTGCGATGCTGCGTTAAATGTTCAGTGGCAGACCTACTTTTCCATACTCGCCGAATACTTTCCTAACGCTGCCAGGCTGTTCATGCGCCCGCGATGCGCCAGCGCGGCCTGCGCAGCGACAACATTTGCCGCCGAACCTTTCCACGCTTTGATGGACGGCTGTTGTAACGCACGTCCATACGAAAACGATAACGGCCACGGATTATTTCCCAATTTGTTCATCGCATCCAGATGCGCGGTTGCCAACTCATCGCTCTGTCCGCCGGACAGGAACACAATGCCCGCCACTGCCGCCGGTACCGTGCGTTTAAGTATGTGCACGGTGCGCTCTGCAACTTCATCTACGCCGGCCTGACGCGAGCAGCCTTTGCCGGAAATCACCATTGAGGGTTTCAGCACCGAGCCTTCGAGCGAAACACGGTTGATATACAGCGCGTCATACAATGCATTCAGCGTCCACTCCGTCACCTGCTCGCAACGCTCAATGGTGTGATCGCCGTCCATCAGCACTTCGGGTTCGACGATGGGAACGATGCCGGCTTCCTGGCAAATCGCCGCATAGCGCGCGAGGGCGTGTGCGTTGGCGGCAATGCATGTCGTGCTCGGAATATCGGCGCCGATGGTAATCACCGCGCGCCACTTGGCGAACTTCGCGCCGAGCTTCGCGTATTCGGCGCAGCGCTTGGGCAGATTGTCGAGGCCTTCGGTCACCAGTTCACCAGGACACAACGGCAAATCTTTCGCGCCAGTATCAACCTTGATGCCGGGCAGCACGCCGTTCTTGTTGAGCAAATCAACGAACGACGTGCCGTCGGCGGATTTCTGACGCAGCGTTTCGTCGTACAGAATCACGCCGCTGATGGTGTCGCCGATGCCCTTGGTGGTGAACAGCATGTCGCGATAAGCGCGGCGGTTTTCTTCGGTGTTTTCAACCTTGATGCCGTCGAAACGTTTGCCGATGGTGCCCGTGCTTTCGTCGGCAGCGAGAATGCCTTTGCCGGGCGCGACCATGGCGCGGGCGATGGAATTAAGCGTGCTTGACACATAACCTCCTGTTTTTAAACAATATTTTAAGAGTGGCGGTGTTCGCCGACTTTGATGATTTTCATGGTGTTGGTGCCGCCGGCCTTGCCGAACGGTTCGCCGATAGTGATCACGATGGTGTCGCCGTTTTGTACGGCACCACGTTTGAGCAATTCATCCTCAGCCAGGTGCAGCGCTTTCTCCGGATTACGGGCGCCCTTGAATTTGACCGGATAAACGCCTTTGAACAGCGTGACGCGCCGCCGCGTTTCAACCACCGAACTCAGCGCATAAATCGGCACTGCCGTGGACAAACGCGACATCAGCATCGGCGTTTTGCCGCTTTGCGTAAGCGACGCAATCGCCTTGATCGTAAGGTTGTTGGCCGTGAATACGGTCGCGCGCGCGATCGCTTCTTCGACTTCACTCGGCGGCGAGCGGCGCACACGCTCATTGGCGGTGGGGTCTTCCTTCTCGGCTTCGACGCATACGCGCGCCATCGCCGCCACGGTTTCGGCAGGATACTTGCCTGCGGCGGTTTCACCGGACAACATCACTGCGTCGGTGCCGTCGAGCACGGCATTGGCCACATCGGACACTTCCGCACGCGTAGGAATCGGATTCTCGATCATCGACTCCATCATCTGCGTCGCGGTGATCACCAGTTTGTTTTTTTCGCGCGCCAAACGAATCATGCGTTTTTGCAGCGCCGGCACTACCGCGTCGCCGACTTCCACCGCAAGATCGCCGCGCGCCACCATGATCACGTCGGACGCATCGATAATTTCTTCCAGCGCGACGATCGCTTCGGCGCGCTCGATTTTCGCCACCATCAGCGCCTTGCCGCCCGCCTTGTGCATCAGATCGCGCGCCCAGCGCATGTCTTCGCCCGAACGCGGAAACGATACGCCCAGAAAATCCGCCTTCAACTCGGCGGCGGTCTTGATGTCCTGCTTGTCTTTTTCAGTGAGCGCGGGCGCGGTGAGTCCGCCGCCTTTGCGATTGATGCCCTTGTTATTGGAAAGCACGCCGCCGAGTTCAACCACGCAATGAATGCGCGCTCCTTTTACCGAGGAAACGCCCAGCACGATGCGTCCGTCGTCGAGCAACAGCGTATCGCCGGTGCGCACGTCCTTGGGCAGATTCACATAATCAAGACCGACGGTGTGCTGGTCGCCCAGTTTGCATTCGGCATCGAGCACAAATTTTGCGCCGGCAACAAGCGTGATCTTGTTGTCCTTGAATTTGCCGATACGAATTTTCGGGCCTTGCAAATCCACCAATACGCCGACCGCACGGCCCGCACGGCCCGCCAACAAGCGCACCAACTCGACTCGCGCCTTGTGTTCGGCCGCAGTGCCGTGCGAGAAATTCATGCGCACCACGTCCAGGCCCGCATCGATCATGCGTGCGAGGGTTTTGGCGTCGCTGGATGCGGGGCCCAGCGTGGCGACTATTTTTGTGCGGCGAGTCATACAGAGCCGTAGGGGTTATTGACGGAGGCGATAGTGTAAGTGCGAGTTGTGACAAACTCAATCGCTACCCACTCGCCTGCCACGCCTGTTTGTCGCGCCGCCCGCGGCAGAGATACAATTTGCCGCCATGAACGAACCCATTATCGATGCACATCACCATATCTGGCGCGCCCGGTGCGTACCGTGGCTTAGCGGCCCCCTGCTGCCGCGTATTTTTGGCGATTACACGGCCATCCGCCGCGACTATTTAATCGACGCGTATCTGGCCGACGCCCGTGCGCAGGGCGTGGTCAAATCAGTTTACATCCAGGTCAACGTCGCGCCCGGCGATGAACTGGAAGAGGTGGCCTGGGTGCAATCGGTCGGAAACATGCGCGGCTTTCCCCACGGTATCGTCGGCTACGCCGATCTGTGCGCGGCGGATGTCGCGGAGACGCTGGATCGCGAAGCCGAACACAGCAATTTGCGTGGTATCCGGCATCAGTTGCACTGGCACGAAACCCCCCTGTATCGCTTTGCATCGCGCCCGGATCTGATGAAGGATGTGCGCTTCCGCGCGGGCATGGCGGAGGTCGGGCGCCGCGGCCTGTTGTTCGAGCTTCAGGTATTTTCGTCGCAGATGGCGGACGCAGCGCGCCTGGCGCAAGACTTTCCTGCCGTCACCTTTGTTCTGCTGCACGCGGGCATGGCAGAGGACACCAGCCCCGAAGGCTGGGTGCGGTGGCGCGAAGGCATGCGCCTGCTCGCCGCTTGCCCAAACGTGAGCGTAAAGCTCTCCGGCCTGGGAACCTTTGCGCGCGCCTGCTCGGTGGAGATATGGAAGCCGGTGATCGAAGAAACGCTGGCGATCTTTGGACCGGGACGCTGTTTGTTCGGCAGCAACTTCCCGATCGAGAAGTTATGGACCACCTATGGCGAGATCGTTGCAGTGACCCTGGCGTGTCTTGGCAGTTTGTCGCCGCAGGAGCGTCGCGCGGTGATGCACGATAACGCGCAGCGCGTCTATCGTCTCTGAACAACCGCTGTTACCGCCCTTCGATTTTACCGATGCTGCGCACGTCGCGATCCAATCGCTTCAATTCATCCGCGTACCAGGCCTGAAGCGCGTCGCCGTCAAGATAATCGACGGTGACGTTGATCTTCGCCATCGCGGACTTGAAGCGCGCATCATCCGACCCTTCCCGTAACGCGCTCTGCCATGTCCTGACAACGGCGGCTGGCGTTTTGGCGGGCGCGAAATAGCCTGCCCACAGCATGAGTTCCGCGTCATATCCCGATTCTTTCAGCGTGGGCGTTTGCGGCAGCACTGCGGCACGCTTCGGCCCCGTCTGCGCAAGCAAACGCACACGGCCTGAGTTGATATGCGGGCTTACCACGCCGGCGGGCGCGTAGGTTGCGATCACGTGGCCGCCCAGCACGGCAATCATCGCCGGACCAGCCCCGTTGTAAGGCGAATGCAGCGTGTTGATGCCGGCGGCACGCGCCAGCAGTTCCATCGTGATGTGCCCGCTGCTGTAAACGCCGGGCGACGAGTAGGTTATTTCACCGGGCCTTTTTTTCGCCAGCGCTACAAACTCGCCGACCGTTTTCACCGGCAAACTGCTATGTGCGACCAGCAGCAAAGGATCGGCGGTGACGCGCGCGATCAACGTAAAGTCATCGACCGCATACGGCGCCGTGCGGCCCAGCGTGGTTTCGGTGATCGGAATCAACACATGCGTCACCGTATTCAACAGCATGGTGTAGCCGTCGGCAGGCGCTTTGGCCACGAAAGCGCCGCCCACCGCGCCACCCGCACCCACGCGACCGACCGCGATCACCGGTTGCTTGAAGCTGCGCTGCAACGAATCGAGCATGCCGCGCGCGATGATGTCCGACATGCCGCCGGGAGCGTTGGGATTGATGATGGTCACGAGCTTCGACGGAAACGGCTCCTGCGCGTACACCGCCTGCATCGTTAACGAAAGCATCAGTGCGGCAGCAGTGGCAAGTTTCATGAGCGTCCCTTTTCGTTAGCTACGTTGGATTCGCTGATCACGTCACAGGCAATACGGTGCGCTTCGTTCGCCGCAGGGATGCCGCAATACAACGCAACCAGCAACAGCACCTCGCGGATTTCCTCCGGCGTGCAACCATTGTTCAGCGCGCCGTTCATGTGAACGCGGAACTCCTGTGATCGATTAGTCGCGGCGGTGATAGCCAGCACGGCGAGGCTTTTGCTTTTCAGCGGCAGATCGGCGCGGCTCCAGATATCGCCATAGGCATAGGCGTTGATAATATTTTGCAGCGGTTCGCCGAATGCGCCCAGCGCGTTCACGCGCCCATCAACCGCCGGATTGCCGAACATTTTTCGGCGTAACGCCAGTCCGCGTTCGTACAACGCTTTCACGTCCATCGTGACTGCTCCTTTAGGTTTAAGCGGCTGTGGTTCCCGCAACCCGGTTTGCAACAATTGAATTTTTGTCGATCCACACCGTTTCCGCCGCGTCGGTGTTGCCGACGCCGATATAGCAGAAAATCAGCGACGCCTCCTCGCTGTCCGATGCGTTGGAAATGACATGAATCGAGCCGCTCGGAATATAAACAAAATCGCCGCCTTCGAGGATCACTTCTTTGCGATCGCTGCCGTCGCTGCGCGAAAACCACGCCTTGATTTTTCCGTACAGGATGTACCAGCACACATCGTTTGCCGAATGGTAGTGCGTCGGATTCGGCTGCGCCCCCGCTACCAGAATGGTGCGGCCCATCGTGGCCTTCGCACCATCCACGATTTTGTCATTGACGCCGAAGCCTATGCGCAGCGGCGGCTCATAGACCGTGTCGGTATCGATCTGCGCCGGGCGGATCACCGTCGGCATTTGTCTTGAAAATGGAGACATACGACTCCTTCACAAAGCGATTACAACGGCGTCCCGGCGGGCTTACTGCCCAGCACTTCTATTTACTTCTGCGTGGCTCGTGCTTCGAGTATCTCAACCGCAGGCAGCTTGCGTCCCTCGAGAAATTCCAGAAAAGCGCCGCCGCCGGTGGAGATATAAGAAATTTTATCCGCAATTCCGAACTTCGCGATGGCCGCCAGTGTGTCGCCGCCGCCGGCAATAGAAAATGCTTTCGACGCAGCAATGGCCTCCGCAATGACTTTGGTGCCGCCGGCAAACTGGTCGTATTCAAACACGCCCACTGGTCCGTTCCACACGATGGTGCCGGCCTTGGCAATCAACGCCGCAAAATTTGCGGCTGTCTTCGGGCCGATATCGAGAATCAGATCGTCAGGTCTGACGGTAGCAGCATCCACGCGATTGGCGCGCGCCATGGCAGCCAACTCATTGGCAACGACCACATCCACCGGCAGCGGTACTTGCGCGCCGCGTGCCTGCATGATGTCGATGATTTCGTGCGCTTCGGTAACCAGATTAGGCTCAGCCAGCGACTTGCCGATGCGCAGGCCCGACGCCAGCATGAACGTATTCGCGATGCCCCCGCCGACGATCAGTTGATCGACCTTCGCGGCCAGCGCTTTCAGTATCGTAAGCTTGGTGGATACTTTTGAACCGGCAACAATCGCCAGCAGTGGCCGCGCTGGGTTACTTAGCGCTTTGCCCAGCGCATCAAGTTCTGCTGCCATGAGCGGCCCGGCACAGGCGATTTTTGCAAATTTCGCGATGCCGTGGGTAGTGGCCTCGGCACGATGCGCGGTGCCGAAGGCGTCATTGACATAAATATCGCACAGCACCGCCATTTTTTTGGCAAGCGCATCGTCGTTCTTTTTCTCGCCCTTGTTGACGCGGCAGTTTTCGAGCATCACCACTTCACCGGGCTTTACCTCAACACCATCAACCCAATTCGCAACGAGACGCACCGGGCAACGCAGCATTTCGCCGAGACGTTTCGCCACCGGTGCTAGCGAATCTTCGGGCTTCAATTCGCCTTCGGTGGGACGTCCGAGGTGTGATGTGACCATTACCGCCGCACCGCTTTTAAGCGCAAATTCGATAGCCGGAATGGAAGCGCGTATGCGCGTGTCTTCGGTGATGTTGCCGTCGTGATCCTGCGGCACATTGAGATCGGCGCGGATGAACACGCGCTTGCCGGCGAGCGGCAAATCGGTAAGACGCAAAAACGTCATTGGATTGCTTCGACTGCTTCGCGCTATTTCGCTATGACCCGCACCATTTCCAGCACTTTGCTGGAGTAGCCCCACTCGTTGTCGTACCACGACACCACTTTGACAAACGTGCTATCGAGTGCAATGCCCGCTTCGGCGTCAAACACCGAGGTGCAGGTTTCGTCGCGGAAATCGGTGGAGACGACCTTTTCCTCGGTGTAACCGAGCACGCCTTTCATTGCACCCTGCGACTGCGCTTTCATTTCGGCACAGATTTCCGCATAGGTGGCGGGTTTGTTCAGCTCTACCGTGAGGTCAACGACAGAGACGTCAGACGTCGGCACACGAAACGCCATGCCGGTGAGTTTTTTGTTGAGTTCAGGAATCACCACGCCAACCGCTTTGGCCGCACCGGTGGACGACGGAATGATGTTTTCCAGAATGCCGCGACCGCCGCGCCAATCTTTATTTGACGGGCCATCGACGGTTTTCTGTGTCGCCGTCGCTGCATGCACTGTGGTCATCAGGCCGCGCTTGATACCCCATTTGTCGTTCAGCACTTTGGCCACCGGCGCGAGACAGTTCGTCGTACACGAGGCGTTGGAAATAATCGCCTGCCCGGCATACGACTTGTCATTCACGCCAAACACAAACATGGGCGTGTCGTCTTTCGACGGCGCGGACATGATCACTTTCTTCGCACCAGCCTTGAGATGTTTTTCCGCCGTGGCTTTATCCAGAAACAGACCGGTGGCTTCGATCACGATGTCCGCGCCGACTTCATTCCATTTCAGTTCAGCCGGGTCGCGAACTTGCGTCAGACGTATTTTTTTACCGTTGACGATGAGCGTGTTGCCTTCAACGGCAATATCACCCTTGAAACGACCATGTACGGAGTCATAACGCAGCATGTAGGCCAGATAATCCGGCTCCAGCAAATCGTTGATGCCGACGATGTCGATATCCGCAAAATCCTGCACCGCCGCGCGAAACACCATGCGTCCAATGCGTCCGAAGCCGTTGATGCCTACTTTGATAGCCATACCATTCCCCCAAAATGTCTTTTAAAAACAAATGCTTACAATATCTCTTTTATCGTGGCGGCAATGTTCGCCGCCGTAAAACCAAAATATTTGAACAACTCGCCCGCCGGCGCGGATTCACCGTAGCGGTCGATGCCAATTACCGCGCCTTCGAGTCCCACGTACTTGCGCCAGAAATCCGACACGCCGGCTTCCACCGCGACACGCGGCAACCCTTTCGGCAACACGCTGGCGCGGTATGCGGCTTCCTGCCGGTCAAACACGGTCGTTGCGGGCATCGATACCACGCGCACCGCGATGTCTTCTGCTGCCAATAATTTTTGCGCTTCCAGTGCCAATGCCACCTCGGAGCCGGTGGCGATAATCACTGCGCGCAGGTTGGGCGCATCCGATAAAACGTAACCGCCGCGCGCCACATCCGCGATTTGTGCTGCGTTACGTTTCTGGAAATTCAGATTCTGGCGCGAGAACAACAAACTCGTCGGCCCGTCTTGCCGCTCAATTGCTGCGATCCACGCGACGGTGGATTCCACCGTATCGCACGGACGCCACACATCCATATTCGGCAACAAACGCAACACCGCCGCGTGTTCCACCGGCTGATGCGTCGGGCCGTCTTCACCGAGGCCAATGGAATCGTGCGTGAACACATACACCACGCGCAGTTTCATCAGCGCCGCCATGCGCAGCGCGTTGCGCGCGTAATCGGAGAACGTCAGGAACGTCGCCACGTACGGAATCACGCCGCCGTGCAGGGTTAAGCCGTTGGCAATGGCGCACATGCCGAATTCACGCACGCCGAAAAACAAATAGTTGCCGCCGCCGGTATTGCCGACGGCTTTGGAACCCGACCACCAAGTAAGGTTCGATCCGGCGAGATCGGCTGAGCCGCCGGCGAGTTCGGGCAAGCCCGGCGCCAATGCTTCGATGGCGTTTTGAGATGCTTTTCGCGTGGCGATGGTTTCGGCTTTTTCATTTACCTGCGCCAGTACTTTTGCCGCGTGGTTTTTCCAGTCGCGCGGCAACTCGCCCGCCATGCGGCGTTTTAATTCCGCCGCAAGGTCGGGATGCTGCTTCGCGTAAGCAGCAAATTTTTCGTTCCACGCACCTTCAGCTTTGGCGCCACGCGCACGCGCGTCCCAGCCCGCATACACGGCTTCCGGAATTTCAAACGGCGGATGATTCCAGCCAATCGCCGCGCGCGTGGCTGCAATTTCTTCCGCACCCAGCGGTGCGCCATGCGCGCCGCCGGTGTTGGCTTTTTTCGGAGCGCCTTTGCCAATGATGGTTTTGCAACAAATCAATACCGGCTTTGCGGTTTCCGTTTGCGCCAACTTGATCGCGGCATCCACCGCGTCAGCGTTATGCCCATCCACATCACGAATCACGCGCCAGCCGTACGCCTCGAAGCGCTGCGGCGTGTTATCCGTAAACCACTGCTTGATTTTGCCTTTTTCGGAATCAATGGAGATGCCGTTATCGTCGTAGAGCGCAATCAGTTTGCTCAGGCCCAAAGTCCCGGCCAGCGAACACACCTCGTGCGAAATGCCCTCCATCAAACAGCCATCGCCGAGGAACACATAAGTACGGTGATCAACCACCGCGTGTCCGTCACGATTGAATTCCGCCGCCAGCATGTGCTCGGCCAGTGCCATACCCACCGCGTTGGCGATGCCCTGACCCAGCGGGCCCGTGGTGGTTTCCACGCCCGGCGTCATGCCGTGTTCGGGATGCCCTGCGGTTTTGGAATGCAGTTGGCGAAACCGCTTCAGCTCCGCCATCGGCAAATCGTAGCCCGACAGATGCAGCAGCGCATACAACAGCATCGAACCATGGCCATTGGACAGCACAAAGCGGTCGCGGTTGGCCCACGCCGGATTGGCAGGGTTATGACGTAAGTGATTGTTCCACAGGGCTTCCGCGATATCCGCCATGCCCATCGGCATGCCAGGATGGCCGGAATTGGCCTGTTGAACTGCGTCCATCGCAAGCGCGCGGATCGCGTTGGCCAAATCGGCTTTTGAGGTCATTGCGGCTGATTCACATGAAGGCTACAGAGGGAAATGCGATTATAGCGCCGTGGTGAGGCGCGGGCGACCCCTTAGCATAGTTGCCCCGTAATACGCTGCGCTCCTTACGGGCTACGCTTACTTGTGCTTGTTTGCTACGAGCGTACGAGCTTTGATACCCAGACGAATTCCCCCTGAGAGCCGCCGAGCAACGCAGACGTGCCGGGAGAAGTCGGCGAGGACTGTCTGAGTCCTCGCGTGCTGTTTGCGAGGGCGAGTTCCGCAGCCGCCCGGTACGTCGAGTAGCGCAGGGAAGCTCGTAGGGCCGGCGAACCGGGGGCCGCCTTCTTTGGGTTACCTTTCTTGGCGGAGCAAGAAAGGTAACCAGCCGCCGGGCTGCCCCGGCGAAGTTGTTGTTGACGTATCAAAACCATGGATTCCGCCCTACGCGAACTTCATTCAAACAATTTACCGCATTGACTACAAGACTTCGGAGGCCACGCAGAGAACATTTTGAAGCTTGATCCAAACGCCTTTTCTTCTTGATATAGCACCGTATTCCCGCATTGGGGACACGATAAACTCATAAGCAACACTCCGCATAAAGCAAACCACAAAATAATTCCCGCCACGAATCCTTCAGAGTAAGTGCCCGCCAAAAAACCAAAAAAGGCTAAACCAAGAAAGCTAACAACTTCGAGGAATATAACCTTACGTCTCACGTAGGCAACCTCACTCTTGCTCTTGTGTAAGCTCGGGCACGTCTGTTACTCATCCCGCCGCGTCAACTTAACCCCCAACTGCTTAAGCTTCCGATACAAATGCGTGCGCTCCAACCCAACAATCTCCGCCACCCGACTGATATTCCCGCCCTCTTTCCCAAGATGATATTCAAAGTAAGCCCGCTCAAACGCATCGCGCGCTTCGCGCAACGGTTGATCGAACGCGGGCGCCTGCTGCACCGGCGTCGGATCGGGCAAGGCACGCGCCACATCGTCGGCAGTGATTTCGTCGCTCTGTGCGGTCTGCGCCAGGGTGCGTACCACGCTTTCCAACTGCGTGATATTGCCGGGCCAATCAAAATTACGCAGCGCGTTTAACGCCGCGGTGGAAAACTGGCGCGACGCGATTTCTTTCGCCTCGACCATGCGCGCCAATATCAGGCCCGCGACTTCGGGAATATCGTCGCGGTGCTGGCGCAGGCTTGGAATGGTGATGGTCATCGCCGACAACAGTTCATAAAGCTGCGCGTCGAAAGCGCCTTCCGCTGCGATATCTGCCAGCGCACGCGATGCGCCGCACAGCACGCGCGTGTTGTAGCGCGAAACCTTCGCCAGCAACAGCAGCATGCCTTTTTGTTCGGCGCGGGTGAGGCCGGCAACATCATGCACAAACAGCGTGCCGTCACGCGCCTTGTTGAGCAGTTCGATCGGTTCGGCGGCCAGTTGCGCGGTGGATTCCGGCGTAACCCATTGCGTGTTGCGCGCATGCAGCACGCGCGCGCAAATTTCAATGCCGCAGCCCGGCTCGCCCACCAGCACCACCGGTGTGCGCATGCCGGCGATGCGCTCCAGCCGCTGTTTCAGATCGGCAATCACCGGCGCGCGCCCGAGTGCGCCGAGCGATGCGCCGGGCTTGGGTTTTTCTGCGCCGTGTTTCAGCGCGCGGCCCACGGTGGTCAGTAGCTTTTGCAGCGCGATGGGTTTTTCCAGAAAATCAAACGCACCGATGCGCGTGGCTTCCACCGCGGTGTCGATGGTGCCGTGGCCGGACATCATCACCACCGGCATGGTGAGCTGGCCGCTGCTCGCCCATTCTTTCAGCAACGTAATGCCGTCGGTGTCGGGCATCCAGATATCGAGCAGCACCATATCCGGACGCGCATCATTGCGGCTCAAGCGCGCCTCGGTGGCGTTTTGCGCCAGCGTAATTTTGTAGCCTTCGTCGGAAAGAATCTCCGACAGAAGCTCGCGGATGCCGATTTCGTCGTCAACTACCAGTATTTGTTGCATGGTTTGCTCTCAGGACTTGACTCGGTTTTCATGCGGCTGTTTTTGCCTGTTCGACGCGCTGTGCTACCGGCAGCGTGATCAACACGCGCGCGCCATGGGGTTCGATGTTGCTGATGGTCACGTTGCCCCCGTGTTCTTCGACGATTTTTTTCACAATGACCAAACCCAGGCCGGTGCCTTTGGTTTTGGTAGTCACGTACGGTTCGAACGCCCGTTTCATCAAATGTTCGGGAAATCCGCTGCCGCTGTCGGTGACGCTGAAGCTGATCGCGCCGTCGCTCACGGCGCTTCTAACGGTGATCGTCGGTTCCGGGGAGTCACCCAGCGCATCCTGCGCGTTTTGCAGAAGATTGTGGATTACCTGGCGCAGTTGGGCGGCATCACCCACGATGTGCGGCAGCGCATCGGCCAGTTCGAGTTTGATGCTCGAGCCCAGCGATTCATACAGTGTCAGCACTTCGTGCACCAGCGCGTTGAGATCCAGCTCGCGCATCGCGGGTTCGGGCGCGCGCGCGTACTGGCTGAACGCATCCACCATGCGTTTTAACGCCGCCACCTGATTGACGATGGTTTGCGTGGAACGATCGAGCATGCCGGCATCGGTCGCGTCGAGTTTGGGTGCAAGCTTCATTTGCAGGCGCTCGGCGGACAACTGGATCGGTGTCAGCGGATTTTTGATTTCATGCGCCAATCGCCGCGCGACTTCGGACCATGCCGCGTCGCGCTGCGCCTGGAGCACGTGCGTTACGTCATCGAACACCACCACGAAGCCGCTCTCCACGCCAAGCGCGCCGCGCGGCAAGCGTTTACCGCGTAACAGCAAGTGCTGTTCGCCGGTTTGCGTTTTGCGCTCGGCCTGCCGTTCCCATTCCGTGTCGCCGGCTTCAACGAAACCATTGGTGATTTCCACGCCGAGCGCCAACAACGTACTGTCGATATCGCCCCATTGGCGCGCAGCCAGTCCCAGCAAATCTTCGCTTTTCAGGCCGAGAATCGCCGATGCGCTGGGATTCACGCTGCGCAGACTCAATTTTTCGTCGAACACCAGCACGCCGGCAGACAGGTGCGCCAGAATACTTTCCAGATACGCTTTCGATTGCACCACTTCGGCCTGATTGCGCTCGGCGAGGCTGCGCGCATCGTCCAGTTGTCCCGTCATGCTGTTGAAGGATTGCATCAACAGGCCGAGTTCGTCGCTGCTGGACACGGCGGCGCGGCGGCTGTAATCGCCCTGCGCCACCGCACGCGTGCCTTCGACCAGTGCGATCAGTGGCGCGGATAACTCCTCCGACAACAGGAACGCCGCCGCCAGCGCCGCCAGCACGGACAGCAGCAGCGTCATGGTCAGCGTGATGCCATACAGCCGCTTGAGTCCCACGCGCCCCAGCACCAGCTCCTGATATTCGCGATAGCCGAGCTGCACCGTTTCGGCGTTTTGCGCGAGGCGTTGCGGCACCGCTTGTATCAGCTGCAACGCGCGCGGTTCTTCCGCCAGCGATAGCACATTCACCGGCACCACCACTCTTAGCAGCAGGCCGCGATCGGGCGTGGCGTCCGCCAGCGCGTACACCTGTTGCGAGCGCAACAGACGAAACGCCTCGGCAGGCGGCGTATCGGGGGCAACACTGGCGCTTACCGCGCCCGCATGCGCAACCATGCGGCCACGCGCGGTAAACAGCGTCACTTCGGTGACGCCGGCCTGTTCGCGCAGGGCATTGAGAATCACCGCTTGTTCGGCGACAGGGCGTGTGGATAACTGAAAAGCCATCGCCGTTCCTTTGGATTTCAGGTCTTTCAGCATGTTGTCGAGCACGTCCTGACTCAGCTTGAGCCCCCCCTCAAGGGCTTTGTCTACCTTGACGTCAAACCACGACTCGATGCTTTTGGCGAGAAACTGTATCGACATGCCGTAGAGCAGCACGCCGGGCACCACTGCCATCATCGCGAATAACAGCACCAGCCGCAGCGTGAGTTTCGCGCCAAATGCGCCTGCCTTCAGCCTGCGCCGCAGGTTTACCAGTTGCCGCACTACCAGCACGGCGAGTAACACGGCAACCGTGCCGTTCAACGCCAGCAGCGCGCGATAATGTTTGGCGAACAAGGCGGTATTCGCGCTCGCCATGGCAATCAAAAATAGCCCTACCGCGCATAGCGCGATCAGCAGAACAATAGCGTAGCGCCGGCGCGCGGACGGAATGCCGGTACTGATGGTTTTGTGCGCGCTGTGCGCGGGAGGATGCGGCCCGGTCATGGTGTCACCGTCCAACGGAACCAATCCGAGCCGATGTACCAGTCGCGCCCCGTATTCAACTGAAACGGTTTCGGCAGTTGCGTGGCATCAAGGCGCATGCGCAGCGCGGCCGCGTAGCTGGTGTCTTTGCGCAAAGCATTGGCTTCGATATCCTCACGGCGGCGCACCCGACTCATGAATCCAATCGCCTCGGTTAGTGACGGAAAGTTCTGGTATAACGCGCCGGCACCGACGCGATACTGGCGCGTCAGTGTGTTAAATGACAGTCGCTGCTGATGCTGTAGAACCAGGATTTTTTCGTTGGCCCAGTACCAGCGCGGCCGCATCACCTCGAATTCCAGCGTGAAATACAGCGGCACGCCTTTGTGCAGCACATCGTCGAGCAGCGGCGTGAGCTGGATATCGAATTCTGCTTCGAGCAGATAGCCCTCGTCGGAAGCGGTCAGTGCGGCTTTGCGCACGTCGATGCCGTTCGACTGCGCGGCATCGGCAACCTGGGCGATACACGCGCTGCCGACAGCCAGCCATAGGAGCCCGCGTAGCAGCCAGCGCGTCACCGGCGAGGCGGCGGGACTAGGTTTTGAGTAACAGTGCGTAGAAGAAGCCATCATGCCGGGTGTCCGGAAGTATCTGGCCCGCGTGTTCGGGGACAAAATCAGTTGACGGGAGGGGTAGGCATCGCGCATCCGCGTGGCGCTCTAGAAACCGCGCGACCTGCATGTGGTTCTCCTCCCTGAACATGGAGCACGTCACATACAGGAATTTACCACCTGCGGCCAGCAGCCGCCACAAGGCATCGATCACCGTTTCCTGCGTTTGCGCGAATTTCGCAATGTCCGACGGGCGGCGCAGCCATTTGATGTCGGGATGGCGGCGCGTGACGCCTGACGCAGAACACGGCACGTCGGCCAGGATACGATCAAACAGCACGCCATCCCACCATTGGGTTGGATCACGCGCATCGCCGCAGACGATATTCGCCTGAAGACCGAGCCGGTCGAGATTGGCGCGCACGCGCTCCAAGCGTTCAGCGTCGTCATCCAGCGCGGTGAGTTTGATGTCGGCGAGTTCCAG
>JBEBHE010000334.1:0-4998 GCA_040081205.1 Burkholderiales bacterium | reverse complement strand
ATGTCGAAAGTGTCGGGTTTGGTGAAGGCGAAGCTGGTCGGCTGATCTGTGGTGTAAATTTTTAACTATTTGTTTTTAAATAGTTTTTTAAGTCGCGAGCGCAGCCGGTTATGTGCGTGCGCTGGACTCGACTCTGAGTCAGAATACTCACTGACTCGCCATGATCCCAAAGTCATTTATTCAGGATTTGCTCCATCGCGTCGATATCGTCGATGTGATCGATCGCCACGTTAAATTGAAAAAGGCGGGCGCGAATTACGCTGCCTGCTGCCCGTTCCATTCTGAAAAATCGCCGTCGTTTACCGTCAGTCAGACCAAGCAGTTTTATCACTGCTTCGGCTGCGGCGCGCATGGGACTGCCGTCGGCTTTTTGATGGAATATTCGGGGCTTGGTTTCGTCGAAGCCATTAAGGATCTTGCGCAAGGCGCAGGCATGACGGTGCCGGAAGAACGCAATGAAGAACGCGGTGAACCATCATGGCGCACACGTACTGAAAGCGAAGATGGCGAAAATCTCAATCAGCTCATGCTCACCGCCGCGCAGTTTTATCGCAGCACGCTGAAAGACGCACCGCAGGCTATTGCGTATCTCAAAAAGCGCGGACTGTCGGGCGACATCGCCAAGAAATTCGGTGTGGGTTATGCGCCCGAAGGCTGGCAGAATCTGGAGCGCGCGTTTCCGAATTACCAATCCAGTGCGTTGACTGCCGTGGGCCTGGTCAAGCAAAACGACGAAGGCCGCCGCTACGATATTTTTCGTGATCGCATCATGTTTCCGATTGTCGATGTGCGCGGCAATGTCATTGGGTTCGGCGGGCGTGTGCTGGAAAACGGCGAACCGAAATATCTGAATTCGCCGGAGACGCCGTTATTCGAAAAGGGCCGCGAGTTGTATGGCCTGTATCAGGCGCGGCGCGCGATACGCGATGCAGGACGCGTGATTGTGGTCGAGGGGTACATGGATGTGGTGGCGCTGGCGCAGCATGGCGTCGAGTACGCCGTGGCAACATTGGGCACGGCCACCACACCGACGCATGTGCAAAAACTGCTGCGGCAGACCGACGAAATTGTGTACTGCTTCGATGGCGATAACGCGGGCCGCCGCGCCGCGTGGCGCGCGCTCGAAAACAGTCTCGGTCAATTGGCCGACGGCAAGGAAGTGCGCTTTTTGTTTTTGCCGCAAGGCGAGGATCCGGATTCCTATGTGCGGCAACACGGCAAGGATCAGTTCGAAAAACTACTTGATGAGGCCGTTCCGCTGTCAAAATTTATGTTGAACGAGTTGTCGTCGCACGTGGATCGTCATACGCACGAAGGGCGCGCGAAACTGTTGCAGGAGGCCAAGCCGCTGGTGAAACAAATCACCGCGCCGATGCTGTCGTTGATGTTGCGCAAGCAGTTAGCGGAAATCACCGGCATCACGCAGCAGGAGCTTGATAGCGAGTTCCAAATCAAAGCAATCCCAGCATCGGCCCCAGCGCGTCGCGCCACGCCGGCGCGCGCATCTAAAGTGCGCAACGCCCTCGAGCTGCTGTTGGTTGATCCGGCGCTTAAGGGACTGGCGGACCGTGCGCAACTGGCACACGCAGAATTCGCGGAAAGTGCGGATCAGCAGGAACTGCGTGCCCTCGACAAATTGCTTGAAACACTGGAAGCGCATCCACACATGAGTAGCGTCGGGGAATTTTTTCGCGGCACTGAGTTCGAAGCGTTGTTTGATGCCGTGGAGACGGGCGGGCTGCGCTGGCAGGCGTTAGGATTCAATGCCGAGGAGCTACAGGCGGAATTCGAGGGCGCATGGCGTGGCTTACTCAGAGAACAAGGCTTGGCTGCACAAGCGGCGAAATCTAAAAATTCGAGCTGGAGTCCTGAAGATATTGAGGAAATTCGCCTTCTAAAACAGGTAGATATAGCTACACGCCCGAAGTAATCGCTTAGTGAGTACGCGCTCGCTTTCCGGTATAATCGGCGGTTTTCTCAACGCAGCCCGATCCGATCCTCCGATCCTATTTCCTCGCGGAATACACGACATGGCCAAGCCCAAGAAAGCATCTAAAGTGAAGAACCACGCCAAAGCGAAATCGGCGGCCAAGCGCGCGATTCCCCATAAGTCGTCCAAATCGGTGACGCGCCCCAAAGCTGTGAAGGGCGCCGCTGTTAAATCCAAGGCCGCCAAGCCGAAGGCGCATCGTGCTGCCGCTAAGCCGTTGCCGAAAAAAGTCCTCAAGGCCAAGGCGCCGCTGAAAGTTAAAAAACCGCTTAAACCGGCGAAGGTTACGAAAGTAGTGGAGAAGGCGCGTGCAGTCGCCAAGCCCAAGCCGCTGTCGGCAAAAGAACAAAGGTTGGCGAATCTGAAGGCCGTTGCGGAACAAATGGCCAAGGCTAAGGGCTCGGGCAAATCCGTGGAAGGCGCGCCCGTCGCTCAGGCTGCTGCAGCGGTCGTCGCAACGGCAGCGGTCGGCAAGGACGCCCGGAAGAAACCCACGCGTGGTTTGACCGCGAAAGAAAAAGCGCTGGTTAAGGAATTCGAGCGCCGTGAAATGTCGCCGGCTGACGCCGAAGCGCGTCGCACGCGGCTGAAAAATCTGGTGATGCTGGGCAAGGAGCGCAGCTACCTGACGTACGCGGAAATCAACGACCATCTGCCGGATGAGATGCTGGATGCCGAGCAACTCGAAACCATCATCGGCATGATTAACGACATGGGCATTCAGGTGTATGACACCGCGCCCGATGCCGAAACGTTGCTGATGTCCGATGCCACGCCGCCGGTTGCCGATGAAGAAGCGGCGGCAGAAGCGGAAGCGGCGCTGTCCACGGTGGATTCGGAGTTTGGCCGCACCACCGACCCGGTGCGCATGTATATGCGCGAGATGGGCTCGGTGGAATTGCTGACGCGCGAAGGCGAAATCGAAATCGCCAAGCGTATTGAAGATGGCTTGAAGCACATGGTGCAGGCGATTTCCGCTTGCCCGACGACGATTGCCGAGATACTTGCACTTGCCGAGCGCGTTGAAAAAGACGAAATTCGCGCTGATGAGATTGTCGACGGCCTGATTGATCCGAACGCGCCGGTCGAGCAGGCGATGCAGGCGCAGGCGGCATTGCCCGAGGACGACGACGAAGGCGACGAAGACATCACCAGCGAAGAAGACGAAGAGGCAGACGAAGAAGCGCAGGCCGCAGTGCAAACTGCCGACCTGCTGCGTTTGAAGGAAGAATCGCTCAAGCGCTTTGGCGTCATTCGCGGCCATTACGGCCGCATGATGAAAGCGCTGGCGCGCAATGGCTCTCGCAGCCCGGCTTATCTTGAGGCGCGCGAAGACATCTCTAACGAATTGATGAATATCCGCTTTTCCGCCAAGCAAATTGAAGCGCTGTGCGATTCCGTTCGCCGCTTGGTGGAAGAAGTGCGCCGCTATGAACGCAGCGTGCTTGATCTGTGCGTGAACAAGGCGAACATGCCGCGCACGCATTTCATCAAGGAATTCCCGGGCAAGGAAGTCAGTCTGCGCTGGATCAAGGGTGAAATTGATGGCGGACACCCGTGGAGCGCGGTGCTGGCGCGGTTTGAGCCGCATGTTGTTGAACAGCAACAGAAGTTGCTTGACCTTCAAACCCGCGTTGGCTTGCCGGTCAAGGAAATCAAGGAAATCAATCGCCAGATGAATAACGGCGAAGCCAAGGCGCGCCGCGCGAAGCGCGAGATGACCGAGGCCAATCTGCGGCTGGTGATTTCCATTGCCAAAAAGTACACCAACCGCGGCCTGCAATTTCTCGATCTGATTCAGGAAGGCAACATTGGGTTGATGAAAGCGGTGGATAAATTTGAATATCGCCGCGGTTACAAGTTTTCGACCTATGCGACGTGGTGGATCCGGCAGGCGATCACGCGTTCTATCGCGGATCAGGCGCGGACTATTCGTATTCCGGTGCATATGATCGAAACCATCAACAAGATGAACCGCATCTCGCGGCAGATTTTGCAGGAGACCGGCTCGGAGCCGGACCCCGCCACGCTTGCCGACAAAATGGAAATGCCGGAAGAGAAAATCCGCAAGATTCTTAAAATTTCCAAAGAACCCATCTCGATGGAAACGCCGATCGGCGACGACGACGATTCGCATTTGGGTGATTTCATTGAAGATCAGTCCAACGTGGCGCCGAACGACGCGGCAGTGTTTGCCAGCCTGCGTGGTGTGACAAAAGATGTGCTCGATACGCTGACGCCGCGCGAAGCGAAAGTGCTGCGCATGCGTTTCGGTATCGAGATGAACACCGACCACACGCTTGAGGAAGTCGGCAAACAATTTGACGTTACGCGCGAGCGTATCCGCCAGATCGAAGCCAAGGCGTTGCGTAAACTGCGCCACCCGTCCCGGTCAGAGCGGTTGCGCAGCTTTTTGGATAACGAAGGCTAGTGTTGATGGCCGGCCGCTGAGACTGTTTTTTTGTGGCGCTTGCAAAGCTCTTTCCTGTTACCGGGAGAGAGCTTTTTTATGTACTATAGACGTCATGGTGGTTGGCTGATCGAGGGAGTGTCCGATGGCGAATCGTGATGGGCCTGGATACCACGGCATTTTCAATCCTGCACGCCGGCGCGTGCTGCAAGGCGCGTCCGCCGTGGGTGCGGTTTCCCTTTTTCCGGCATTCTCTTTCGCGCAATCGCCACTTCACGGTCTGCCGCGCCACGCGTTGGTGATTGGCAACAGCCGTTATCAGAGCAGTCCGCTCGACAATCCCGCCAACGACGCCAAAGCGATTGCCGGCGAGCTTAAGGCGTCAGGTTTCGGCGTCAATCTGCTGCTCGACACGAGCCGTGACGCCCTGCTCAATGCGATAGAGGCATACAGCAAACAACTGGCGTCTCGTAAAGGGGTCGGCCTGTTCTACTTTGCAGGGCATGGCGCGCAGCTCGCCTGGCGCAATTACTTGGTGCCCGTGGATGCAGTGATCAAATCCATGGATGATGTGCCGGCGCAAGCGGTCGAACTGAAT
>JBEBHE010000333.1:0-5042 GCA_040081205.1 Burkholderiales bacterium | reverse complement strand
CCGCCTGCACTGCGCCGCACGCTGATCGCCAGTGCATCCACGTTAGCGCCGGCCACCGCTTTCAACGGAAACAAGGTCAGTGCAACCGTCGCGCCCGCATCAGCTTTTTCAGCGCGGCGCGGTCGCCACGCATGCGGCACCACTTCACCCGCGCCGTTGAACACGCGCACGTCGCCCAGGTCGCGGCGCGTTACGCCCTGATACACCGATGGCGGCAACGTCACGTCATACAGCGCCTCGCTGCCGCTGGCTTCGATCTTAAGGCCATAAGCGTATTCAGCAGGCTTCTCAGCGGCTACCGTAAATCCACAGACCCAAAAAAAGACAATAAAAACAAATACTTTCATACGCCCTCCTCGACCTTCTCACCTTGCGCCTCATTTTTCTGCTTCGGCGGCACCGGCGCAAAATAGCCAATCACCACGCAGAACAAGCCAACGCCGATGAACGACACGATGCGTTCCACCGTGCCCGTATTCGACAAATCCACCAGCGCCAGTTTGCCGATCACCACCGCCAGCAGCACAGCGCCCACGAACCACAAGGCGCGCAAACCACGCTTGTTGGCGAAGAACATCGCGCCCAGCGCGAGCAAACTCCAGAACAACGAGAACGACGCCTGCACCAGCGTCGAACTCATCATTCGATTAAACCGGAACGGCACATCGGCGTAGTGATGCAGCGTGCGCAGCAGCACGCCATTCAGCGCAACGAACAACACGATCCCCAAGATAACCAGCGCGGTTTTTGTGGCGGGCAGTTTTGCACCGGAAAGCTCCATGCGCCGCACCAGCAAATACCACGTTGCCAGCGCAAGCAGCGCGCCGAACTGCGCGAGATCGAGCGGATTGAGCAGCGGCACGTACGGCAGCGGATCGGGATTGCCGTTGCTGATGAAGTTCGCAATGACAATCCAGCCCAGCAGAAACACCGCCAGCGGTAGCGCACCGAGGTACAAATAGCCGCGCTGGCGCTCGCTCACCGGCCAACCCAGCCACGCACCGCGAGAGGCGAATACCGCGATCAGTGCGCCCGGCACCACGGCCCAGGCGATCAGCGGCCACACGCGCCGGCCTTCGACGTAGTGATCGATCTGCCAGCCGAATTCCCACGACGCCACGATCGCCAGCAGCCAAAAGCCCGCGGCATGGTACCAATCGAGCCATTTCACGTTTTCGTATTCACTGGCCCGATGCATGCGCAGCACCGAGAGATGCGCCGCGAATGCGATGATCCAGCCGGTGTAGCCATAGTACGCAAACGGATGGCGCACGTTGTCTCCCGCAATGCCCAGCAAAGTGCCCGCCATCAGCGGCAGCAATATCAGTGCGGCGTAGCGCGCCTCGCGCCAGTCGAGCCGCTTCCACAGCGCCGCAAACACCGCGCACGAACCCGCGAAGAAAATTAATTCGGGATTCCACGCTGCGCGCCCGCTCACATGCCGCTCAATTTCGAGTATGCCGCCAACCAACCACCACAACACGCCCCAGATGAACAGCGCGCGCGTCGCCAGTAATTCGTTGTCGCTGATAACGTCGCGCCGTCTCGACGCGTAAGCGTTGATGAACAATGCCGCCACGCTCACCATCACACAGCCAAGATAGCTCGCGTTCAACACCGGCAGCAGGTGTTCCGGCCCGGCAACATGATTGTCATGCGCGAGAAACGACAGACCGGCCGCAATCTGCAACAACATGCCGAACGCACGCGCCAGCAACCGGTTCTGCCGCACGCCCACCCACACAATGGCCGCGCCTTCGACTGCCCACACCGCCGAGGTCCAGCGTCCATCCAGCGCCAGCGGCACCGCCAGTGTGGCAAAACCAATCCCCAGTGCGAGAAACGATTCCACCAGCAGCCGCAATGAATCGCGCTTTTTCGCGTTGAGTATCGTTGCCAGTATCAGGTAAAACGCAGCCACGGCGAGCGCGCTAAAAGCCGCACCAAATTCCATGGGTTTCACCATCGCAGCCTGCATGCCGAACGCCACCAGCGGCACGCCGAAAACAATCGTGCCATCCACGTAGTGCGTGAGTTTCGGCGCCTGACGCTGCGCAAACAACACGGCGATCGCCACATACATCAGGAAAAACAGAATCAGAAACGGCTCGGTGGTGGCGAAAAAATCAGGCCGATAGCGATCTGAGCCCCACGCCAATCCAATCAGCGCAGTGAACGCAAACCCCACGAGATTGAGTTCGCGCCACGCCTTGAACCACGCAATGAACAATATGCCCGCATTCAGTACCGCATAAAAACTGAACAGCGCGACATGACTACCGCCACCGGTGGACGCCAGTATCGGCGCAAGAAAACCGCCCACCGCACCGGTGATCGCCAGTGCTTTGGAATCCTGCGCGATTGCCAGCAACGCCGAGAAAAACGCCATGCCTGCAAGCAGAAAAAACGCCAATGTCGGCGGCACCAGATGGTAAAGGCGCAGCGCAGCGAACACCGTGAGATACAGTATGCCCACGCCACCGCCCTGCAGCATCAGCGCATAGCCTTCGCGCTTGTGACGTAGCCGCCAACCCAGCACCAGCAAGGCGATACCGCCCGCTGCCACGCCCGCGAGGCGCAATTCTATCGGCACGAAACCGGCGTCCGCTGCATATTTGAGCAGGAACGACACGCCGATGAACAATACAAGTATGCCGACACGCACCAGCGTGTTGCCGCCAAAAAAGAAATTCCATAACGCCGAAGGTTCCTGGGGCTTAGACGATTTTGGCGGCGCGCCCATCGGTTTCGAAAGCGCGGGGGCGGGCGCAGAAGGTTCAGCGACATCCATCGTGGAAGCCACGGGCTGCGATGTCGCGACGACCGGCACAGGAACCTCGGGCACCGGCAGCAACGCGATCTGCACGGCATCGCCGGTTTGCACGTTGCTCGCAACAGCCGCATCGGTTGCCGGCGCCGCAACCACACCGCCTTCCAATGCCTGCACGCGTTCAGTCAATTTGCGAACGGACTCTTCCAGCGCAGCAACGCGCGTATCGGCCGCGCCCTTTTTTGATTTACCCGACAGAAGCCCGCCGACGAACGCACCGACAATGCCGCCGATCACCGCGCTCTCGAAGCGGCCCATCGCGCCGATTACCGCACCGACTATCATCCCAACAAACCACATAGCTATCTCCCTATGTATTTGTTTTAATTGTTATTTTTCGTCGCCACGCAAACCAGCCACGATCTGCTGCAGGCCTTCCGGGGTAACCGCTTGTGCGGCCACCGGCGCGCCCACCTTCATGCCGATTTTGCCGAAGAGGCCCAGCCGGAACACGCGCGTTAAAAACGAGCCTCCCTGCCGTCCGAAAAAACTGTCCCACAAGCCGCACAAGGCTATCGGCACTACCGGCACCGGCGTGCGATCAATGATGCGCTGGATGCCGCCGCGGAATGGATTGATTTCACCGTCGCTGGTCACGCGTCCTTCCGGAAAAATACAAATGAGGTCACCCTCGGCCAACCCCTTGGCGATTTCATCATAAGCGCGCTCCAGCATCACCGGATCTTCTTTCGCGGGCGCAATCGGTATCGAGCGCGTGGCGCGAAAAATAAAACTGAGCAACGGTGTGTTGAAACGCTTGTGATCCATCACGTAGCGCGTCGGCCGGCGGCAGGCTGCGGCAATCACCAGCGCATCAATGAACGTCGGATGATTCGCCACCAGCATCGCCGCGCCTTCTTCAGGAATGTTGTCGAGGCCCTGCTTCTCAAGGCGATACACCGAATGAATCAGCAACCACACCAGAAAGCGCATCAGGAATTCCGGCACCAGCGTATAGATGTAAATCGCGACCAGCGCATTGAGCAAGCCGGTGAGCAGGAACAACTGCGGAATGGTCATACCGAAACTCAATCCAAGTATCGCCACGCCCGCTGCTGCCACCATGAACAACGCGTTCATGATGTTATTGCCTGCGATCACGCGCGCCTGGTGGCTGGGTTCGCTGCGGCTCTGGATCAACGCATACAGCGGCACAATGTAGAAACCGCCGAAGATGCCGATCATCAGCAAATCGAACAACACGCGCCAGCTGCCCGCCTGCTGCATGAACGCCATTGCACCTAGCGCCGTGCCATGCGCAACAGGCGAGGCAAAGAAAAGATCAATGGCGAATATGGTTAACCCGATGGAACCGAACGGCACCAGGCCGATTTCAATTTTGTGGCCCGACAATTTCTCGCATAGCAGCGAGCCCAGGCCGATGCCGACGCTGAACACGGCCAGCAGCAACGTCACCACATGCTCGCTGCCGCCCAGCACTTCTTTAGTGAAATTCGGAAACTGCGACAGGAATATCGCGCCATAGAACCAGAACCACGAAATCCCCAGAATGGACAAAAACACCGTGCGATTGGTGCGCAGGAATTTGAGGTTCACCCACGTCTCGGTAACCGGGTTCCAGTTGATGTTCAGGTCAGGCGAAGGCGCGGGCGACAACGGCACAGAGCGGCTCACCCAATAGCCCAGCACTGCCACCGCAATCGCCGTTGCCGCTACCCACATCGCGCCAGACGGCTTGATGCCGATCAGCACGCCCCCCAGTATCGTGCCCAGCAAGATCGCGATAAACGTTCCCGCATCGATCAACCCGTTGCCGCCGACGAGTTCGTCTTTTTTCAGATGCTGCGGCAAATACGCGTATTTGACCGGCCCGAACATGGTCGAATGCATGCCCATCATGAACAGCGCGATCAGCAGCAGTTCCAGATGCATGAAATAAAATCCCAGCGCGCCGACGACCATGATGACAATCTCGAAAATCTTCACCAGCCGCGTGAGCAATGCTTTTTCGTACTTGTCGGCTAGTTGCCCTGCCGTCGCCGAAAACAAAAAGAACGGCAGGATGAACAAGCCAGCGCACAGATTCACCAGCAATCCCGCGCTCATCGTCGTCATACTTGCTGCCTGGAACGTGAGCATGATCACCAGCGCAGTCTTGTAAACGTTGTCGTTAAACGCGCCCAGAAATTGCACACCAAAAAATGGCCCGAAGCGGCGTTGTTTCAGCAAATCAAACTGGTTGGGTTGTGAC
>JBEBHE010000332.1:0-5054 GCA_040081205.1 Burkholderiales bacterium | reverse complement strand
GATGTGGAGCGCGCACGCAGCGAACGACTCGCCGCTGCCGTCGAAGGCGTGGTTGTGCCGCCCGCGCTCACGCTGGATGCGTTGGCGGCGCTGCTCGCGGGCGCGCAAGGCGTGGCAGGCGTGGACACCGGGCTCACGCATTTTGCGGCGGCATTAAACGTGCCGACAATAGGCATTTATTGCGCGACCGATCCTGCCGCGACGGGCGTTTACGGCGGCGCGCGCGCTGTGAATCTTGGCGGCGCCGGCACGCTGCCCGCAGTGGCGGATGTTATCGACGCGTGGAAAAAAGTAACGGGTTAAATATGCCGCGCATCGCTTATAGCCTGCTGTTGTATCTGGCGTTGCCGTATGTATTGCTGCGATTGTGGTGGCGCTCGCGCCGGCAGCCGGAATACTTGCAGCATGTTGGAGAACGCTTCGGGCGCTACGCGGATGCGCCAATGACAGCGCCGCTGATTTGGCTACACGCGGTGTCCGTTGGTGAAACGCGCGCAGCGGAACCGCTGGTGCGCGCGTTGCGCGCAAAATATCCCGATCATCGTATTTTGCTTACGCACATGACGCCCACTGGGCGCGAAGCCGGCGTAGCGTTATTCGGCGACGACGTAATTCGCCATTATTTGCCCTACGATTATCCGGGCGCGGTGCGGCGCTTTCTTGACCATTTCCGTCCGCGCGTCGGCCTGTTGATGGAGACCGAAATCTGGCCCAACCTGGTTCACGCCTGTAAGTCGCGCGGCGTGCCGTTGCATCTGGTCAACGCGCGGTTGTCGGAAAAATCATTTGCCAATTATCAGCGCATGAGCGCGCTCACGGCTGCGACACTGGATGAACTAACGTCCGTCGCTGCGCAGACTGCTGCCGACGCGCAACGCTTCACGACGCTGGGCGCACGGAACGTGTCTGTTTTCGGCAATCTTAAATTCGATGTCGATCCGCCGGCGGAATTGATCTCGGAAGGCGCGCGCTTGCGCGCGAGCATCGGCGCACGTTCCGTGCTGCTCGCGGCGAGCACGCGCGAGGGCGAAGAAGGATTGTTGGTTGAAAATAAACTACACGCGATCCCCGACGTGCCCCATTTGCTGCTGGTGATCGTGCCGCGCCACCCGCAGCGCTTCGATGAAGTGGCGGCGTTGCTCGAAAAACACGGCGTGCGCTATCAGCGTCGCAGCGAGAATACAAAAACTCGCGCGGCCATCCGTGCCGACACGCAGGTGTTGCTGGGCGACAGCATGGGTGAAATGTTTGCTTATTACGCGGCGTGCGACGTGGCGTTCATCGGCGGCAGCTTATTGCCGTTCGGTGGACAAAATTTGATCGAAGCGTGTGCGGTGGGCAAGCCGGTTTTGGTCGGGCCGCACACCTATAATTTTGCCGATGCAGCGGAAAGCGCGATCACCGCAGGCGCTGCGCTGCGGGTAATGGATACGGCGGATCTTGCACGCAAAGCCTCGGCTTTATTGACGCATCCCGCACTGATGCAGCGCATGGGCGACGCCGCAATTCAGTTCAGCAAAACGCATCGAGGCGTCGCGCGAAAACTGGTGGATACGCTGCGCTTCTAGCGCGATCCACGCTGGGCAGCGCGAGTTTCTTTGCCTTCATCATATGCGACAGCAGCGTGCCGATGACAAATTCGCAGCCCATGCTGGCGTAGGCAAGCACGCAACGGGCGCGCTGAAAACATTCCCGCTTTAGAATTTGATTGGCGATACGCGCACTGGCGACAGCCCGGCTTTAGCGGCGGACAGTGACTGCCGATCCGGCACTGCCGTGATGCTAATTGCGAAATTACTTGCGTTCCAGCCAGGCGCTAACCGCCGAGAGGTCTTCTTCGGCGAGTCGTCCCACCGCTGCTTTCAGCCGCAGTGTAGAAAGGATGTAGTTGTACTTGGCTTGTGCGAGATCGCGCCGCGCCGAGAAAAGCTGCTGCTGCGCGTTCAACACATCGACTTGCGTGCGTACGCCGACTTCACGTCCGAGGCGCGAGGAGTCGAGCGCACTTTGCGATGAAGTCAATGCGGCTTCCAATGCCCTGACTTGCGCGATGCCACTGGTCACGCCCAGATAATTTTGGCGCGTGTTGAGTTCCGCGGTGCGGCGCGCGTTCTCCAGATCCTGCTGCGCTTTGTCTTCGAGTGCCAGCGACTCACGTATGCGCGAATTGACCAGCCCGCCCTGATAGATCGGTACGGCGAGTTGCAAGCCGATAATCCGGTTGTTGATATCCGTGCCGGAACCGCCCAACGCGCCGGCGCCGTTGCGGTTATCACTCCACGTGGCGAATGCGTCGAGCGTCGGGTAATGCCCGCTGCGATTGCGTTCCACTTCCTGTCCCGCAAGCGTCGCATTGGCTTGCGCTGAGCGCACCTGATGATTATTGCTGCGCGCTTCTTCCACCCATTTGTCCATGGCGGCGGGTTCGGGAGAAATCAGTTTGAGCGCGGGACTCAATGGCGCCAATGCGGGCGCGGCGCGACCGATTACTTGATCCAGCGCGCGGGTTTTGATTTCGAGATCGTTACGCGCGGCGATTTCCTGCGACACCGATAAGTCGTAACGCGCCTGCGCCTCGTGCGTATCGGTAATCGTCGCCGTGCCGACCTCAAAGCTGATCTTGGCCTGTGCGAGTTGTTCGGCAATGGCGGTTTTTTGCGAACCGGCGAGCGCGACGTTGTCTTGCGCCAGCAGTACATCCAGATACGCCTGTGCTACGCGGGTGATGAGGTCTTGTCCCGCCTGTGCGAGTACCGCATCGGCTTGTTCCAGTTGTGTTTTCGCCTGCTCGTACACTACCGTGTTCTGCCGCCGGTAGATCGGCTGCGTGATCGACAGCGTGAACAAGTTGGTGGAGTTAAAGTGTGTGTTGCTGCCCGCAATACCCGGATCGCGAAAACGAATGCTGCGATCGTTGTATTGCGTTGATGCGGAAAGCGAAGCAGAAGGCAGCAGGCCGCTGCGTCCCTGCGGCAGTTTTTCCTGCGAGGCGGTCCACGTGGCGCGCGCGCTGCCGTACACCGCATCGGCGCTTTGCGCGAGCCGGAAAATCTCCAGTAGATCGGCCGCATTGACGATGGGCACGGGCGCGCTCACGCCTATACTGATAAAGACGACCGCCCATAGGGTCGCGACGCGCGTCATCTCAGAACACGAATTTTGCGCGCTGCGGCGCATTGCGCAGCGCGGGGATGACGGTTTCAAACAGGCTGACGTTGCCATAAGCGCCTGCTGCCGTGCAGGTGATAAGTTGCGCTTCCATCGCCGGCGCCATGCCGACGACCGCAAATAAACGTCCGCCCGCTTTCAGGTTTTGTTGAAAGCCTTCGGCCAGCACAGGGGTGGAGCCGGTCAACACAATGACATCGTAAGGGCCGTGTTTACCCCAGCCGCGCGCCGCGTCGCCGGTTTCGAATGTGACGTTTTTAATGCCATGCCGCGCCAGTCGTGCCTCGGCGCTTTGTGTGAATTCGGCAACGATATCGACGCTGTAAACATGCGCGCCCTGACTGGCAAGCAGCGCTGTCAGGTAGCCGCTGCCGGTGCCAATTTCGAGTATGCGATCGGCGGAATTAATGGCCAGTTCCTGCAAGATGCGCGCTTCGAGTTTCGGCGAGAGCATGCTTTCGCCGTGGCCGATGGGAATTTCCAGATCGGCGAACGCCAGCGCTTTATGCGCGTCAGGCACGTAGTCTTCGCGGCGCACCTTGTACAGCAAATCGAGCACCTTGGTGTCGAGCACCTCCCATGGGCGGATTTGCTGCTCCACCATGTTAAAACGGGTGCGTTCTACGTCGAAGCTCATGATCGGGTTGATGTAACTATCTAAAAATAAACAGTAATTCTGAGTAACGCGATAGCCCGAGATGGACGCGTGCAGGGGTGATATTTCTTGCAATTATCCCACATTTCCATTAGCGTAAGCGCACACGTTAGGGGTCCCCGTGCCGTGACGGCGGGGTGAGAAAGACCCTCGGAACCTGATGCGGGTAATGCCGCCGTAGGGAAGCGTGGCGCGGCGTGTCTTTTTTTACGCCGACCATTGCTCCCTTCGCAAATGGAATAGCTAAGGAGCCATCATGAATGCCAATCCTCAATTTCTGAACACCGCCGCGCACGTCGATGAGGCCGCGGTGAAATCGCTGCCCAATTCGCGCAAAGTCTACATCGAAGGCTCGCGCCCCGACATCCGCGTGCCGATGCGCGAGATTTCGCAGTCCGACACGCCTGCTGGCATGGGGCACGAAAAAAATCCGCCTATTTTTGTATATGACACCTCTGGGCCATATACCGATCCTACGGTGAAAATCGACATTCGCTCCGGTTTGCAGCCGCTGCGTCAAAAATGGATTGAAGAGCGCAACGACACTGAAGTGATGAGTGGGCCGAGTTCCGACTATGGCCGTGAGCGGCTTGCCGACCCCAAGCTCGCGAGTCTGCGTTTTAATCTGCATCGCAAGCCACGCCGCGCCAAAGCCGGCATGAACGTGTCGCAAATGCACTATGCGCGCAAAGGCATCATCACCCCCGAGATGGAATACATCGCCATCCGCGAAAACCAAAAATGCGAAGGGTTGATTGCGCTGCTTACTAAACAACATCCCGGCCACAACTTTGGCGCGTCGATTCCGAAGGCGATCACGCCGGAATTCGTGCGCGATGAAGTGGCGCGCGGGCGTGCGATTATTCCGATGAACATCAATCATCCGGAAATCGAGCCGATGATTATCGGTCGCAATTTCCTGGTGAAAATCAATGCCAACATCGGTAACTCGGCGCTGTCTTCCGGCATTCAGGAAGAAGTCGAGAAAATGACTTGGTCGATTCGCTGGGGCGGCGATACCGTGATGGATTTGTCCACCGGCAAACACATCCACGAAACGCGTGAATGGATCATGCGCAACTCGCCGGTACCCATCGGCACCGTGCCGATTTATCAGGCACTGGAAAAAGTGGACGGCAAAGCCGAAGAACTGACGTGGGAAATTTACCGCGACACACTGATCGAACAATGCGAGCAGGGCGTCGATTATTTCACCGTGCATGCCGGCGTG
>JBEBHE010000331.1:0-5068 GCA_040081205.1 Burkholderiales bacterium | reverse complement strand
CGCTCGTCCTGAAATTGCTGAGGCGCGCGATCGGCCGCCTCCGCACGCTCGAACGGACGGTCGCGCGGGTCCTGCACCGATAGCGCGGATGCAATAATCAGCACTTCGGAAAGGCAATTCTCCTGCGTTGCGGCGACGATCATGCGTGAAATGCGCGGATCAATCGGAAATTTCGCCAGTTGCCAACCCACGGTTGTAAGCTGGTTTTCATCGTCCACCGCGCCCAGTTCCGCCAGCAACTGATAGCCGTCGGCAATCATGCGAGGCGGCGGCGGTTCGAGAAACGGAAAATCCTCCACGTCACCGATTTTCAGCGACTTCATGCGCAGAATCACCGACGCCAGCGATGAACGCAGAATTTCCGGATCAGTAAACGCGTCACGCGCGGCAAAATCTTCCTCGTCGTAGAGGCGGATGCAGATGCCCGCCGCCACGCGCCCGCATCGCCCCGCGCGCTGATTGGCAGAGGCGCGGGATATTTTCTCGACCTGCAGCAGTTCGACCTTGTTGCGATAACTGTAGCGATTCACCCGCGACAGGCCCGGATCAATCACATAGCGTATGCCGGGCACCGTGAGTGATGTTTCCGCCACGTTGGTGGCCAGCACGATGCGCTGCCCGCCGTGCGGCTTGAACACGCGATCCTGCTCCTCGAACGACAGCCGCGCGAACAGCGGCAGAATTTCCGCGCCACTAGGATGATGTTTGCGCAGCGCCTCGGCGGTTTCGCGGATCTCGCGTTCGCCAGGCAGGAACACCAGGATATCGCCGCCCGTGCGGTCACGCGCGAGATCGTCCACCGCGTCAAGGATGGCGGCTTCGATATCTTCGTCCTCTTGCAGCGCACCCTTTTCTTTGGTCTTGTCTTTGGCTTTCAGCGGCCGATAGCGCACCTCCACTGGAAACATGCGGCCCGATACTTCGATTACCGGCGCTGCTTTGCCTGGAGACCCAAAATGCATTGAAAACCGCTCTGCATCGATGGTGGCCGACGTGACAATCACCTTCAGATCAGGCCGACGTGGCAATAGCCGCTTCAGGTAGCCCAGCAGAAAATCGATGTTCAGGCTGCGCTCATGCGCTTCGTCGATGATAATCGTGTCGTAGCGCTTCAACAGCGGGTCGCCCTGCGTCTCGGCCAGCAGGATGCCGTCCGTCATCAGCTTGATGTAAGTATTGGGCGACACCTTGTCGGAGAAGCGCACCTTGTAACCGACCGCCTGTCCGAGCGGGCTTTTCAGTTCCTGCGCGATGCGCGTCGCCACGGTGCGCGCAGCGATGCGGCGCGGCTGTGTATGTCCTATCAGGCCCGCGACGCCGCGTTTGAGTTCCAGGCAGATTTTCGGCAACTGCGTGGTTTTGCCTGAGCCTGTTTCGCCGCAAATAATCACCACTTGATTCGATGCAATGGCGCGCGCGATATCCTCGCGCCTTGCCACCACGGGCAAATCGTCGGGATAGGCAGGCTGCGGCAGATTGGCAAGCCGTGCTTCGAGCGTGGCCGGGGATTGTCGCATTACGGGAGTCTGATCGGAGGCGCGCATTCTACCCCACACATTCAATACACCGGCGGCAGGAACGCTTACGGCATTGGCGCTGCAACAGCCGTCAGATTTTCACAGCGGGGTTCAAGCTGTAAAGCCCGGTAATCTTCGTCTCCTCCAGGACATGTCCCTGGATCGCCGCACGCACATCACCACCGTTGAACTTACCGCTGACACTGCAGGTCGCCACATCAAGCGCATACAGCGTGAACACGTAATGATGCACGATGCTGTCGTTCCACGGCGGGCACGGGCCATCGTACCCATAGTAGTCGCCCGACATGTCCTTGTCGCCCGCGAACCACAGTGTGTAGTCGTTGATGCCCTGCCGCGTGCCGTGCCGCGCAGCGCATTCGGCCCGGCCTTGCCGCGCGCGGTGATGCCGTTGGAAAACTCGCCCGCTTTGATGCCACCCACCTTCGGCTCGAGATCGACCAGCACCCAGTGAAAAAAATCGATGCGCGGCAATGTCGCGGGGATAGTGCGGCCTTCCTGGTTTACGTCGTCGGGCTTGCTGGGCACATCGCTGTCGTGGCACAGCAGCACCAGTGACTTCGTGCCGGCGGGCACAGCACTCCAAGCGAATTGCGGGTTGCGGTTGGCGCCGAACGTGCAATGGGTTTTGGCGTCGGGTGCGCAAAACGCATATTCAGCGGGAATAGCGCGGTTATCGGTGAAGCTGCTGCTGGTGATTTTCATGGTGCTCTCGTTTGACAAAATTGAACCAAATACCACAGTTTGAAAGCGCAAACTCAAGTCATCTGTCGTTGCAGCGATATCAAAAATTATAGCGCGCGAGCGCCGCCTCTCGCGCTGCTTTGTCCAACTTCGCCAGCGCTTTCACCGCCTCGAAAAACTTGGGCATGTCGCTGCCCTGCTCACGCAGCATCGCTTCAAATGCCGGCACACGCTGCGTGTAAATTGCTACCGACGCCAGCAAGGCGTTATTCGGGTTTTGCGCAAACCAGCGGTCGTACCCGGCAAAGCCGCCCCACGACACCTTGAGTTTGCCGTAGTCGCGCCGCATGTCGTCGAACAAGCGTTGCTTCGATACGCGCATGGCGTCGGGCGCAACCCGCTGTTTATAAAGCG
The DNA here is from genome assembly GCA_040081205.1 of Burkholderiales bacterium. Taxonomy (GTDB): domain Bacteria; phylum Pseudomonadota; class Gammaproteobacteria; order Burkholderiales; family SG8-41; genus UBA5216. The sequence continues at coordinate 2,432 of JBEBHE010000331.1, read as the reverse complement.
CCTCCAGATGCGCGCGATAGGTTTGCACCAGCGCAATGAAATCCGCTCGGTAGCCCTGCATTTTTTCAAAGGTTTGCCGGTCCTGCGCGCTGCCGCTCTTGGCCAGCCAGCGCCGGAGCCCTTCGCGCTCGACAGCCACCGCAAACGATTCATTGAACACCGAATCATCTTTTACATACACCACCTGGTGCGATAGCTCGTGAAAGATGATGCGCGCCAGTTCCACCGACGGATAATTGACGATGGTGTTGAGCACCGGGTCGGCAAACCAGCCCAGCGTGGAGTACGCGGGCACGCCGCCGACGTAAACGTCATGGCCTGCGGCCGTCGCTTCGGCGGCAAATGCATCCGCATCGGCTTTGGAAAAATAGCCGCGGTAATTCACGCAGCCTGCCATCACGAAGCACCATTGCGCCGGCTGCGTCGAGAACTCCGGCGCGGCGAATACGTTCCACACCACAAAGGGGCGGCCCAGATCGGCGTAGCGCCGGTAACTCTGGTTTTGCGGCAACCCCAACTCGGTGCTGGCGAATTCTCGTGCCTTTAGGGTGAGCGCAAGTTTTTCACGCAGCGCGGGAGCAGATGCGGCATCTTCGAGCACATCCTGAATCGGCTTTTCACGGCTCCAAATATCCAGCTGGCCGCGCACGGACTGCATGTAGTAGCTCATTTGCGTGCAACCGGAAAATATCAATAAAAACAGGCAGATACACAACACCCGCAAGCAACCCGACACACTCACGAACGCACACCTTCGCCGCGCGCAAAACTTCCGCGACGCAGAAATTCGCAGACCTGCCGCACCATCAATAGGGAAAAGACCATTTGCGTGTGCGTGACCGGCAGCACGATGTGATCGCGGGCGCCGGGCACCATCGTTTCGGAGACGCAAATCGTGCCATCGTGCGGCTCGGGCAAGTCCGGCGCCATCACGACACCGAGACCGACACCGCGATTGCCGGCAATCACACCGATGTCGTAGTCTGCCAGCGATTCAGGACGCGCCCCTCGCAGCCACTCGCCGATAGAGGCGCCTACGGCCATGCAGCCGAGTCGCACACGACTGAGCCGGCGCGCGGCAAAACTATCCACGAACGGCGCGCCCATCAGAACCACGCGACCGATGTCGAGCCGGTGCGGCTCATCCAGCATGCGCGCGATCAGCAAACCGCCGAGGCTGTGGCCAACCAGATGCAGCGGACGCGCATTCAATGTCTGACAAAACACCGCAAGCCGGCGCGCGTTTTCCGCCAGGCTCATGCGCACCGACGGGTAGGTATAACAATGCACGGTGTAACCCGAGCGCTCGATGCGCCGCGCCATCCAGCCCATCACCGCGCCATGCATCCACAAGCCATGGACCAGCACGACATGTTCGTTCGCGGGCATGGGTGTCGGGGCTATTCCGGGTAAACCACGTAAGCCACTTATACCACTTTGCCTTCGTAGCGCGTGACGCCCACCTCGGCAAGATGTGCAACGTCACCCCAGCCGGTTTCGCGCCATCCGCTGGCCGAACGCTGAAAGGTATTGAGACTCGCATTCAGCAGCGGCGCTTCACGTTTGGCGTCCAGCGGCATGTGATGCGCGGCGCGGTGCAGGGTATCCAGCACCAGTCCGTGCGTCACGACCACCACGCAATCGCCCGCGTGCGCGTGCGCGATCGCATTAAGACATGCCAGCGTGCGCTCAAAAAACTGGCGTGGGCTTTCGCCGCCCGGCACCGCGTAGTCCGGATCGCGCGCGGAAAAGCGCGCGTGTTCGTCCGGAAAACGCTGCGCCATTTCATCGTAGGTCAGCCCTTCGAACATGCCGAAGGTGCGCTCGCGCAGCGCGGGCTCGCGCACAATCTCCCGTCCACTCGCGCGTGCAATCGCGGCGGCGGTATCCCATGCGCGTGAAAGGTCACTGCTGTAGAGCGCCGTAAACGGATGCTGCGCGAGGCGCCGGCCCACCGCCTCGGCTTGCGCGCGACCGACGTCAGACAGCGGCGTATCAGTTTGGCCTTGCATGCGCCGTTCACGGTTCCACGCGGTTTCGCCGTGGCGAATCAAAATCAGTTCAGTATTCATCGGCGCGAACTCAGGATCAAAAACCCTGAATCATCTTTCAGTAAAAAATTATTTAAAAACAAATGCTTATAAAATATTCGCACTATACCTTGCCCCCACTCGCGATCTCACCTGCAGCGAAGGCTCTGCAGATTACCAGAACCAGAACGATTTCTTCGGCGGCGCCTTCTTCTCGTCCTCGCGCTTTTTCTTCGCTGCTTCGCGCTCGGCTTCGCGTTGCTCGCGTATTTTGGCGGTCTGTTCGCGCTCGGCTTTATTCAGCTCTTTTTGCGCCTGCTGTTCAGCGCGGATTTCATCGCCGCGTTTTTGCGCGGCGTCGCGCTCCGGAATTTGCGCATCGTTCGCGGCTTTCCGCTCGGA
>JBEBHE010000057.1:0-18652 GCA_040081205.1 Burkholderiales bacterium | reverse complement strand
CGGCAACCTTCACGCATGCATCGAACCACGCGTCATCGTCCTCGGGCGCAGCGCCTTTTAACAGCGTACCGATTTTATGCAGCTCGCCGATGTCCGAACCGCCATAGGTCGCCGAGCCCATCATGTTGATGAAGGCCGCCGACCAACGGTAGTTGCCGGGGAAATACATGAAATACGGCGGTTCTTTGGTGGCCATGATGTTCCTTGTAGTGTTATAAAAATATTAATAAAAACAAATACTTACTGTTTTATCATTGTCGTTGTATACCTGCGGCTTTAGCCACGCGCGCCCATTTCTCGATCTCGTTGCGGATGAAATTCGTGTAGTCGTCGGGGCCGAATCCCGCCACTTCATGTCCTTGCGCAATGAAGGCATCGCGATGTTCCGGCAGCGCCAGTTGCTTCGATAGCACATCGTGTAGGCGCGTGACGACGGCACCTGGCGTTTTCGCCGGCGCGAGCATACCGTTCCAGTTGTAGCTGACGAAACCCGTGAGCCCCTGTTCGGCAATGGTCGGCACTTGCGGCAATAGTGGTGATCGTTTTTCAGACGTCGCGCCAATCGCGCGCAGCTTGTTACTTTGCAGCATCGGCGCGCAGCCCGCGAACTGGATGATCGCTATCTCAATATGACCGGCGATTAGGTCAATGGTGTATTGCGCTGCGCCCTTGTATGGCACGTGATTCATTTTGATGCCGGCTTGCGTGGCGAATAGTTCGGTGGCGAAGTGTCCAACGGTACCCACGCCCGGCGAACCGTAGTTGATCTTGCCCGGCTGCGCTTTTGCCAGCGCGATAAAATCTTTCACGCCCTTCGCCGGCACGCTGGGGTGTATGCACAAACAACTTGCTGTGCGCGCAATCAGAAAAATCGGCGCGAGATCACGCAGCGTGTCATAGGGCATTTTGGCATTGACGCTGGGCGACACAGTGAGCGGACCTGGGTTGCCCGCCAACAGCGTGTAACCATCGGGCGCGGCGCGCACCACGGCCTCCGTGCCCGGCACACCGCCCCCGCCCCCGCGATTTTCAACAATAAAGTTCTGGCCGAGCGCATTGCTGAGCTGCTGTGCTGCCCAGCGTCCCTGAACGTCGGTCGGCCCGCCGGGAACGAAGGGCACAATAATTCTAACCAGGCGGCTTGGATAGTTTTGCGCGAAGGCCGCGTTGGCGGCGACGAGGCAAAGCACAACCGCGAAGTTCAGCATATGGCGCATAGGGACTCTTCTCTTTAACGGCTTTGAGAGCGAAGGCAGAACACGATAGTTATCAGACACCGCATTGTCAATCGCGAGGCACTGTTCTGGTAAAATTCACACTCGATTTTATTCATTCGAGGAGTGGTAGTCATGGCTGCAGCCAAGAAAAAACCGGCAAAAAAAAGCAAATACACGGATATTCTGTATGAAGTGAAAGATCAGGTGGCTTGGGTCACCATCAATCGTCCGCGCGTGCTGAACTGCTTCCGTGAACAAACGCTCGATGAAATGATCGACGCGCTGAAATCCACGCGCGAAGATCCGTCGATCGTTTGCGCCGTGGTGACTGGCGCGGGCGATAAATCGTTCTCGGCCGGCGGCGACTTCTACGCCATGAAGCGGCTTAATTTCAATAACGCTTACATGTGGAACGATCGCATGCTCGGTTTGGCGATGACCATCCGCGGTCTGCCGATTCCGGTGATCGCCATGGTCAACGGCTGGTGCATGGGCGGCGGGCACGAACTCGCACTGTGGTGTGACCTGGTCATCGCTTCCGAAAACGCAGTGCTCGGCCAGACCGGTGCCAAAGTCGGCGCGTGTCCGACGGTGGGCGCCACACAATACATTCCGCGCATCATCGGCGAGCGGTTGGCGCGCGAAATGATTTTCTGCGCGCGCCGTTTCGGTGCCAAGGAAGCGGTTGAAGTCGGCCTTATCAATAAGTGCGTGCCGCTGAAAGATTTGCGTGCAGAGACGCTGAAGTGGTGCGAAACCATGAAGGGTCACAGCGCGCTGACCATCCGCATGACCAAGAAATCACTCAACTCCGAATCCGACATGCTGTATGCCTCGTGGCAGCAAGGCATGGAACTGCTCGCGCACGTGTGGGGATCGGATGAAGCGGCAGAGGGCATGAACGCCTTCCTCGCCGGACGTAAGCCGGATTTCCAGAAATTCCGCATGCGCGACAAGAAGATGCTGGCGGAGTACCTCGATGGCAATGCGCGCGATCTTAATGCGCCGCCGTCCATGCGCAAGAAAAAGCGCTGATCCGGATGACGACTGAAGCCACGGGCGCCCTCGCGGGCGTCCGCGTTCTCGATCTCACCCGCATCCTTGCCGGCCCGCTGTGCGCACAAACGCTGGGCGATATGGGGGCTGAGGTGATCAAGGTCGAGCCGCCGGGTACGGGTGACGACACGCGTTCGTGGGGGCCGCCCTTTGTGCCAAATGAGGCGGGCGGCGAGTCGGCGTATTTTCTGGGTATCAATCGCAATAAGCGCTCAATTACGCTCAACATGGCTTTGAAACCAGGTCAGGAAATTCTGGCGAAGCTGATCAGGCAATGCGATGTGCTGGTTGAAAATTTCAAAGCCGGCACGCTGGAAAAATGGGGCTTCACCAACGACTGGCTGGAAAAAAATGCGCCGCGCGTGGTGCGTTGTTCGATCACCGGTTATGGCACCGACGGCCCCAAGGGCGGGCTGCCCGGTTACGATTTTATTTTGCAGGCCGAATCGGGGCTGATGAGTATTTGCGGCGAAACCGATGGCGATCCGATGAAATACGGTGTCGCTATTGTCGATATCACCACGGGCTTGCTGGCATGTAATGCCATCCTCGCGGCGCTGAATGCGCGTCATCGCACCGGACGCGGCCAGCATGTTGAAGTGTCGCTGTATGAATCCGGATTATTCATGCTGGCGAATGTGGCGTCGAATCATCTGGTGTCCGGCAAGGAGGCGCGGCGCTTCGGCAACGGCCATCCGAACATCGTGCCCTACACGGCCTATCCCGTAAAAGACGGCATGATCGCCGTGGCGGTGGGTAACGATGGGCAATTCGTAAAATTTGCCGCGGCGCTGGGCCATGCGGCGTGGGCCACCGACCTGCGCTTTCACAAAAATCCGGATCGCGTGGTGAATCGCGAAGCGCTCGACGGCCTGATCATCGAAGCGTTGAAATACGAAGACGCCGAGTCGCTGATTGCCAAGCTCACGGAGGCCGGCGTGCCGTGCGGGCGCATCAACAGCGTGGCGCAGGCGCTCGCTGCGCCGCACACGCAAGCGCGCGACATGGTGCGCACCATCAAGCACCCGACGGCGGGCGATGTCAAAGTGCTGGGTATGCCGTTTCGGTTCAGCGATACGCCGCCGTCGATCCGGCGAGCGCCGCCAACGTTGGGTCAGCACACCGAGCAGGTGCTAGGCGATGAACTGGGGTTGTCGGTGGAGCATATTGCGCAACTGCGCGCGCAGAAGATCGTTTGATGCCGGCCATGATTAACGGACTTTCCCACGTTTCCATCGTGGTTCCCAGCCTCGAAGCCGCCGCCAAGCGGCTGGCTGATGTTTATGGCTTGAAAATAGGCGAGATCACCGTAAACGAACAACAGGGTGTGCGCATGGCGTATGTCGATCTCGGGAACGCAAAGATCGAATTGATGGAGCCGTCGCGCGCCGATTCACCCGTGGCGAAATTCCTCGAACGTAATCCGAAGGGGGGGATTCATCACTTTTGCGTCGGCGTGGACGGCGTGGACGGCGCGTGCAACGCGATAGCCGGCAAAGGTGCGCAGGTGTTGGGCGACGGCAAACCACAATACAATGTGCATGGCGAGCGCATCGCATTCGTGCATCCGAAAGATTTTCTCGGTGCGCTGGTGGAACTCGAAGAACAGGCTCACGGGCGATGAGGATAGTTTAATAAAAACAAATAGTTACCGTGGTAATGCTGTCGCAAGAGCGCGTTGCAGTCGGTGCAAAATGGTGTAACTTGAGGAGCGCATCATGATCATGAAAATTGCAGTAGCCGCGGGTGCGCTGATGTCGGCATCCGCTTTTACGCCACCCGTGTCAGCCCAGAATTATCCGGTGCGCCCGATACGCATGCTCGTGCCGTTTGCGCCAGGCGGCGCGACCGACATCATTGCGCGCATACTGGAGCCGCGGCTTTCGCAAAAGCTGGGGCAGCAAGTGGTGGTTGACAATCGCTCGGGCGCCGCGGGCAACATCGCCGTCGAGATTGTGGCAACGGCCGCGCCGGATGGCTACACGCTGCTGGTCGGCAATATCTCGACCAATTCGATAAACCCGCTGTTGTTTTCGAAGAACATGAGCGTCAACGCCCTGACGGATCTGGCAGGCGTGACGCAGCTCGTAGCGATCCCCAATTTTGTTCTCGGCAGTCCGAAGGTGCCCGCAAACACGCTGAAAGAAGCGATGGATTACGCCCGATCACGCAACGGGCAGCTTAACTATGGCGCCCCCCTCGGCTCGTACTCGCATCTGGACATGCTGGCGCTTACGGCGCGTGCCGGTGTAAAGATGCTGCACATTCCCACCAAGGGCGCTGGTGAAACGCTTACCAATCTGATCCGTGGGGATTCGCACATCAATATTTCAAATGTGGCCTCCAACGCGGGGCCGGTGCGTGCCGGGCAGATCAAGGCTTTCTCGGTGACGTCGGAAAAGCGTCTCTCGGATTTCCCGAACGTGCCGACCATGGCAGAGGCGGGCTTTGCCGGCATTGGCAGTCTCAACTGGAACGGCATTTTTGCGCCGGCAAAAACGCCGCGTCCAGTGATCGACCGGATTTTCAGGGATGTGGTCGCTGCCATGAAAGAACTTGAGGCAGACGGTGCGCTGGCCAAGCGCCAGTTGCCGATCTCGCTTTCCGCCTCGCCAAAAGAGTCCGATGACTACGTGCGATCCGAAGCGAAGCGTTGGGAGAAAATCATTAAAGACAACAATTTGCGCATCGAGTGAGCCGGCGCAATCTGCTTTTCTTTGCACAGAGGATCACAGGATGCCGCAACGCAGAATCCCCGCCGTGTTCATGCGCGGCGGCACCGCCAACGCTATTGTTTTTCACCAAAAAGATTTACCCACGGATCGCAAATGGTGGGACGACATTTTTCTGGCCGCCACCGGCAGCCCTGATCCGTATGGCCGTCAACTGGACGGCATGGGCGGCGGCTACACAGCGGTGTCCAAGGTGTGTGTCATCGGCCCGCCGACCCGTGATGATGCCGATATCGACTACACCTTTGCGCAGATTCCGATCAAGGAACAACGCGTCGAATATGCCGCCAACTGCGGCAACATGAGTGCGGCGATGGGGCCGTTCGCGGTGGATGAACGCCTGGTGCAGATGCCGGATGCCAATGGCGAAGCGTTGGTGCGCATCCACAACACCAACACCAAAAAAATCATCCACGCGCGGTTTCCGCTGGTGAACGGCTGCGCGGCAGTGGACGGCGATCTCGAAATCCCGGGCATCGCGGGCAGTGGTGCGCCGGTGCGGCTGGATTTTATTTCTCCCGGGGGTGCTGCCACCGGCAATTTGCTGCCCACCGGCAATGTGCGCGATACGCTTGATGTACCTGGTGTGGGCAAGATTGAGGTATCAATGGTGGATGCCGCAAATCCGTGCGTATTCGTTCGCGCGCGCGATGTCGGCCTGAAAGGTAGCGAGCCGCCAGCGGCGGTTGAAGCCGATGCCGAGGTGATGCGCAAGTTTGCAGCGATACGTTGCACAGCGTCCGTCGCGATGGGCATTACGCGCGACATTGCTGAAGCCGCCACGCGTCTGTCGAACCCGGCCATCGGTTATGTGTCGGCGCCGCAGGATTACACTTTGAGTTCCGGCGAGTTGCTGCGCGCGGATGATATCGACGTTACCGGCCGCATGATCGCACGCGGGCAGGCGCACCGCGACATGCCGCTTACGCGCACGCTATGCATGGCCGTGGCCTCGCGCATCGCGGGCAGCATCGTGCATGAAGCGACGCGCATCACCAACAATCCGGATGCGGAATTGCGTATCGGTATGCCGGCCGGCGTGATCACCGCGGCGGCGGAAGTGCGCCTGATTGATGGGCAGTGGGTCGCGGCGCGCGGTTCGTTCCTGCGCACGCAGCGACGCTTGTTTGAAGGTAGCGTGCTGGTGCGTGGTTCGCATGTGGCGCCCGCGGGATGAGTTTTGGTAGATATTTGTTTTTATTAAGGAATTTTTAATGGCATCTGCAACACCTTTAGCATCCACAGCGCTGCGTGTGAGCGCCGCACAACTCGAAACATTCATTGCGAGCGCGTTTCAAACGGTTGGCATTTCATCGGCGGAATCAAAATCCATCGCGCAATTGATGGCACGCGCGGACGTGAACGGTTCCGAAGGCCACGGCATATTTCGTTTGCCGCAGTACATACGCCGCATCAAGGGCGGTGCGGTCAACGTCAAACCCAACATTCATATCGAACGCGAAGCGGCGGGCATGGCGCTGGTCAACGGCGATAACGGCATGGGCCATCTGGTGATGAAATTCGCCACCGAAAAAGCGATTGAAAAAGCAAAGACCGCCGGTGTGGCGTGGGTGGGCGCGAAATGGAGCAATCATGCCGGCCCTGCGTCGCTTTACGCCAGCATGCCGGTTGAGCACAACATGATTGGTCTTTATCTCGCGGTCGGCAACGCCAACCATCTGCCGGCGTGGGGCGGGCTCGACATGCTGCTGTCGACTAACCCGATCGCCATTGCAATGCCAGGTGAGCGTGAAGCACCGGTGATCCTCGATATGGCAACCACGGTGGCCGCGTATGGCAAAGTCAAAACCAAGGCGCAGCGCGGGGAAATGATGCCCGAAGGCTGGATGATGGACCGGCAGGGAAATCCGCTTACTGACCCGAAGCGTTCTAATGAAGGATTTCTGCTACCCATCGGCGGTTACAAAGGCTATGGCCTTGCGCTGATGTTCGGGCTACTCGCAGGGACGTTGAACGGTGCCGCAATGGGCCGCGATGTGGTGGATTTCAACGCCGACGATACGACGCCCACTAACACCGGCCATTGCATTGTCGCAATCAACATCGAAGCATTCCAGTCCGTTGCCGAATTCAAAAAGAGTGTCGATGCGCTGGTGCAGGATTTGCGCAACTCCGAGCGACTGCCCGGCGTGGACCGCATCCATATTCCCGGCGAAGGCTCGCATGCTGCGCGCGCGGATCGCGTGAAGAACGGCGTGCCGATGCCGCCGTCGCTGATGGCGGCGCTGGATACATTGGCGGCAGAGCTGAGCATCACGCCCCTGGCAAAATAATGGAGGCCCGCTTGGATAAAGCAATCTTTCAGAGACGCGTCGTGTTGCTGGCCGCGATTGTCGTCGCGCCCTTGCTTTATCTGCTGCTACTGCATGCGGCCATTCCGCAGGACAAGGCCTATCATTTTTTTGCCGACGTGCGCACCTGTCTGGGGATACAAAATTTCGGCAACGTGGCATCCAATCTCGCGTTTTTGCTGACGGGCATTGTCGGCTGGGTGTGGTGTTACCGAAACCTCAAAACCGGCGCGCGGTTGTCGTGGCTGATATTTTTCGCGGGCGTGGCGCTGGTGTTCGCCGGTTCCGGCTATTACCACGCGACGCCGAATGACGATACGCTGGTGTGGGATCGCTTGCCGATGACTATCGCGTTCATGGGCTTGTTCGCTGCACTGGCGGGCGAACATCTCGGTATGCAGTACGAACGGCCCGTGCTGATTCCCGCGCTGGTGATTGGTGTCGCCAGCGTGTTCTGGTGGCGCTATACCGACGATCTGCGCGTTTACGTCTGGGTGCAGGGCGCGCCGTTGCTGGCGATACCGTTTATTCTGGCGATGTTTCCGGGCCGCCATACGCATCGGATATATCTCCTGTACGGCCTGGCTTTTTATGCGCTGGCGAAAGTCGCCGAGTTTTACGACCGCGATACCTATGCGCTGACGTCCCAGTTCATCAGCGGGCATTCGGTGAAACATTTGCTGGCTGCCGGCGCGCCGCTGTTTTTGTATCTTATGCTGCGCCGGCGTCAGGCCGCCGTTGCCTCGAACACATAGCTGTCCAGCGACAGCGCGCGATCGGTTTCATCCTTGAGTTCGCGCACGATGCGCACGTTGGCGCCGGCTGCACCGAGCGCTACAAACAGCGGCAGAAAATGCTCATCGGTCGGATGATTGCGTGCCGCATGCGGCGCCTGGTTCACGTAATCGACGAGCGCGGCATGGTCACGGGATTCGATGGCATTGCGAACCCAGGCGACGAATGCCGTCAACCAGTCCGGCGGTGCGCCGGGCGGCACCGAACGCCACTCACGCAAGTTATGCGACATGCCGCCGGAGCCGACGATCAACACATTCTCGTCCAGCAGCGGCGCCAGTGCGCGTCCAATGTTGTAGTGATGCTTCGCACCGAGCGCCGGTTGTACCGAGAGTTGCGTGACGGGTATGTCGTGCGCCGGATACATAAATCGCAGCGGCGTCCACGCGCCATGATCGAGTCCGCGCTCGCCCAACGCGGTGGGGCCGAGTCCAGCGGCATCGATAAGTTGCGCGGCGCGCTTTGCCACATCGGGCGCACCCGGTGCTGCGTAGCGCAATTCATACAGCGGCGCGGGGAATCCATAAAAATCATGAATGGTTTCAGGGCGCGCGCTGATGCTTGCAGCAGGTTGCGTGGTGTCCCAATGCGCCGACACCATGAGGATGGCGCGCGGACGCGGCAGTTCCGCGCCGAGCGCTTTAAAGAATTTTGTAGCGGCGCATTCGGCCAGCGCCATCATCGGTGAGCCGTGCGAGAGAAATAACGTGGGAAGTGGTTTCATCATCGTTGCTATATTGTGCGCGCGCCTGTAAATGCAAGTGGCCGTGGTACGCTCGCAAGTGAACGGCTTTCAGGAAACGAATGCCAGTATATGTTTTTTATAATTTTGTGAAAAGAACATGAAACTCTACGCCTCCGATAACTCCGGCAATTCCTGGAAAATCCGCATCCTGCTGTCGATACTCGATGTGCCGTGCGAACGCATCGATCTGGATTTTTTCGGCAAGCGCGAACACAAGGCGCCCTGGTTCCTGAAAATCAATCCGCGCGGGCAAGTGCCGGCGATGGAAATCGAAGGGCGCTATTTTTGGGATTCCACCGCGCATCTGGTGTACATAGCGCGCAAGTGGGGCGGCGAGCAATGGCTGCCCATTGATCCACTGGGGATGACGGAGGTGATGCACTGGATGGCGTTTGCGCAGAACCAGGTTCAGTTCGGCTTGCAGTGGACGCGCGGTGTTGTGTTGAAACTCAAAACGACGGGCGATTTCGAGGAGATGCAGCGCCAGGGGCGGCTTGCATTACAAATACTCAATGACCACTTGCAACACAACGAGTGGCTTGCCGTGGGGCGCGCGACCATTGCCGACATTGCGTGCTATCCGTATGTGGCGAAATCACCCGAAGGCGGTTTTGATCTTGCGGCGTATCCGAATGTGGTGGCATGGCTCAGACGTTGCGAAAATGTTCCACGCTGGCCGGAACGAAAATAAGTGGCCGGAACGGGCGTCGCGCCTGTTGCGCTGCGCCGGTTGGTCACGATGTGGCAACGCCGTTTTCCCGACGCAAAATTTGCGAAAATGCCTTCGATTTCAGATTACACTTCGTACACAGAGCGTGTGCGTCGCACGGCGCGTTCTCCGTATCGTTTCAGACGGCAACATTCGGTTTCAAAATATTATTCAATAACAAATAGTTACTGCGGTTTCACTTTAGTACGTTTTTAATCCAGGAGAAGTCATGGCACAAGCACCCATCGGTTCGGGCACCAACGCATCGCAAACGCTTTCGTACAATTTTAAATTGCTGTCGCACAACACGCTGGACGGTTTTGGCGGCGTGGGTGAAGGCATGGGTATGCAAAAAACCAAGGATGGCCGCCGCATCATGTGGCTGGGCCACGAAGCCGCGCCGAAAAATTTTACGGCCGTGGATGTAACCGATCCGTTAAAGCCGCGCGTGATTGTTCAAACCGAGTTGCCGCATCACAAAATGCGCTCGAATTCTCTCGAAGTTTGCGGCGACCGGCTGTATGTCGCTCACCAGATCCGCGGCGATTTCGGCCTGACGCCGGCGGGCTTCGATATTTGGGACATCAGCACGCCGGAAAAGCCGCAGAAGATCTCGCACTTCGATTGCTCCGGTCCGAAATCGCTGGGCGTGCACTGCGTGTGGTGCGTCGATAACGAATATGTGCACATCGCCTCGGGCGCCGCTGATTTTACGCCGCGCAATGACAAGGATTTCCAGTTCTACCGCATCATCGACGTGAAGAATCCTTCCAAGCCGGTCGAAGTGGGCCGCTGGTGGTACCCCGGTCAGCGCGACACCGACAAAGAACCGCCGATGAAACGCCATCCGAAATTCGACAGCGGTTTTCGTCCGCACAACACGCAATGGTATCCGCAGCGCCCGGACCGCGCGTACCTCGGCTATCTCGACGGCGGCATTGTGATTCTCGACATCAGCGACAAGACGAAGCCGAAAATGGTGTCGAACTACAACTATTCGCCGCCGATGAATGGCTTTACGCATACTGCAATGCCGCTGTTCTCGAAGGAGCTGCTCATCGTCACCGACGAATGCACGCAGGACGACGGCAAGGATTGGCCGAAGATGACCTGGGTGGTCAACATGGCCGACGAAAAAAACCTCGTGCCGATCTCTACCTTCCCGCTGCCGCCGGTGGAAGTGTTTGCGAAACGCGGCGGACGTTTCGGGTCGCACAATTTGTACGAGAACTACCCTATGGATGTGGCATGGCGCTCCGACAACATCATTCTCGCCACGTTTTTCAACGGCGGTTTGCGCGTGTACGATCTCACCAATCCGTACCAGCCGCAGGAAGTGGCTTACTTCGTGCCGGGCGCGCCTGCGTTGTCACCCAAAGGTTCGGTGCAGATCAACGATGTTTATGTGGATGATCGCGGGTTGGTATATACGGTGGATCGGTTTACCGGCGGGTTGTATATTCTGGAGATGAATATATAACAGCGCCCGCTTTTCGCTACGCAGGCCTATCGCACGCAGTTGAAAATAAAAACAACAGAAATCATTTAATGACGCAATAACCAACGGACATTGCCCATTCCATTGTTGCTAAAGGGAGCCGCTCAATGAAAAACGTATTGCTACGCAGTCTATGGCTGGCGTTGGGATTGAGCGCTCCTTTTGTTTTCGCGCAGCAGATGGCGGAAGACCTCAAGTTTCCGGACAAGCCGTCGGAGTTCTCGTTTTTCAGAGGGCCGCAGTTGTCGCTGTACAAGCCCGAAGGCGCGGGGCCGTTCCCCGCGCTGGTGCTGGTGCACCAATGCGGTGGGCTCGGTGTCGGTCGAAGCAAGCCAAACGCATCCATGCTGAATTGGGCGAAAGAGTCAGTCGCGCGCGGTTACGTCGTTTTGCTGATGGACAGCCTTGGACCGCGCGGCGTGGATACGGTGTGTTACGGCCCCAAAGGAGGTGTCAATCCCTTCCGCGGCGTCACGGACGCTTTGCAAGCCGCGCAGCATCTGCAGAAGTTTGACTTTGTCGACAAGAACCGAATCGCGCTTGCCGGGTTTTCCTGGGGTGCGTTGGTCGGCTTGCTGGCAAGCAGTGCGGATTACAGCAGTAAACTCGTGCCGGGCGTGCGCTTTTCGGCGGTGGTTTCTTTTTATCCGGGTTGCTTCACCAAGAATCTCAAAGGTGAGCCTTTCGCTAATCCATTTATCCGCTCCGATATTGATCGCCCCTTGCTGGTGTTGATGGGCGAACTGGACAATGAAACCCCGCCGGCAGAATGTGTCGAACAACTAAGCCCGCTAAAGGCAGCAGGCGCGCCTGTCGATTGGCATGTTTATCCGAAGACGACGCACAGTTGGGATGCCAAGCAGAATGATGGAAATACCCAAATTGATGTCCGTGGCAATCGCGTGACCTATCGTTACAGCAAGGAAGTCACGGAAGATTCCGCGCGGCGTATGTTTCAGTTTCTGGATAAGGTGATGAACGCGCGTCCTTAGCGGGTAAGGGTTGGCAGGGCGCAATCCTGCTGCGCCCTGTGACCGGGTACCGCCAAACTCAGTTCGCTTTGATCCCCGTCTTGCGCACAACCTCGGCCCACTTCTCGAGATCGGCGCGTATCGCGGCCGCCGCCTGTTCCGGTGTATTGGCGATGATTTCCGCACCCTCCGCTTCGAGGCGTGCTTTTACTTCCGGTGACTGCACCGCGCGCACCATGTCCTGATGCAGGCGCGCAACGATATCCTTGCTCACACCGGCAGGCAGCCACATGGCGTGACCGCCCATATCCTCCAGCCCGGTGATGCCGGCCTCTGAAAAAGTCGGCAGATCAGGCAATCGCACCGCGCGTTTGACGCCGCTGACCGCGAGACCGCGCAAACGTCCGGACTGCACGACTTGCATGCCGGCAATCAGATTGAATAATCCCACCTGCACCTGACCAGCGATCTGTTCGGTCATCGCCGGGCCGGTGCCCTTGTATGGGATATGCACAATGTCGAGGCCCGCGCGCAGCTTCATCAATTCAAATGCCATCTGTGGCCCGGTGCCGGTGCCGCCGGAACCGTAATTGAGTTGTCCGGGCCGCGCTTTCGCCAGCGCAATGAATTCCTTAATCGATTTCACCGGCAGCGCGGGGTGCACGCACAACACGTAAGGCGCCGCCGCGAGGATCGACACCGGGAACAAATCCTTGCGCGGATCATAGGGCAGCTTGGAATAAATATTCGCATTGATGGTGTACGTTGCCGCGGCGACCAGCAGCAAGGTGTATCCATCCGGCGGCGACTTCGCGGCGAGGTCGGTGCCGATGACGCCGCCCGCGCCGGTGCGGTTATCGACGATGACGGTTTGCTTCAAGCTCTCGGTCATTTTCTGCGCCATGGTGCGCGCAAGTATGTCGCTGGGCCCGCCCGGCGCGAGCGGCACGATCAGCCGGATCGGTTTGGCGGGATAACCGGATTGTGCGTGCGCGCTATTCGCGAGCGTGAGCATGGCGAATGCAGTTATTGCAATGAGCGAGCGAACGGCGAAATTCACGGGCATCTCCTCGCGCGCGCCAGTGGGCCGCGCAGTACTTAACAGATAACAGGTAATTTACGCGACCGCCGTGCCCGCGACAAATACAAGCGCGTAGCGACTGCGCGGCCGCACGCGCGCGCAATCTCCGGCGTATGATGACTGCCGTGAGGCTGAACGCTAAAACAACAGGGCGTAACGATGAAAATAATGTTTAAAAACAATTATTTAGTATATTCCGGTGCTGTGACTATCCTGGCGATGATGGCGCCGTTAGCAGCACTTGCCCAGGCCGACGTATTTCCCACCAAGACAATACGCATCATCGTGCCGTTCGCGCCCGGTGGCAGCGTTGATCTGATTTCGCGCATGATTTCGCCGAAAATGGGCGAGCTGCTCGGCCAGCAAATCGTCGTTGATAATCGTGCCGGCGCATCGGGAAACATCGGTAGCGAAATGGTGGCTCGTGCCGCGCCCGATGGCCACACGCTGCTGATGAACACACTGCCGTTCGTCGTCAATCCGAATATTTTTCCGCGCGTGCCGTATCACCCGATCAATGATTTCGCGCCGGTCGGGCTGGTGTCGTCGTCGCCGTCGGTGTTGACGGTGCATCCCTCGGTGCCGGTGAACAGCGTCAAGGATTTGCTGGCGTTGGTGCGAGCGCGGCCCGGGCAAATCAACTACGCGTCGGCAGGCATCGGCACCAATCCGCATATTGCGGGCGAGTTGTTTAATTTTCTCGGCAAGACCAGTTTGGTCGCCGTGCATTTCAAGGGCGGCGGTCCGGGATTGATCGCTGCGATGAGCGGCGAAGTCAGCGCGACGTTTACCAACATTGCGGAAACCTCCGCCTTCGTGCGCGCAAAAAAATTACGCGCGATCGGCGTCTCCAGCCTGAAACGCTCGCCCGCACTGCCCGAAGTGCCGACGGTGGATGAAAGCGGTCTTCCCGGCTATGAGTTTGTGACGTGGTTTGTGTTGGCAGCGCCCGCGAAAACGCCGCGTGCCGTGATAACCCAGCTCAACGACGCAATGAAAAAATCGCTCGCTACGCCGGAGCTGGCCAAACTGTTTGCCGATCGCGGGCTGGATATTGTTGCCAGTTCGCCCGACGCAGCGAGCGAGCATCTCAAAAAAGAAGTGGAGCGCTGGGCGCGCGTGGTGAAAGAGCGCGGGATGAAGGCGGATTAAAACCCAAGTGTGACAGGACGACAATGATGCGTTTGCCAACACCATTTCAGAAAACCGGCGTGAACGTGTTGTTTACGGCGTATGCGGCGGGTGCCGCCTGTGCGGCTTACAGTGCCGCCTACGCCGCGGACGCGATCAGGGATTATCCATTGCGCCCGGTGCGCATTGTGTCGGGGTTTCCTGCCGGCGGCAGTTCGGATTTTCTGGCGCGCGTGCTGGCGCCAAAGCTGTCAGAGCGCATGGGACAAAATTTTATTGTGGAAAACCGCCCCGGCGCTGGCGGCGCCATCGGCGCGAATCATGTCGCCAAAGCGACGCCCGACGGTCACACGCTGTTGTTCATCAGCGGCGCGTTTACGGCGCATGCCGCGACGGTAAAAACGCCCTATGACCCGCTCAAGGATTTTGACTGGATCACCACCATCGTGACGTACCCGATGGTGCTGGTGGTGCGCAACGAATTTCCCGCGCGCAGCGTTGCCGATCTGGTTGCCGTGGCGAAAAAAAATCCCGGCAAGCTGAACTATGGCTCCGTGGGCGTGGGTTCGGTATTTCATCTGGCGGCGGAATTGTTCAACTCGATGGCGGGCACGGATATGCTGCACATTCCGTACAAAGGCAGTTCCGAACCGCTGACTGAAATGATCGGCGGGCGGTTAGACCTCATGTTCATGACACTGACAGGCGCATCGCCGCACATTCGCGCCAAACGCATCAGGGCCGTGGCCGTCACATCGACAGAGCGCGCCACGCAAATGCCGGAATTGCCGCTGGTGTCGCAAATGTTGACGGGCTACGACGTGACGTCATTCGCTGGCATGGGCGTGACCGGCGGCTCGCCCAAGCCGGTCATCGCCAAGCTGAACCGCGAACTGCGCACGGTCATGGCCGCCAGCGACGTGATCAAGCAGTTTAATGACGCAGGCGGTGATATGCGGCCCGGCAGTCCCGAGGAAATGACGCGCCACGTTGCCGGCGAAATCGCCAAATGGCGGCGCGTGGTGAAGGAGCGCAAGATAGAGGTGAAATAGCGTCGGCCGGTTAGCGGCGTTCATGTGAAGCACTTGCAGTCAACCTACAGGAGGTCAGCATGAAAGCGCACCTTGTGGTTTGGGCATGGGCAGTAACCTTGAGCGCGGCGTCAACCGGTGTTGCGCAACCCTGGCCGGCGCGGCCGATCACGTTTGTGGTGCCGTTCTCGGCAGGCGGACCCACCGATACGCTGGCACGTCTGATGAGCGAACCGATGCGCAGGTATCTGGGACAGACGCTGGTGGTGGATAACGTTACCGGCGCCGGCGGCAGTATCGGTGTGGCGCGTGTCGCACGCGCTGCGCCCGACGGTTACACATTGAGCATTGGGCACTGGGGTACGCATGTGGTGAACGGCGCTTATTACAATTTGACGTTCGATCTGTTGAAGGATCTCGAACCGGTGGCGCAGATCGCTACGAATCCGCAAGTGGTGGTGTCGAAGATGTCCGTTCCGGCCAAAAACCTGAAAGAGCTGATAGGGTGGATCAAAACCAATCAGGACAAGGTTCAGTTTGGCACCGGCGGGGTGGGTGGCGCATCGCATATCGCGGGAATTTATTTTCTCAATCGTATCGGCGCAAAAACAGAGTTCGTACCGTATCGCGGCGGCGCGCCGGCGATGCAGGCGTTACTGTCCGGCGAAATCGATTTGTACATGACGCAGGTGTCGAGCGCCGTTGCGCATGTGCGTGCGGGCAAGGCGCGGGCGTACCTGGTGACGTCGAAGACGCGTCAAGCCGCCGCGCCGGAGATCCCGACGGTTGACGAAGCGGGGCTTCCCGGGCTGTACACGGCAGTGTGGCATGGCATCTGGGTGCCCAAGGGCACACCGCGCGATATCAACATGAAACTCAACGCCGCTATTGTCGAATCACTGACGGACGATACCCTGCGCAAACGGTTTGCCGATCTTGGTCAGGACATTCCGCCGCGCGAAGAGCAGACGCAGCAGGCGCTCGCCAGTTACCACAAAGCGGAGATAGCCAAGTGGTGGCCGCTGATGAAGGCGGCAGGAATCAAGGCCGAATAAATTCGGCGCGCCGGCATATCCCGGGCAGCGGTTATTTTGCCTGGATGCCGGCTTTTTTCGCCAGCTGCATCACCACGGCAATTTGATCCGCGACGAATTTGTCGAGCTGCTCCGGCGATGATGGCATGGACTCCATGCCCAGACCATTCATGCGCTGCTGAATGTCCGGCTCGTTGAGTATGCGCACGATGTCGCGATTGAGCTTGTTGATGATGGCGCGTGGTACTTTCGCCGGCGCGAACACACCACCCCATGAGTCCCAGCGAAATCCGGGATAGCCCGTTTCTGCGATGGTGGGTATATCGGGATGCACGCTCACGCGCTTGGCAGTCGACACCGCCAGTCCGCGCAGACGTCCTTCGCGCACCAAGCTTACCGAAGAGCCCAGCGGCGCCATGACGAATTGCACGCGCCCGCCGATGGTATCGGTGAGTGCTTCGGGCACGCCTTTGTACGGAATATGTACCACGTCGATTTGCGCGGCCTGCTTGAACATCTCTCCCGCGAAATGTGTGCCGCTGCCATTGCCGGCAGAAGAATAATTGAATTGTCCGGGTTTGGCTTTTGCCAGCGTAACGAATTCCTGCACCGATTTCACGCCCAGCGACGGCGATACTGCCAGTACGTAGGCTGCGGTCGAGGTCATCGACACGCCGGCGATATCTTTCAGCGTATCGAACGGCAGCTTGGCGTACACGGCCGGCGTGATCGCATGCGACGATGAGGTCGTCAACAGCGTATAACCATCGGGAAGGGCATCAACCACGATTTTGGTGCCCACCACGCCGCCTGCGCCCGGGCGATTGTCGATCACGAACTGTTGCCCCAGCGCTTCGCCCAATCGAGGCGCGATCAGGCGGGCCACGATGTCGGGCTGTCCGCCGGGCGTGAAGCCGATGACCATGCGTACCGGACGCGACGGGTACGCGCGCGCTGCGTCGTCGGCGCGTTGCGCAAGCGCGGCGTGGTTCACGCCCGCAAGCGTGATGGCGCAAACAAGCAAAGACAAAGTGGGTTGTGACATGGATTCGAAAGCGCGTTATTGATGGGTGGCGCAACGCATGGCCATGCGCAGCGAATACCTTAAGTGCGCGTGAATTGTAGCAGATGTATTTTGGTGCCTCATATCTTCGGGCTCATTGCAAATATTTGTTTTAATTGAATATTTTTTGTGCAATGCTATGCGGCATACGTTATCCGGCGCGTGCGTACTTGGTGCCGCGATGGTCGCTTGAACAACGAAGACCTGATACGCTCTGCGGCACAAAAAAAGCCGGTGTCCATCATTGTCGCCGGAAACGATCAACTTACTGTGAGCCCAATCATGTCCAACACTATTCCCGATCTCGGCTACACGCCGGCCGCTGATATTTTTAAATTGCCCGCGGGCCTGAATTTCGGGCCGTGCTCCGGCGTCGCGGTCAATGCCAAAAACAACATACTCGTGTTCAATCGAGGCGAACACGCGCTGATGGAGTTCGACAATGCCGGCAATTATTTACGCACCATGGCGCGCGGCGTATTTTCCAATCCGCATGGCTTGCGCATCGACCGCGAAGGAAACATCTGGGCCACCGATACCGGCTCGCATATCGTGGTGAAGATGACCGCCGACGGACGCATCCTCATGGTGCTGGGCGTGAAAGGGCGCGCCGGCGAGTGGCATCAGGCCGGGCATCTGCGCTGTTTCAACGAGCCCAACGATCTCGCGTTCGGGCCCAAAGGCGAGGTTTATATTACGCAGGGTCACGGCAAGGGTGACTCGCTGGTGCATAAATTCACGCCGAACGGCGATCACATCAAAACCTGGGGCGGCACCGGCAAGGAATCGGGGAAATTCGATCAGCCGCATTCCATCGTAATTAATAACAAAGGGCTGCTTTATATCGCCGACCGTTCCAACCAGCGCATTCAGGTATTTGACGCCGACGGCAACTACGTTCGTGAGACCAGTCATCCCGGCACGCCGTGCGGCCTTGCGCTGTGCAATGACCAGCAGCACATGATGATGGCGCACGGCCACACCGGCAAAGTGATGAAGCTCGATGAAAACGGCAAGGTGCTCGGCATCACCGGCAGTCAGGGTAAAGGACCGAATCAGTACGGCGAAGCGCATTTGATCGCGCTCGATCAACAGGAAAATATTTATATTGCCGATCCGCTGAACTGGCGGGTGCAGAAACTGGCGAAGAACTAAGCGGCAGCGGCTCCCGTTCGGGCAGGGCGGAATCGCATGCTATATCGCCGCCGTGGTGGTGGCGTGGGTATGACCGGGCTTCCTACGCGAACGGCAATTGTCCCAACCCCGCCGCAGTAAAC
>JBEBHE010000056.1:0-18699 GCA_040081205.1 Burkholderiales bacterium | reverse complement strand
TTCATAAGTATTTGTTTTTAAAGTATATTATTTATTTTTTGATTGACCGAACACATCGACGCCGTGTAGGAATTTCCCTACAAACGAATGCGGCGGTTCCCGAACGCGTTTTCAGCCGCGGCTGATACCGGCGTATGTGGCGCCCGTTTACAGTGCGGCCATCGCTACATCAATCGGGAGAGCACCATGTCAGCCGTTGCACAGCACCGCCCCGTCAGCATCCCCGCCGTTCCGTTTGCCATACGCCAGCATTTGCGCGTGGTGGAAGGTCCAAGCGTACTCACCAGTGCTTGCGAGCGCTGCGCACTTGGCGCGGTTTGCGTGCCCGAAGGTTTGGCGCTGCACGAACGTCTGGAATTCACGTCGCTGATCTTTCAACACAAGCGGCTGCAGGCAGGGGAGACACTGTTTCGCGCCGGCGAGTCGTTTACGCATCTGTATTTCGTCAAGACCGGCTCATTGAAAACCGTGGTGCTGCTCGATGACGGTCGTGAGCAGGTGACTGGCTTTCATTTTGCCGGCGATGTGATCGGCATTGATGCCATCAGTTCGACGAATCATCCCAGCGAGGCCGTCGCGCTGGTGGACACCCATGTATGCGCAATCCCGTTTGCACAATTGACGCGCCTGAGCCGCCGTGTAGAGTACCTGCAAACCTGGCTGCAGCGTTTGCTGGCGCGCGAAGTAGTGCGCGATCAGGGATTAATGCTGTTGCTGGGGCGCATGCACGCCGAAGAGCGGGTAGCCGCATTTTTGATGAATTTGTCGAATCGATTCCGTGCGCGCGGTTATTCGCCTCATGATTTCACATTGCCGATGGCGCGGGAAGATATCGGCAATTACTTAGGACTTACACTGGAAACGGTAAGCCGTTGCTTCTCGCGCCTGAAGAATACCCATGTGCTTGGCGTGGATAGCCGACGCATACAAATTCTGAATATCGATGCGCTAAAAGGCGCGTCAAGCGCCAGTGAGCGGATGGAGCCGCAGGGCGAACAAAAAACCAGAATGGCCGGGAAGTAATCCGGAATACGGCAACGAAGCACCTCACATCAAACGAAAGGACGAACATGTTTACGAATATTCTGATTCCGACCGACGGCAGTGAGCTTTCCGCGCAGGCTGCCAACCGTGCCATCGCGTTAGCGAAAATTTTCAAGGCCAAGGCTACGATCGTACTGGTGTCGCCTACGTACAAGCAGCTCACGGACGAAGGCTTCATGGGTCCCTCATCGAGTGTCAGCAAGCGAGAATGGGAAAAAGGCATTGCGGCGCGTGCCGGCAAGGTGCTCGATACGGCCGCAGCCGAAGCCAAGCGTGCTGGCGTCACGTGCGAGACCGTACATGTGTTTCGCGATCAGCCGCATCTGGCGATTGTCGATACGGCGAAGAAGAGCGGCTGTGATCTGATCGTGATGGGCTCACACGGCTATGGCGGCGTCAAGCAGTTGTTGCTTGGCAGTGAAACCACGCGTGTGTTGTCCCACTCGAAAATACCGGTTCTGGTGTACCGGTAACCCATCCGTTTTTATCTGACACTCGTGCGCGCGACGGGAGCAGGCAATGTATAAGCACCTGCTGGCTGCAGTTGATGGCAGCGAACTATCCCTGGAATCGGGCCGGCGAGCGATTGAACTGGCGAAGGTATTCAAGGCCCGGCTGAGTGCCGTGATGGCATGCCCAAGTTTTCAGCAACTCAAAGACAAAGGGTATTTGCCGCCGGCGCTGGACGCAATGCGCGGAGAGTGGGAGCACGATGTTGCAGGACATGCGCGAACGATCCTGTCACGGTTTGCGGCAGAGGCCGAAAACGCTGGTGTGATATGCGGAACGGTGCTGGTGGTCGATGATCATCCGTACCGAACGATTATTAATACGGCACGCGAAAACAACTGTGATCTGATTGTGATGGGTTCACACGGTTACGGCGGATTCAGGCAACTGCTTTTGGGCAGCCAGACCACGCAGGTGCTAGCGCATTCAAAAATACCGGTGCTGGTGTATCGCTGATGAAAAACGCATGCCCGGAGATTGTTTTTTGACCAGGATCAAAACGCATTCACGGCTCGCCACTACACTGCTCACCACAGGACAGACGGAAGGGTTTATATGACGATAGGCGATGTTTGTAACCGCGAAGTGGTATTTGTCAATCGCGAAGTGACTGTGCATGCTGCTTGCAAATTGATGCGCCACTACCATGTCGGCAGTTTGGTGGTAGTTGACGAAGTGGATGGCAAGCGTACGCCGGTGGGCATGATGACCGATCGTGACGTCGTGATTGAGATCAACGCGATGGATCTGGACGCGAAGGTCATCACGGTGGGGGATATCATGTCGCCCGAGCTGGTGACGGCGCCGGAGTCGCTGGGATTGTCCGAGGCCATCGAGTTGATGCGTTTCCGGGGGGTACGGCGGCTGCCCATCGTCAATGAAGAGAATCGGCTGGTCGGCATTGTGACAATAGACGACCTGCTGGCAGTGCTGGCTGAGGAGTTTTCCAGTATTGCCCATGTCGTGTCGCGAGAACACATACGGGAAGGACGGGTGCGCAAATAGCGGGACGTTTTCGGATCAGTACTGCCGGGTTGTGACGTCGCCGCCGAAAATGCAGGGGCTACGCCTCGCGGGCAGTGCGTCCGCCATCGAGGCATTCGGCGTTATCGCAAGGACGTTGCTGAGGGCAATACAGGCCACCCGCCGGGGAGCGATAGCCGGTCACGATCCCGAGCACCTGCATCAGATGCGCGTTGCCGTGCGGCGTTTGCGCGCACTGTGCAGCGACTTTGCGAAAGTGCTTCCCGCATCGGCGCTTCAGCCGCTTATCGCGGATATCAAATGGCTGGCGCATACCCTCGGGCCTGCACGAGATGCCGATGTGTTTACGCTCGAAATCTGGCCGGTTTTGCGCGCGGCCCTGAGTGATCATCCGCAGCTTGCAGCGCTTGATGCGCAATGGCTAAAACAGCGTCGCGCCAAAGCGGTGATGGTGCGCCGAGCGCTCATGTCGCGCCGGTTTCAGCAATGGATAGCCGGCTTCCGGCGCTGGCTGAGGCAAGAAACATGGCGTTCTGACGCATCGCCCAAACAACTTGCCGTTCTGAACGGCACCGCAGGTGACTTTGCGCGCCGCGTCGTCAGCCGCTGTAACGCGAAGGTGCGCGATCATGGGCGCTCGCTTGCGAAAATCGATGCATTGCAACTGCATGCGCTGCGTATCCAGGTCAAAAAATTGCGTTATGCCGCCGATAGTTTTAGTTCGTTGTTCGAGAAGCCAAAGATGCACCGTATGCTGAAACGGCTTTCGCATTTGCAGAATATGTTGGGCGCGTTGCATGATGTTCAAGTCGCAGAACAGTCGGTGGCGGCCGCGCTCGCCGGCAGGCGCGGGCGTTCAGCAATACGCAACCGTGTTGCTGCGGAAGAATGGTGTCAGGCGCGTAAGACGGCGTTGCGCCGGGATTTGCACGTGGCATGGCGCGCGTATCGCCGTGTGAGCGCAAAAATAGAATAGGCCGGTGAGAGATATGCCGGAAGCGGGCATCGTCGATGGGTAGCTGCGGTAGAATCCCCCTTCTCCGGAAAGCAGCGTCCCAGGGTGACCGGGTTACCCCGCCTGCGCCGGATCGGGGAGGTTCGTGATGGAGCGATTTCTACGTAGGACAGGTCTGCTGTTGCTTGCCGCGCTGCCGTTGGCGCAACTGGCTCAGGTGGCTCAGGCGCAGGTTTTTCCGTCGCGCGCGATACGCATCGTGGTGCCGTTTCCGCCGGGCGGCACGTCGGATATTCTCGCGCGCACTATCGGTCAGAAGCTCACCGAGGAATGGGGGCAGCCCGCGATCACCGACAATCGTCCCGGTGCGGCGGGCAATATTGCGTCGGATTTTGTTGCCAAGTCAAAACCGGATGGCTATACGTTGTACATCAATACTGTTGGCACGCACGCGATCAACCCGGCGATTTACGCCAAGCTGCCGTTTGACCCGCTCAGGGATTTCACCGCGATTACCAATTTGGTGAATCTGCCGAGCGTGCTGCTGGTGCATCCATCAGTGCCGGTGAAAAACGTGAAAGAACTGATTGCCCTGGCGAAGCGGCGGCCAGGCGATCTGCTCTACAGCTCGGCGGGCAGCGGCGCGCAGCCGCATCTCACCGCGGAAATGTTCAAAAGCATGACCGGCGTAAATATTTTGCATGTGCCGTACAAAGGCGCGGGGCCGCAGATGATTGCATTGATTTCAGGCGAAGCCGCGTTGACGTTTGCCACTGCACCGTCCGGCGTTCCGTTGGTGAAGAACGGACAAGCGCGCGCTATCGGCGTCACCAGCGCCAAGCGCATTCCGGCATTGCCCGACGTGGCGGCGATCAACGAGACGCTGCCCAGTTACGTCGCCGTCGGCTGGAATGGTTTAATGGGCCCGGCGGCAATGCCGGCGCCGGTACTCGAAAAAATTCATGTAACGGTGTCGAAGATTGTACGCATGCCTGATA
This sequence comes from Burkholderiales bacterium, assembly GCA_040081205.1. Taxonomy (GTDB): domain Bacteria; phylum Pseudomonadota; class Gammaproteobacteria; order Burkholderiales; family SG8-41; genus UBA5216. The sequence goes on along the minus strand of JBEBHE010000056.1, from coordinate 14,208 downwards.
TACGCGACAAGCTCATCGGGTTGGGCGCTGAGCCGGCTATTTCCACGTCGATAGAGTTTTCGGATTTGATTAAATCCGAACTGGTGAAATGGGCTAAGGTTGTGAAGGACTCCGGCGCGAAACTCGATTGACACAAATTGCCAAAATCAACTTTAAACTTAATGGAACAATACTGAATGCCTTCCACGCCCACCGCTGAACTGGCCGCGTTTGTCGCCGCTCTGCAATACGATCAAATTCCTGCCGCAACTCGCGAGCGTGTGAAAGACATTATTCTGGATGCTATCGCCAGTGCCCTTGCAGGAACGCACGGCGACGAGGTCAAGCAGATACGCGGGCTGGCTACGGCGCTCGGCGCATCCAACGAGGCCAGCATCATCGGCGGCGACAAGCTGTCGCTGGCAGGCGCGACATTGCTGAACGGTTATTTGATTACCGCGGTAACGGTGTGCGACGTGCATCGCCCCACGCTGTATCACACCACGCCGCAAGTGGCGTCGCCCGCGCTCGCTATTGCCGAACGCGATGGCGCCAGTGGCAAGGCGTTGCTGACGGCAATGACCGCCGGATTGGAAACGTCGGTGCGCGTGGCGAACGGAACCAACTACGCGGCGTTTCGCTCGCGTGGCTGGCATTCGCCCGGTGTGGTGGGGCCGTTCGGCGGCGCGGCTGCGGTTGGCAAGTTACGTGGCTTTAATGCGGATCGCCAGTTGATGGCGTTTGGCCTTGCGGGCAGCCAGTCCGCAGGCACCTTTGCGCACTGGGGCACGCCCACCATCAAATTTCATCAGAGCCGCGGCGCGTTGTCCGGCTTAATGGCGGGCTTGCTGGCGGAGCAGGGCTTTCTCGCGTCGAAAGAAATTTTGACGCACAAAGATGGCGGCATTTACAACGCGTATTCCGATGGCGGCGATCCTGCGTCGGTGGTTGCCAATCTTGGTAAACAATGGGCGCTCGAACAAATTTCGCTGCGGCTGTGGCCGGCGGCAAGTTCAGTGCAGTCGGTGATTACCGCGCTGCTGGCATTGGCGGCCACGCACGATCTGAAACCTGAAAATATCGCCGAGGTGCGCGTCGGCCTGTCGAAAGGCGTGTTTGATATGCACGGCACACTGGGTTGGGACGACAAGTTCAAGGCTCTGCTGTCGATGCCCTACATTACATCGGTGGTGCTGCACGATCGCGCGTGCTGGCTGGATCAGTTCGAGCCGGCACGGGTTAAAGATAAAGCGGTGGATGTGTTCGCGCGCGAGCGCGTAAAAATCACAGCGGATCCTGGTATTCAAGGCACGGCGGCGCTGGTGGAAATTAAAACCACAGCTGGCGCCACGCACACCGACCGGCGCATGGTGGCGAAGGGCGACGCAGCTGATCCGTTAAGCCGCGCCGAGATTCAGGCCAAGCTGCGCACGGCGGCGCACGGTGTTATTTCGAGCGCTGCTGTTGATCGCATCATTGCGTTGGTCGATGGCCTTGAGCATCTTGGCAACGTGCGCGAGCTACTCGACGCCGTACGTGCGTCGGCCTAGGTCGTGTCAGCGCCGATTCGCTAATAAGCCGATCAGCAGTCCCACGAGGGCCGAAGCCCCAATCGCCGGCCACGGATGCGTATGCACGTATTGATCCGCGGCTATTGCCGCCGGCTTCACCTTGTCAATGACGGCGGTTTCCAATCTGACAATGTGAGGTTTGACATCATTGACGGTTTGCTGCATCCGGCGGCGTAATTCGACTACCTTGTCGCCCGTTTCAGCGGCAGTGGCTTTGACGAGTTCTTCGGCATCGTGTACCAGAACTTTGATATCGGTTACGAGTTTTGCGCTTTGCGTGCTCATGTGCTACTCCTTTGAAAACGATAGGATGGATGTCTAGCGATGCACCAGCACTGGTATTCGCGATTGCGCCAGCACTTTGCTGGTCTGACTGCCGAGCAGCAGTTTGCTCAAACCACTGCGTCCGTGCGAGCCCATGAAAATCAGGTCGCACTTGTGCTTGCGCGCGGCCTTGACGATGGCGTCCGCCGGAAAATCGCTCATCACGTAATACCCCGCGCACCGCACGCGGCTTTCGGTGGCCGCCTTGCGAACGGCATCCAAGTGGCGTTGCGCTGTTTTCTTGGCTTGGGCCGCGTGTACTTGCGGCGATATCAGATCGGGCGGCACATAGTCGGTATACACCTCAATGTGGTACGTGGGCGCCACATAAAATCCTGTGATTTTCGCGCCGAGTTTGAACGCCAACTTCGCCGCGTCGCGTACGGTTCTGCGCGATAGCGCGGATCCGTCTGTCGGAACAAGTATGTGCTTGTACATCGTAGGCTCCTTCAGTCAGGTTCTATGAGGGCATTTTACCGAATGAGGAAACTATAGCGGTCTAGCCGGCAACGGGATTGATCTATGTCAAAGAATTTCCGGCGCGCAGGTTCATCATTAAACCGTAATGTACGAGGACATCAATCACTTCAAAGGGCAATCCTGTGAAGCATCCCATTACGCGCTACTGTCTGTTTGACGATTCATTTTCCGGGCTGTTTTTTTGCCGACCGCTCGGCTTGCTTGATATGAGTCGGCTGCCAGGGAAAGCAGTAAATGCGGCACCGCGCATGGCGGTTTATTGAAGCCATGGCACTTCGTTATTTACGGCGTCCACCAAAATCTTCCTCACGCAAACCGATTGCGCCGAAGGGCAAGCGCGCCGTGAGCACAAAGATGGAAATCGGTCCGGCCATGCCGCCGGTTGAAATCGGTCTCGACGAACGGGAGAAAATGGCGCAGGCACTCGCGTATTTTTGTGTTGCTTGCGGGCGCGAGCATGCCTCCGGTGAAATGCGTCATGACGATATCGTCTGCGCGGAGGCGGAAATCACTACGTTGGTGAGGCGGGCGCAATGAAGGCTGTACGATTCTCATGCATGGCTGCGTTGAGCGTTATGCTCGTGGCGGTGATACCGGTGTCTGCGCAAACGTCTGATGCTTCGCGTGGCCAAGCACTGTACGAAAATCATTGCCTGGTTTGTCACACCAGCCAGGTTCACTCACGCGTCAACCGCATCGCCATCTCCCGTGTGGAATTGCGTGAAATCGTGGAGAAGTGGCAAGTGCAGCAGAAGCTGACGTGGAGTGCTCAGGACGTAGAGGATGTGGTGGTGTTTCTTAATCGCACGCGCTATCAGTTTCCTTGATTTTTAGTGTTATTGAAAAATTTGTTTAAAAACAAATACTTACAATAACTTTGTATTAGGCGCTACAAAGAGCCGCCTCAGTCTCGCGCCACGCGCGCAGCGACTTTTTCAGCCGCATGTCGCACGATCAATCATCTGGCGTGGTTCCCGGTTTCGCCGGAGCGGCGTTCCAGAATCACGAAAAACCAGATCACCAGTAATCCAAGTCCAATAAAAACAACGGGAGCGCTGACGCCGATCAGTTGGTGCAGTTGCACCTTGCCCATCGCCCATACCGGGAGGATGGCCTGCGACACCCAATCGAATGACAACGCATACAGAATGCCACCGAGAATCATGCCGAATGCGCCGACGAACGCATGCACACTGCCTGCGCCGATGGCGGCGAGTGCAGTGCCGGGGCAATAGCCGTAGAGCACCATACCAATGCCGAATAAGCCCGCGCCCAGCGTGATAGCCAGCAAATCAGCCGGCTTGATGTGGAATTTTGCGTAGCCCAGTTGAACCAGAATGAACACGCCAATGCCGCCCACGATGATCGCGGTCAGCATCACTTTTAGTACGGTGAAGTCCTTGAATAGGAATTGCCGCACGATGGTGTTGTAGTCGGCAACACGTCCGCGATGCAGCAGCCAGCCGAAGGCAAAGCCGAAGATGACGGCGAGAATGAGTGCGGATGTACCGGTGATAGGAAACATGTTGACGGCTCCTGTTCAGGATGCTTTTGGGCGGAATAAGATGAAGGCTGTGATGGTCCCCGTTAGGAACATGACCGCAAGGAACACCCAGCCGCCAAGCGCGAGCTGCAGGCCGCCGGAAATGCCGTTGCCGCTGGTACAACCGTTGGCGAGACGTGCGCCGAACATAGCGATGATGCCGCCGATGAAGGCGCCCGCATAACGCTTGATGGGTGATGGCCCGAATCGCTCGGCCCATATCTCGGGAACGGTCTCAAGCCGCCATGTACCGGCGGCGAGCGCCGAGGCGAGACCGCCGAGCAGCGTGCCTATAAGGAACAGTGTGCCGTAGTCGAGTTTGAAGGCGTTCTTTGCCCAGTATTTGTTGGCGGCGACGGCTTCGGGACCTACCGCAAGCGAGGCTACGCCACCAGAAATCTGGGAGATCGCCGTGGTGATGCCGATCGGGTTGTTGACGACAACGAAGGCGATCCAACTCAGGACGCCGATACCGGCACCGGCAAGATACGGCCCCCAGTTGATTTGTGTGGCCGTAGCCGGCACAGCGTGATGCATTGCGCTGGTGGACATGGGAATATCCTTTGGAATTAAGAAGACGCCTCAGGAGCTGTAGGGCTTGAAGTCGCCGAAGATCATGAACAGTTTCGCAAAATTGGGTTTGATCGCGACCGCGGTTTGTGCGATACGCGCCTTGTCGCCTGCGGCGAGCGCGGCTTTCAGTGCCGCCAGTGATGCGTTTTCCATGGCCATCAATTTGCGTGCTTCTTCCGTCTGCGCGGTATTGAGCATGTAGTCGTTTGCATCGAGCTTGGCGGTGGCTACGCGTTGCCATGCCTTTTCCGCTTGCGGAAGTGCCTTGCGGATGCTCGCAATATCCGCGTCGGCGAGCATGTCTGCGGTCTTGTCTTTGGCGGCAAGCACGATGACTTCCATCGGCTCATGGAAGGCGGTGAGATTGTCGATGAAGTAGTCGATGCGATTGCGCTGCCGCAGCTTCATCAACACGTCGCGCACATGTTCGAGTGCCTCGTGCGCGTCGGTGATTTTTTGGCTCGACGCGGCGATTTTGACTGCGTCATTTACCATGCCGGTCACGTGATCGAAATCCCCTTTCCATTGCGCATCGCCGGGTTTGGTGTTCGCGTGGCGGTTGCTGAATTCCTGCCATTCTTTTTGCAGGGCATCCACTGCCTTGCGCGATTCCGCGACTTTGCCCTGGCTCGTCAACGCGAGTGCTGCGATATAGACTTTGTCGAGCTTGACCATGTCCTGACGAATGTCGTTCGCCGCGAAGCCGGTTAACAGGATCGCGGCAAGCGCGACAAACAGGGGTTGTATGCGGTTCATTGTAAGCTCCTAAATTAATGAAATTTTGCAGATGTCCTGTCGATTACTCACCGATTCGGCAGGACTTGGTAACGCCTTGCGCCTGGATCAGGCTCATGGGCTTTGTTGTCCGATAAGGTGTGTTGAAAACGCTAGTCTATGGACGCCGGGCAATGGTTAATTGATAAGAATCAATCGGCGTGTGGATGATGACGGAAGCGGTTTTAATCAGGGTTTCCCCGGATGGAATATAAGGAAATACTGATTTGGCAAAAAGCCGTGTTCTTCGGCCAGCGAATAGCCGGCGCGCTGTAACTCCGACTTAACCTGTTCCGGCGCGATGCGTGCCGCCTTGGGCGGACCTTCGGGCGAATCCATGCGAAAGTCGATGACGGCGAGACGGCCGCCGGGTTTCAGAGAATTTTGCAACTGGCGGAAATACTGCTCGCGGTTCTCCAAGTGGTGGTAGACGTCGACCAGGACGACGAGATCTGCTTTTTCCGGCAGTTGCGGGTTACCCGGCTTCGCTTGCACCGCCGTGATGTTTTTCAGGCCTTCGCGTTTCGCGCGCTCGGCGAGATATTTCACCATGTCGGGTTCGGTGTCGATGCCGTAGACGCGGCCCTTGGGCGTCATGTTGGCGAAGCGCGCGGAGAAATAACCAGTGCCGGAGCCGATGTCGGCGATCACTGCGTCCGGCTTGAGTTTTAGCGCCTGAATGACTTCATGCGGCTTCTGCCAGGCATCGCGCTTCGGATCGTCGAAAACCTGCGCCCATTTTTGCGCGTCGCCGAAGCTATGTTGGTGGGTGTGCGGCGATTGCGCGGTCGCCGGTGACGCCGGTAACAGCGCGTAAGCCAGCGCACACAGCAATGTGCAGGCGCCTCTGCCTAAATTCATGATGACTTCTCCAGTGTTGAGTCGGGGTTTCAGTATATTGCGAGTCTTTTGCACTTGGGGCCTGTAGCGCCGGGTCAGTGCGCGTGGCCGGTCGCGGCAGGCTTTGCATCGACTGCTTGCCGAGCAGCCCCTGCGGCGCCGGTTCGCAAACCGCCGGGACCCATCGCCATGCGCGCGTTCATGCCGCGGTGAAACGCCGCCGGGCCTTCCTGCACCAGCTCGGTGACTTCACCGGCGTGCGCCTGCAAAGCCGCCACGACCTTGGCGTCGGTGGCGGTGCGTGTGACGATAGCGCCCTTGTCAGTCATCTCGACTACGGATTTGATGTTTTTCGCGTTGTCGAAAATCACCGGCAGCGTGGTGCTGAAAAGGTTGAACTCGCGTCCGTCCTTCAGCCGGCCCGACATACTGGCGACGTGAGTCTTGATGTCCTGCGCAACCTTGGGGTCATCGGATTCGGTGGTAGTCTTGATGCCGTTGGGCAGTTTGGTTACGGTGCGCCTGATACGGGTGTTGTTGTGCACCAGGTTCATCACCAGCCCCATGTCGGCGGCAGAGCCGGCGTCCTGCTTGGTCAGCATCCCCGTAGGACCGGCCATCGCACCATGGCCCCCGGCACCGGGGCCGTGTCCCATGCCGTGCATCATGCCCGGCCCGGTGCCGGCGGGCTGGGCGAGTACTGTGGCGGCTGCGAAAACCAACGTTGCAGCGACTGCGATCGCAATCTGGCTGGTGTGTTTCATACGGTTTCTCCTCAAGGTGGGGAACAGGAGAGAGGCGGACGCCGCCGCCTCTCCCGATGCTGCTTAGTGCGCGTGCCCGGTTGTGGCCGGCGGCGTGGTCGCCGCGGCAGGGCCGGTGCCGTGGTGTCCGCGGTTGCCGCGGTGCTCAGGCAGGGTGATTCCCTTATCCTTGGCGCGCTTTTCCATCTCGGTGCGGGTTGCTGTTGCGATTTGCTGGCGTTCTTCGGGCGTCTTGGCAGAGCGCATTTTTTCCTGCAATGCCGTGCGCTCTTCGGGCGTCATCAGTTGCCGGGCAGCTTGCGGTCCCGTGTCACCGTGTTTCATCGCGCCGTGTCCCATCCCGTCCTTCGCGTGGTGCGAGCCACCCTGTGCGCCCGGGCCCATGCCCGCGCCCATCTGTCCGGGATGTGCCGATACCGCGAGTGCTGCTATGCCAAGGCCGACTGCAGTGCCGATACTGACGATCAATTTCTGAGTGCGTTTCATGATCTAATCCTTTCAGGATGATTAAGTTAGGTTCCCGTGGCTGATAAGTCGCGGTTGAAATGATTAACGCACTATTGCGCAGGTAAGGTGTTTCTGAATAGCCCATTTTGGTATCGCCACTTTGCGGCGGGCAGGATTGATACACTGCGTTACAATTTTCTTGCGCTTGATCACTTAATCTCGCTATAACGTAATCATGGATGCACCCGATCACATACTTGTCGTGGATGACGATCGCGAGCTTCGCGGGTTGCTCGCAGAATATCTGCATAAGCAGGGGTTCCGCGTGACGGCGGTTGCCGACGGCAAGGCCATGCGCGCGGCGATCAGCACTTCGCATCCGGATGTTGTTGTGCTCGATGTCATGTTGCCGGGCGAGGATGGGCTCTCGCTGTGCCGCGATCTGCGGGCGCGTTCCGAAATCCCGATCATCATGCTGACCGCGCGCGGCGAGGAAACCGACCGTATCGTCGGGCTTGAAATGGGCGCTGACGATTACCTGCCCAAGCCTTTCAATCCGCGCGAATTGCTGGCGCGCATCAAGAGTGTGCTGCGCCGGGCACGGTCGTTGCCGGAAAATCTCAAGCCGGAACGGGCGCGCGGATTTCGCTTCGCCGACTGGATGCTCGATATTGCGACACGCAATTTGACTTCTCCACAGGGTGTGGTGGTGGCATTGAGCGGTACCGAGTTCAGGCTGCTCAGGATTTTTCTGGATCATCCCAACAGCGTGTTGACACGCGATCAATTGGTTGACCTGATGCTGGCGCGTGATGCGGGACCGTACGATCGCGCGGTCGATGTGCAGGTGAGCCGCTTGCGCCAGCGTCTGGGAGAAGGCGCGCGCGAGCCGGCGATTATCAAGACGGTGCGCGGTCAGGGCTACGTGCTGGCTGCGCATGTCGAGACTGTCGATCCATGAGACTCATTCCGCGCTCGCTCTTCAGCCGGCTGGTGCTGGTGATGCTTGCCGGTCTCGTGGTCGCGCAGTTTCTGGGGTTTGGGTTGCACATGCATGAGCGCGGGGAATTGCTGGCGCAGGCAACCGGCATGCAGTCGGCGCAGCGCATTGCCGATATTGTGCGGCTGCTCGATCCGATGAGCGCGGGCGAGCGCCGGAAAATTATTTAGGTACTGAGCGCGCCGCCGCTCGCGGTGAGTCTCGACCGCGCACCGCTGGATGACAAAACCAGCGATGCAGTCATGGGCATGCGTGCATCCATGTTCGGCGCAATGCTGCGCCGGTTTCTGGCGGACGAGCGGCCTGTTGCCGTAGCGGTGAGCGAATCCGCCGCACCGGCGCCCGGGATGGGGTGGGGCAAGAAATCACACGAAAGGTACGATGGGCCCGATGGGAACCGCGGATGGATGCCGCCCATGATGCACCGTGCAGAGGGGCCGGGACTTTCTTTTGTAGCGCAGGTTCGTCTGCAAGACGGCACGTTGGCCACGTTCGATAGCCGCGCGCCGGGCACCACGGTCAGTTGGCCGTACCGTTTGCTGCTGAGTATCGTGGTGTTGCTGGTTGCGGTGATCCTGGTATCGTTGATCGCGGTGCGCTGGGTAACGCGCCCGCTGAATGCCCTGGCCGATGCAGCCGACGAACTGGGCCGGAACATCAACCGGCCGCCGATGCCGGAAACCGGACCGCTGGAGGTGGCGCGCGCGGCGCGTGCCTTTAACCAGATGCAATCGCGCCTTTCCGGTTACCTGAGTGAGCGCACGCGGGTGCTGGCGGCGATGTCGCATGATCTGAAGACGCCAATCACGAGACTGCGGCTGCGTGCGGAGTTGCTCGACGACGCGCAACTGCGCGCCAAGTTCACTGGCGACTTGCAGGAAATGGAAACCATGGTGAGCGCCGCGCTGGATTTTCTGCGCGGCATGGAAAACAGCGAGCCAGTGCAGCCGGTGGATATCATGGCGCTGCTCGAAAGCCTGCAAGCCGATATTCAGGAAACCGGCGGCACCGTGGCAATAGAAGGACAGGTGATTCGTCCTTACCCCGCTCGCGCGCAGACGCTCAAGCGCGGCATCGGCAATCTCGTTGAAAACGCGGTGAAGTACGGTCAGCGTGCGCGCATCATCGTTGACGACAACGATACGCGGCTAGAGCTGCGCATTCAGGACGAAGGGCCCGGCATTCCCGCCGGCGAACTGGAGAAAGTATTCGAGCCGTTCTATCGCGTCGAAGCATCGCGCAACCGCGACACCGGCGGCACCGGACTGGGGTTGCCGATTGCCCGTGGCGTTGCCGAACTGCACGGCGGACAGCTCGTGCTTGCCAATCAGCCCGGCGGCGGTCTGGAGGCGACGCTCACGCTGCCTCGCCAGCCTCGTGGCCCATGAGCATTTGATCCCGCCCCGGCCACCTCGCGGATAGTCGAGTCGCGCGGCTACGTGCCGGGCTCGACGTGCGTCACGATATAAGCGCCGCCAATTTTCTCTACGGCGAATTTTATTTTGTCACCGGTGTTTATCTTGTCCAGCATCGCCGGATCCTTGACCTGAAACACCATCGTCATCGCCGGCATATCGAGGTTCTTGATCGGGCCATGGCGTATGGTTAGCTTCTTCGCATCCTTGTCGATACGCCGCACTTCGCCGTCGGTCATGGTGTTGCCCGGCGCAGTTTGCGCATACGCTGTGCTAATGGCGGTGAACGTGAGCACTGTTGAGAACACAATGGCGCATAGATGAGCGATTCGTTTCATTTTGGACACCCTAAAAAATTAAATAAAAACAAATACTTATGATTTAACGGTGATTTTGCCGATCATGCCGGCTTCAAAGTGACCGAGGATCAGGCAGCCGAAATAAAATTCACCGGGCTTAGTGAATTGCCAGACAATGATTTCCGATTTTCCCGGTGCGACGTGCGCCATGTAAGGCTCATCGTGTTCCATGGCGGGAAATTTTTTCATCAATGCCGCGTGTTCCTTGAGATCGTTCATCGCACCGATCACCAGTTCGTGCATGATTTTGCCGTTGTTTTTAACCACGAAGCGGATGGTCTCGCCGCGTTTGACGGTAAGCGAGTCAGGCGTGTAACGCATGGCGTCACTCATGGTGATGGTGACCGTACGCGTAATCCTTTTCAGATCACCTGCCTTTCCGAAGGGCTTTTCTTCGAGTTGCGCGGCAATGGGTGCAGGTTTCTTCTTTTGCACGTTGTCGTGGCCAAAAGTCGCACTGGCGCCGGCAAATAACGCAAGCGCGATACACAGAGTGGTTGGTGCAGGTTTCATCATGTTTTCCTTAATATGATTAACGATGATCGTGCTGCGTAGGTTTACGCGCGCGCAGATCACGCGCGGTCGGCGTGGCGGCGGGCGTGGCGGCCGGGCGTTGCGCAACCGGCACTGCACCTTTCCATTCATAGGCAACCGTGCCTTGAGGATGTTTGAACCAACCAGGGTCTTTGTAATCGTTGCGCGCTAGGCCCTCGCGCACTTTCACCACGCTGAACATGCCGCCCATTTCCAGCGCGCCGAACGGGCCTTGTCCGGTCATCATCGGCAGCGTGTTGTCGGGCAGCGGCATTTCCATCTCGCCCATGTCGGCCATGCCGCGTTCACCCATCACCATGTAGTCGGGAATCAACTTGATGATTTTTTCCGCCACGCCGCGATGATCCACGCCGATCATGTTGGGTACTTTGTGGCCCATCGGATTCATGGTGTGATGCGACTTGTGGCAATGAATTGCCCAGTCACCGGGTTCATCCGCGACAAATTCAAATGCGCGCATCTGTCCCACGCCCACATCAATCGACACTTCGGGCCACTGCGCGCTTTTGGGTACCCAGCCGCCGTCGGTGCAGGTGACGGAAAAATCATAACCGTGCATATGAATCGGATGATTGGTCATGGTGAGATTGCCGAAACGGATGCGCACACGATCGCCCTTGCGCACCACCAATGGCGCGATGCCGGGAAACGCGCGTGAATTCCAGCACCACAGATTGAAGTCCGTCATGGTGTTTACTTTGGGTGTTGCTGCTCCGGGTTCGATATCGAATGAATTGATGAGGAACACAAAGTCGCGATCCACGCGATGCAGCGCAGGATTTTTGGGATGTACCACGATGAATCCCATCATGCCCATCGCCATCTGCACCATTTCGTCGGCGTGCGGGTGATACATGAACATGCCGGATTTTTTCATCTCGAATTCATAGACGAAGGTTTTGCCCACGCCGATCTGCGGTTGTGTGAGACCACCGACGCCATCCATGCCGTTGGGCAGCAGAATGCCGTGCCAATGCACCGTGGTGTGTTCCGGCAACTTGTTGGTGACAAAAATGCGCACCTTGTCGCCTTCGACGCATTCGATGGTGGGACCGGGCGACTGGCCGTTGTAACCCCACAGTTGCGCGGTCATGCCGGGTGCGATCTGACGGCGCACCGGTTCGGCGACGAGGTGAAATTCCTTCCAGCCGTTGTTCATGCGCCACGGCAGCGTCCAGCCGTTGAGCGTGACCACCGGGTTATACGGGCGGCCATCGGGCGGGGTGAGCGGTGGCTGTGTATCGGGTTTGTCCTGCATCTGAGCTTCCGGCACCGTGCCTTGCGCGGCACGGCTTACTGTGGCGGCGGTGAGCAACGCGCCGGCCGATCCTATTGAGGCGAGAAAATTGCGGCGTGAGTTCATGTGAGTTTCCTTGCGATTAATGTTCGGCAGCTGCGCCGCTCATCGGCGCGCTACCTGCGGTTAATGCCATGACGCCAGGCGACTTGCCGGTCAGTGCGAGATTCAATGCGGTTTCCGCGAGCCAGAAATCGCGCTGCGCGTCGATGGTGGCGGACACGGCGGCGATTTGCTGGCGTGCATCGGCAAGCAATTCAAATACGCTCATTAGATTGCCGTTGTAACGCAGCAGCACTTCCTCGGAGATATGTTTGCGCAACGGCACGATTTCATCGCGATAGTGTTGCGCGAGATCGAACGCGGTGCGATACGCCGAGTACGCCTCGCGCACTTCGGAGCGTGCGCGCACGGCGATGTCGGCGGCGCGATGCACCGCCTGCATATAGGTATGCTCGGCACGTGCGACTTTCGCGCCGCCCCAATCGAAGATGGGCAATCGGAGCTCAATTTCGTAGCCCGTCTGACGCGGCTGGTTGCTGGCGCTGTTGCGCTGGTAGCCGACTTCGAACACGTTGATGAAACCGGTGGCGCGTGTGAGGCCGAGTGTTGCGGCGAGATTTTCTGCTTCCTGCATCGCGCCTTTCACGTCGAGCCGGCTGCTGATAGTTTTCGTTTCCAGGTCGCGAATGTCGCGTGCGGTTTTGGGCAGCGTGGGTAGCCGCCCGGGGATACGGAACGTCGTGTCTTCACCCCACAGCCCCATAAGCCGCGTGAGTTGCTCGCGTTGGCTCACCGCATTCTGCTGCGCGCGCGCAAGCTGCGCGGCGGCTTCGGCGTAAAACACCTGTTCGCGCGCATGGTCAAGCTTGCTGAAATTGCCGGCAGCGGTCATGCGCCGCGCGAGTTCCGCGCTGGCTTCGGCGGCCTGTTTCACCTGCGCCATATAGGTTTCGGATTCCTGCGCCGCGACCGCTGCGTACCACGCGCGGCGCGTGTCGGCGGCCGTTTGCAATACTTCGGCGGCAACGCGTCCCTGGGTGAGCGCGAAGCGGCGTTTTTCAAGGTCGCTGCGCAGTGGCATGGTGACAAGGCCCAGCACGTCAATCAGGAAGGTGCGCTCAATCTCGATTTCATCGGCGCGCCGCAAGCGCGTGAACGAAAATCCTGGATTGCGCAGCCGGCCCGCCTGCACTACGTCCGCTTCGCCGATGCCGAGGTCGGAATAGGCGGCCTGCAAGCCACGATTGTTGAGCAGCGCCACTTTTACCGCGTCGTCGGCGGATAGCGGTTTCGCCAGTAATTCGCGCGTGGCGGCGCGCGCGGCCTGCGAGTCTTTTTCACTGCGTATCCACGTCGCGTCGTGCTGAATGCGGCTGCGCGTGAGGTCGTTCACTGCGCCTATGCCGCCGTCCGGAGAGAATGTCGTGCAGCCAGCGGCGAGTATCAACATTAAAATCGCCGCTATGTTTTTATAAATCATTTTTTGTGCTCCGGCGAATGCGGGTTGGGTGTCGCTGCGGGGGCGGCTCGCGCACCCGGTGCGTTCCCGAAAATACCGATATGGCCACCCGCCTTGTGTACTTCGTCATTCGCCTCACGCCACGGCGCGAGCTTCTGCTCGCGAAACGGCTGATAGCCGGTGAACGCGGCGTCGTATCGGACTGCGGGCACGCGCGCGTTGGCGTCGGCTGCTGATGGTGGCGCGGCAGAATCTGCCGCGTGTGCGGCAAATGGTGCAAGTGTCGCAGCCAGCGCTGCGGCGGCAAAAATACGATAGTTCATGGCGATCCTCTTGATGCAGATTGCGTGCGCGAGCACGTCACGCATACGCGAATCCGACGCACACAACACAAGCGCGCGCCGGCCTAATCAGCTATTTCGAGGATCAACCGCGAGGAGGGCGGTCGGGAGCGTCAGGAATAAACAACGTTGCCAGCGGCAACATGAATCGTGATACGTCACTGAATTTGTGCGCTGGTGTGTGCGTTGCGCCGATCGGCGCACAGCTAAAAACGTGATGGCAACACAGGTGATTGGTAGCGTCGGCGTCGTGCGTTATGTCGTTTGCGTTTTCATCGACAGGCGTTTGCGCGGCGTGGTGTCCGATCTGCTCGTGACATGGCATCACCGACGTTGATTGCGCGTTCGTCGCCTCCTTGTACAAGGACATGGGCGCAACGATGGCGGCAACGCCCTGCAGCGGCAGGATCAGCATCAACAGCAGTAATAACAGCTTGCGCGGCATGTCTATTAAATATCGTTTGAAAACAAATACTTATATTAA
>JBEBHE010000055.1:0-18706 GCA_040081205.1 Burkholderiales bacterium | reverse complement strand
AGCCGCCGTTTTTGGGTGGAAAGCGAGAATCGCTGGATACGCCTGCGCGTTTCCCAGACGGGTCTGCGCACCATCGACAAAAATGGCATTGATGTTGTGCTGGCCGATCTGCGCAGCCGCGGCGTCGCAGTTTAACGTAGCCAAAGGAGCCGACCATGGCAAGCAAACGAGACAAAATAAAACTGGAATCGACCGCCGGCACGGGGCATTTCTATACCACGTCGAAAAACAAGCGCACCATGCCGGAGAAGATGGAAATCAATAAATTCGATCCGGTCGCGCGCAAGCATGTGATCTACAAGGAAGCGAAAATCAAGTAACTTCCTGGTTGGCGATCTGCTCAATAAAGCTCAATAAAAAAACCCGCTGTTGCGGGTTTTTTTATTGCCGTGAAAACGGTTGTTCAGGCGTAACAGCGCAGGGTTTTTGAAAATTCCTGCAACGGCGCTATGCCACTGTTATCGGCGCGATGACACCAGTCTTCAAGCTTGCTCACCAGTTGTTCTTTGCTCGCGGTGGAGCGTTGCCACACACCGGCCAGTTCGTCGCGCATGGTATAAACCGTTGACAGCACTTTGCTTTGGCTGATCACTTGCGCGCGTTCGGCAAGCTCCTTTTCCGGTAGCGCGGCGGCATCGATGTTAAGCCAGCGCTTGAGCCGCGCCCCATCCACACTGACCGCGCGCGCTTTTAGCGCCTGCATTTCGGCGGCGCAGGTATCGCGCAGCGAACGCGCATAACGCGTGACCACATCGTAACGATGCGTAATCACCGCTTGCAGCGTATCCGAATCACATTGCGCCTTGGCGCTAACCAGCCGCACCCTGGGGGCGATTTTTTTCACCGTGGCCAAGCCCAGCATCTCAAATATACGGATATACATCCAGCCGATATCAAACTCGTACCAGCGGTTGGAAAGTTTCGCCGACGAAGCGTAAGCATGGTGATTATTGTGCAGCTCTTCCCCGCCTATCAGTATGCCCCACGGAAATACGTTGGTGCTGGCATCCTCGGATTGAAAGTTGCGGTAGCCCCACCAGTGGCCGATGCCGTTGATAACGCCGGCCGCCAGAAACGGAATCCACATCATTTGCACCGCCCAGATGGTGATGCCGATGGGTCCGAACAGAATGACGTCCAAAATCAGCGTCGAACCGATGCCGATGCGGTCATGCTTGCCGTAAACATGGTTTTCCAGCCAGTCGTCGGGCGTGCCGTGGCCGTAGTGCTCAAGGGTTTCCTTGTTTGCGCCTTCGACGCGATACAGCTCTGCGCCCTGAAACAGCAATTTGCGTATGCCGAAAATCTGCGGGCTGTGCGGGTCTTCAACGGTTTCGCATTTGGCGTGGTGTTTGCGATGTATGGCGGTCCACGCTTTGGTGGTCATGCCCGTGGTCGCCCACAGCCAGAAGCGGAAGAAATGGCTGACAATCGGATGCAGGTCCAGCGCGCGATGCGCGGAGTGGCGGTGCAGATAAATGGTGACCGCGGCGATGGTGATATGGGTCATTCCTAGCGCGGCCACGATGTAACCCCACCACGGCAGATCGAGCAATCCTGTGTACATAAATCTCCTCGTTTACAGCCAGTTGTACGCGCGCAGTTTACCGAAGTTCATCGGGTGCGGATAGTGCTATCTGGGGGCCGAATTGACGGATATCAAGTTATTGTTTATTGCCACATTATTGCCACATTTCAGGCCGTTCCAGCCCGGTTCAGGCCCTCGGTTGGTGCGCCCACCAGCCGCACCGTACGCTGCGGATAAGGAATCTCGATTTGATGCTGCCGGAACGCGCGCCAAATCCCCAGTTGCAGGTCTGAACGCAGTTTGACCGTGCCGGTATGCGGATCGTCCACCCAGAAGCCAAGTTCAAGGTCCACGCCATTGTCGCCAAGGCGCACGATCACAGCCTTGGGCGCGGGGTCGGCGAGGATGCGTGTTTGCAGCATTGCCACCTCTTCCATCAGGCGCATGGCGTGTTCAATATCGCTGTCGTAGCCCACCTGCACAGCCACTGCCTGACGCACGCGTTTGTCAGTGTACGACTGATTCACCACCGTCGAGGTAATCAGCGTGTCGTTCGGGATGATCGATTCGACTCCGCCGAGACTGCGTACCACCACATAACGCGCGGTCATTTTTGTCAACTGGCCGGTGTGATTGTCAATGGTCACCAGATCGCCGAGCGACACCGAACGATCCATCAGAATAATGAATCCGCTGATGTAATTGCTGGCGATTTTTTGCAGACCGAAGCCCAGTCCGACACCCAGCGCGCCGCCGAACACGCTGAGCACCGTGAGATCGATGCCCACCGCCGGTAGCGCGATCAGTATGGCGATCATCACCAGCAGCGCCTGTGCGAGTTTGGAAATCATTACCCGCAGATTGATATCCAGGCTGCTTGCCGCCATCGCACGCGCTTCGACAAAGCGCCCCAGCCATAGCGCGATCAAAAGCGTGGCCAGAACCGACAGCAGTGCCTGCACAATCAGCAGCAGCGATATGCGTTGTTTGCCGATGGAGAATCCGAGGCCGTCGAGGAATTTCAGCAATTCAGGCAATAATCCTGCGACGTAGAGCGCGAAACCGATCCACACGGCGGCAGCAATGAAGCGTATCGATTGGTCGCGCCAGCCGCTGGGCGCAAACACCTGGCGCAGCATCACCACCACTAGCCGGATCATAATGGCGGCGGTGAGTAGTGCCACCATTAAGTCGAGCAATGTCTGCGTGCCGCTCATCACGGCGCGTGCGCTCAGAATCAGCAGCAGCGCAACCAGCGGAAATTGAATCGCGGCCAGCGCGTCGCGCCCTACGCTCGGCGAATTTTCCATTGATGCAATGCGCGGCTGCAACGTCCTGCCTGCAAGCCACGCCAGCAGCAAGCTGGCCAGCGCCGCAGCGATCTGCCACAGAAACGCGACATCATGCAGATCAGACCAAAGATTGGCCAGCAGGTTGGGTGGCGGCGGGGTGCTGAGCATCGTGAGGGTAGTTGGCATTGCCATTGAAGATTTTAGCACGCGATCCCAGCGCGGCTTGCGCTGGGCGGTACACACACATTTTCACACCCGCGCCATGACGTAAGCGCATTACCGTTCGCGTGTGATGACCGCGCCGAAAAAACCATCCGTGCCATGTTGATGGGGTGTCAGTCGAAGATATTGCCCGGTTTGCAATGCGATTTTCTGTTGCGTCAAAACGCTATCGCTATCGACGATACTGAACGAGGGATTGGCTGCGACAAATGCTTCGACAATAGCTTCGTTTTCTTCGGCCAGCAGACTGCACGTGCCATAGACCAGCCGCCCGCCGGGTTTTACCAGCGCAGCGGCTGCGCGCAGTATCGCGGTTTGCTTTACCACCAGTTCCGCCACGCTTTGCGGCGATTGCCGCCACTTCAAATCAGGATTGCGGCGCAGTGTGCCCAGTCCGCTGCACGGCGCATCCACCAGCACGCGATCCGCTTTGCCGGCGAGGCGCTTGATGCGGATATCCGTTTCGCGCGCGATCACCTGTGCGCGCAAATTCGATAACCCGGAGCGCGCCAGCCGCGGTTGCATTTTTTTCAGACGTGCCGCCGAGGTGTCGAATGCATAGAGCCGTCCGCGGTTATGCATGATCGCACCCAGCATCAGCGTTTTCCCGCCCGCGCCCGCGCAAAAATCAATGACAAAATCGTGCCGTGTCGGCGCCAGCAACGCGCAGAGCAATTGGCTGCCTTCGTCCTGCACTTCGATCGTGCCATCGAGAAACAGGGGCAGGCGGTTGATCGAGGGGCGGCCATCGATGCGCAAGCCATACGGCGAGAACGGCGTGGGCGTCGCGGCAATCCCGCTGGCCGCGAGCGTGGTGATGACGTCGTCACGCTTGGCGCGCAGTGTGTTTACGCGCAGATCCAGCGGCGCGGGTGCGGCGAGCCCTCGTCCCAACGCCAGAATTTCCGTTTCAGAATAATGGAGCGACAGTTTTTCCACCACCCAATCCGGCAGTTCTGCCTGTACCGCCAAGGGCAAATCATCCGTGCTCGCGCGCTTGATCGCGGTAAGGATATCGTCATCACCGCGCCGCAGCACCGGCGCCAGTTCGCGCGCGTTGAGTCCTTGTGTGCGCGCCAGCCACGCCAGCAACAAGGCGCGCGCCGACGATATTGACGACAGGCCCGCGCTTGCTGGGCCGCTGTGCGTCAAATGCTCAAGCATCCGCTTTCTGCGCAACACGCCGAAGATAGCTTCAGCGACGAACGCGCGGTCTTGCTGGCCGAGTTCGCTGTGTTCGCGAAAATAGCGGCTGACGATGCCGTCGGCGGGATAGTCGAACTTCAATACCGCGGTTAATACCTGAACGGCGGTTTCAAACTGTGCTGAACTGAATTTCAAAATAAAGCCTGACCCGCGATGATTCGCGCTGTGAACGTACTGTGTTAGTCGCCGATGTTGATTTCGGTGACGACCTGCTCGCCGGTCGCCGCACCATCGCGTCCGATGAAGCGTATGCGCACCGGCAGGTAGCGATAGTCCGCCGCCAGCCATATTTCCATGCTTTCCGCGCCTTCGCGCCGCACCTGTTTTACCGGCAGCGCGCGGATTGCCCCCATCGGCGTTTCCAGCGTTTCTTCGGCCAGCACATCGAGTGCGTAATTTTCAAAGCGCGAGCCGTTGGTGATGGCGATCTGCAAGCGTCCAGGCAGCGGCGGTGCAAGCGACAACTGGTACATGAAACTCAAAATGTCCTGACTGCCGGCAGGCAGCGCCGCGCTTCGCTGCGCTTCGCCGCGACCCAGCGTAATGCTGTTTTTGTCCCAGTCAAATCGTGCCACGGATTCGTCGGTCTGGCCGCGGCGGCTGCGGCTCGATACAAAACTCTCAGGTTGCAGGCCGTTTTCGGTCATGCGGCCGGTGCTGCGGAAAACGCGTTGTTCGTTGCGAAATACGCTGGCCAAGCCGCTGGTGCCCGAGGTGCTTTCGAGTTTGTAGCCGTCGGCGCTGGTTTCCCAGCTTTGCACCGTGCGTGCGACCTCGAATTTATTGGTGCCCATGTAGAGCGCGTACGCAATGCGCCCGCGCCGTGGCAGACGCTTGATCGCCGCGCGCTCCGGCATGAACGTGCTGGGCGCGGCATCGGCGATCACAATCGGCTCTGTTGCGACGGCAGGCGGTTCAGCCTGTGTTATCTCGGTCGATTCCGCCGGCGCCTCCGGCGCGGGAGGAAAGAACGGGAACGGACTTAAGGTGTCGGAAATAGCGCGGCGTGGCGCTGCCGCGACGGTTTGTTTTTTTACCGGCGATGCTACAGAGGCAGGCTTTAACGGTGGCGGCGGCGTCACCGCAACCGGTGGAATCTCAGGCAACCGTTCCAGCCGCGCCTGTAATGGCGGCGGTTCGGGTGTGTTGAATGGCATGCGCAACCCGCCGCCCGTGAGCGTCAGCGCATGCGCCAGCGCCGATACAGTCAGCGCAACCAGCAGCGGGCGTGCACGTACACCTGGCGACGGGTATTTCAAAGCTTCACGTCCATCCGCGTGGCGACCTGCTCATAACGCACGCCGTCGTCCTCGATGATTAATACTCTGACCGGCACAAAATGAAATTCCGGCGCGAGCCAGATTTCCGTTTGCGTGTCGCCCGGTTCGCGCTGCCTTACCAGGTGCAGCGTGTTGAGCCGTTTTAACGGCGTGTCGATAAGCACGTCCGCGTTGACGTCGTAACGATAACGGTCGAGTTTGCGCGCGTTGGTCATGCTGAACTCAATCGTGCGCGGCTTCGATTGCACCAGATGCGTCAGCTGATACATGATGGATAAACGGTCCTGCGTCGCGCGCGGCAGCGCCGCCGTTTGCATCTGTCCATCGTAATTCATGCTCAGCGTGTCGGTCTTCCAGTCGAATACCGCCGTGGCGACGGCGTTGTTGCGGCGGCCTTCAAAGCGCGCGGGGCGCAGACCTTCCTTGGTGATGTCGCCCATGCTGCTGTAGGTGATCGGCCGGCGTTGCGCCAGTGCGAACAGGCCGATTGCCGTGGTTTCACTGGTGGCGGTGTAAGTGCCGTTTTTGATTTCGAAATTTTCGTTAATGACACCGATGTGCGTGCCGTTGCGAAACAGGTTGTAGGTGGCCGACGCCGCTGCCGGCGTGGCCGCAGTGCTCGCGGCGGCTGTGACAAACAGTATCAGTGATATTAAAAATTTTAATAAAAACATATACTTATGTTTATCTATCCAATGCTGGAGAAACCAGCACGCCTGTGCTTTCGGGGCTATCTGCCATAGTGACCGTGCCATCCGCGCCAAGTTTTACCCGTCCGTCGCACAACCAGCGTACCGCTTGCGGATAAATGCGGTGTTCCTGTTCCAGCACGCGTGCGGCGAGGCTGTCTTCCGTATCGCCCGCCAGCACCGGCACCGCCGCCTGGATAATGATTGGACCACTGTCGAGGCCGGGCGTCACAAAATGCACAGTGCAGCCATGAACCCGCACGCCCGCTTCCAACGCGCGCTGATGCGTATGCAGGCCGGGGAACGACGGCAACAGGGACGGATGAATGTTAATCATACGCCCCGAATAACGCGCGACGAAACGTTCGGTCAACACCCGCATGAACCCGGCGAGCACGATGAAGTCGGGCGTATATCGATCAATTTCGGCAGCGAGCGCGGCATCGAACGCGGCGCGATCCGCAAAGGCGCGGTGCGGAATCACCGCGGTGGCGATGCCTTGCGCTTGCGCGGTGGACAGTCCCTTGGCGGCAGGTTCGTTGCTGATGACCGCGGCAATTTCCACCGGCAGGCTTGCCTTGAGCATCGCCTCCATGTTCGAGCCGCGGCCGGAAATCAGGATGACGATGCGCTTCATCGTTTTATGGTAGCGCCTGGGCTCAGGTAACGATAGTTTGTGGCGCGCCGCGCGGGCGGCGCGTCACTTCACCAATACGCCACACTTTTTCGCCGGCGCGCGTGAGCATGGCCTGCGCACGCGAAGCATCACGTGCGTTGACCACGATAATCAACCCGATGCCGCAATTGAATACGCGGTGCATTTCGCCGTTGGCGACGTTGCCTTGTTGTTGCAGCCAGGTAAACAGCGGCGGCATCGGCCATGCGCTTTTGTCGATGCGCGCACACAATCCTGCCGACAACACGCGCGGAATATTTTCAAGAAGACCGCCGCCGGTGATGTGCGCGATGCCTTTGAGCGGCACTTTTTTGGCCAGCGCCAGCACCGGCTTCACGTAAATGCGTGTGGGTGCCATGATCAGGTCTTTCAACGGCTTGCCGCCGAGCTTCGCCGACAGATTGACACGGCGTGTGCTGATGATTTTGCGTATCAGCGAATAGCCATTGGAATGCGCGCCGTTGCTGGCAAGGCCCAGAATCACATCGCCGGGCTTGATACTTTTGCCGTTAATGATTTTCGATTTTTCCGCGACGCCTACTGCGAACCCGGCAAGATCGTATTCGCCCGCCGGATACATGCCGGGCATCTCCGCCGTTTCTCCGCCGATCAGCGCGCAGCCCGCCTGTTCACAGCCGGCAGCGATGCCTTTGATCACCTGCGTCGCCGATTTCACATTGAGCTTGCCACAGGCGTAGTAATCCAGAAAAAACAGCGGTTCCGCACCCAGCGTGAGTATGTCGTTGACGCTCATCGCCACCAGATCAATGCCTACCGTGTCGTGACGCTTCAGTTCAAACGCCAGCTTGAGTTTGGTGCCTACGCCGTCGGTGCCCGACACCAGCACCGGGTTTTTGTAGCCGCGCGGCATGTTAAACAGTGCGCCAAAGCCGCCGATGCCCGCCATCACGCCGGGGCGCATGGTGCGTTTGGCAAAGGGTTTGATGTTTTCGACGAGGCTGTCGCCGGCGTCGATATCCACGCCGGCATCGCGATAAGTCAGGCTGCGAGTTTTCAAGTTGAGTTGTCCAGTGCTTCCGGCTAAAGTGGAGACCAGCGACGATTCATTTTCATCCATTTCCATCGCCGTATTTAAGGCGTCAATTTTAACGCAAATGACTACACCCGGCTCCGGCATTTCGAACAACTCGCACGTCTGGCTATGGCTGGGTGTCGCAGCGGTGACGTCTGCGCTGCTCTACCTGCTGGCGCCGATGCTGGCGCCGTTTCTGGTGGCGTTGATGCTGGCGTATATTTTTAATCCGCTGGTTACGCGCATGTCGAAGCGCCTGCCGCGCACACTGGCCGTGAGCGTTGCGCTGGCCTTGATCGCTGGCGTGATCCTGGTGCTGCTACTGGTGCTGATGCCGCTGGTGACCAAACAGGTCAAAACCATCGTCACACAGTTTCCGCAATTCATCGACTGGATCAAACTCAATTTGGGGCCGCTGGTGCAGCAGCACTTCGGCGTCGAACTCGACACCGCACTGGTGAAGGATTGGCTCGCCGAACACGCCAAAGAAGTGCAGGGGTTCGCCGTGCAACTGCTGCCGTCGCTGAAAACCGGCGGCCTCGCGCTGCTGGGGTTGATCGGCAATCTGGTGCTGACGCCGCTGGTGTTGTTTTATTTCATGCGCGATTGGGACGGCATGGTCGCGCACGTGGCCAAGCTCATTCCGCGCAACTGGAACGACACGGTGTCAGGGCTGCTCAAAGAAATCGACGCCGTGCTCGGCGAATTCCTGCGCGGGCAATTGCTGGTGATGTTGCTGATGGCGGTGTTTTACACTGTCGCGTTATGGGCTGTCGGGCTCGATTACGCGCTGTCGGTGGGCGTCATTGCAGGTTGTCTCACTTTCGTGCCGTATCTGGGCGTGATTACCGGCGTGCTGCTGGCCACATTGACGGGCGTGTTGCAGTTCGGCGACCTCACACATCTCATCTGGATCTGGGTGGTATTCGTCGTCGGCAACGTGCTCGAAGGCTCGGTGTTCGTGCCGTGGCTGGTGGGTGATCGCATCGGCCTGCATCCGGTAGCGGTGATTTTCGCGCTGCTCGCGTTCGGCCAGTTGTTCGGTTTCACCGGCATCTTGCTGGCGTTGCCGGCGAGCGCTGCGTTGCTGGTGTGGTTGCGTCACATGCGGGGCCGGTATCTCACGAGCGGCATGTACCAGGGCAATCATCCTGCGCCATGAAACAATGAGGCAACTCGCGCTGGACATCACGGCGCCGCCCGCGCCGACATTCGATAATTTTGTGGTGGGCTGCAACGCAGAGGTGATTCTGCATTTGCGCACGGCGATCGCCGGGCAAGGCGAGCGCTTTGTTTATGTGTGGGGCGAGCCGGGCAGCGGGCGTACGCATTTGCTCAAAGCGGCAGCGGAGGAGGCAAGCAACGCCACCTACGTTGCGTGTGCAGCGAACAGCGTTTTTGACGATGGCGCCTCCATACTTGTCGCCGATGATGTTGAACGTTTGGGCAGCGACGCACAGATTGGGTTATTCAACCGCTACAACGCGCTGCGCGAACAGGGTGGCGGCCTGATCGCCAGCGGCAGCGTGCCGCCGGTGCAACTCAAGCTGCGTGCCGATCTGCTGACGCGGCTGGGTTGGGGGCTGGTGGTGCAGGTGCATGCGCTCACCGACGATGAAAAAGCGCAGGCGCTGGCGCAGCACGCTCAAGCGCGCGGCTTTACGTTGTCGGATGAAGTGATCGCGTATCTGCTCACTCACGCACCGCGCGACATGGGCGCGCTGTTCACGACGCTGGATGCGCTGGACCGCCATTCGCTGGAAACCAAGCGGGCGGTGACGGTGCCGCTGGTGCGGGAGTTGCTTTTAAGTAGTAAATAAATATCAATAAAAACAAATACTTGCAATGAACCTAACTCTTTTTGATTTGGATAACACGCTACTTGCCGGCGACTCCGATTTCGAGTGGGCGCAGTTTTTGATCGAGCAGGGCGTGCTCGACCGCGAGGTGTATGAAGCGCAGAACCAAATGTTCTACGATCAGTACAAGGCGGGTACGCTCGACATCATGGAATTTCTGGATTTTCAGTTGAAGCCGCTGTCACGCCATCCGCGCAAGGTGCTGGATCAGTGGCACGGCGACTACATGAAGAAAAAAATCCATCCGATGCTGCGCAATTCCGCGCGTGCGCTGGTGGACAAACACAAAGGCGACGTGCGCGTGGTGGTGACGGCGACTAATAGTTTTGTCACCGCGCCGATTGCGCGGCTGTTCGGCATCGAGCATTTGATTGCTACTGAGCCGGAACAGCGTGATGGCGAATTCACCGGAGGTGTTTTGGGGTTGCCGTGTTTTCGCGAAGGCAAACCTAAGCGGTTGGAGGCTTGGCTTGTTGCGCGCGGGGAAACGTTGCGGTCTTATGAGAAGGTTTGGTTCTATAGCGATTCGCATAACGATTTGCCGTTGATGGCATTGGTGAGTCATCCGGTGGCGGTGGATCCGGATGCTACTTTGCGGGCGCATGCGGTGGCGCACGGGTGGCCGGTGATGTCGCTTGGGTGATTTGGAGATAGTGCGTTTGCTTATGGATGCACGGTGCTTCAACTTCGCCGGGGGCAGGCCGGCGGCTGGTCACTTTCTTTGTACGGCCAAAGAAAGTAACCAAAGAAAGGAGCGCTCCGGACTCGGTCTCGCGAAGCGTGGTGCGGGCAGGGGCGCTGGCGGCTGCGTTCACCTGAGTTGGCCGGAGTGCCAGCGGCTGCTCCCGCAAACGGGCCTGCGGCTAACGAGTCGCAGCCGCTCCCCCGGTTCGCTGGCCCTACGGGCTTCTGCTCCGCTTCAAGTGTGCCCTTGCCTGCGCTGCTCGCCACGCCGGGCGGCTGCGGAACTCGCCCTCGCGAACCGCAAAGGCGCGAGGACTCAGACAGTCCTCGCCGACTTCCCCCGGCGCGGCTGCGCTGCTCGGCGGCTCTCAGGGGGATGGGTTGCATGCTCCTGCGCGAATGCGTGCGTCACCATTCTCCCGCGCAGCACCCCACGATAATGCGTGCTATCCCCACGCTTGCGCTGGCTGCCGCCGTTGCTGTCATCAGTATCTTCATCGCGCTGCTGTTTGGCTCGGTTTCGCTCACGCCCACACAAATCCTGCAAAGCCTTTTCACCGCTACGCTAGGCATCGAGCACGACATCATCTGGCAACTGCGTGCCCCTCGTGCGCTAGCCGCGTTTGCCTGCGGCGGGCTGCTTGCGCTGGCGGGTGTGCTGCTGCAGGCGCTGCTGCGGAACGCGTTGGCGGATTCATACATACTTGGCGTATCGGGTGGTGCATCGCTGGGTGCGCTGGGCGCTATCACGCTGGGTTTTGGCTTGGCGATGGTCAATGCTGCTGCACTGACCGGCGCGATTGCGGCGATTGCCATTGTGTTTGGCGTGACGTTTCGCGGCGGACAGTGGAATATCTACCGACTGCTGTTATCCGGTGTGGTGCTGTCGGCTGGTTTTGCGGCGCTGACGAGTTTGATACTGGTGATTGCGCCCAGTGCGCAGGTGAAGGGCATGTTGTTTTGGCTGATGGGTGATTTGTCTTATGCAGAGAATCCTTTTGCGGCGTGTGTGTTGCTGTTGATGCTGACGCTGGGTGCGATTGTGTTGGCGGCGCGGCTCGATATTCTTGGTTTAGGTGAAGCGAAGGCGCGTTCGCTCGGTGTGAATGTGGTGCCGCTGCAACTGATGGTGTTTTTTGGCGCGGCGCTGGCGACGGTGGCGGCGGTGATGCTCGGCGGCGCCATCGGTTTTGTCGGGTTGATGATGCCGCATGCGGTGCGGCTGATGGGGGTGACGCGCCATCGATTGTTGCTGCCGGTGTCGGTGCTGGCGGGCGGCAGTTTTCTCACGCTGGCGGACACTTGCGCGCGTACGCTGATGGCGCCGCAGCAACTGCCGGTGGGCATATTCACTGCGCTGATTGGCGTGCCGTGCATGCTTTACTTGCTGACGAGGCGCGCATGACGTCCACTAGTGAAGCGCTTGCCTGCAAAGGTGTCACGTTGACGGTCGAGGGGCGAACCTTGTGCCGCGATCTTGAATTCTCGGTGCGGCCGGGCGAAGTGTGGGGTGTGCTTGGTCCCAATGGCAGCGGCAAGACCACTTTGCTCAATACGCTGGCCGGACTTGTGGCGCCTGCGGCAGGCAGTTTGACGATGGATGATCAAACGCTGACAGAAATGAATGCCATCGCGCGCGCCCGTGCCGTCGGTGTGTTGCCGCAACATGAGGAAAGCGAATTCTGGGGTACGGCGCTTGAATACGTCAGCCTAGGTTGTTTTCCGAACGCGTCAGCGTGGCTGGGCTGGCAGCGCGACGATGAAGTGGTTGCCCAAGCGGCCCTGGCGCGCGTCGAAATGGCGGGTTTTGCGGCACGGCGGTTTGCCACACTGTCGGGCGGCGAGCGCCAGCGTGTGCGGCTCGCGCAATTGCTGGCGCAGGGGCCGCGTTACCTGTTGCTGGACGAACCGTTGCAACATCTGGATTTGCGTTATCAGATGCAGTTGCTGACGTTGGCGGCGGAGCTCGCACAGAACAAACGCTGCGGCGTGGTGATGGTGCTACACGACGTGCTGTGGCCCACACGGGTATGCACGCACGCGCTGCTGCTCGATGGCGCGGGTGGCGCGCGCGCGGGTACAGCAAGCGACGTTTTGACGCAGAAAAACCTCGAAGCGCTGTTTGGCTGCGCTTTGCAGCCGGCCGGCGACAAAGCGGCGGCAGGCTTTGTGCCCGCGATATAATCCGTTCCCATGATTAAAAAGCTGATCGGCCGGGTTTTCTCCGGAAAGATGTTCGGGGGGCGCGGCAAATCCGGCGCGCACGTCATTCCATTCAAGGAACACGGTGTGGCGCGCGCGCAAATCAGCGCGTGCGCGCTCAGCGTCACCGATACCTTGCAGGGCAAGGGTTTTGCCGCTTTTGTGGTCGGCGGCGCGGTGCGCGACTTGTTGCTCAAGCGCGAGCCCAAGGATTTTGACGTAGCCACGAACGCCACGCCGGACGAGGTGCGTGGACTGTTTCGGCGCTCGCGCATTATCGGCCGGCGCTTCCAGATCGTGCATGTAATGTGCGGACGCGAGACGGTGGAAGTTTCCACGTTCCGTGCTGGTCACGATACCAGCGGCAATGATGACGAAGCGGATAGCAAAAAAGGCAGCGAAAAAGGCAAAACCGACGAACACGGCCGTATTTTGCGCGACAACGTGTTCGGCAATCAGCAGCAGGACGCGACGCGGCGCGATCTCTCGATCAATGCGCTGTTCTACGATCCATCCACGCAGCAGGTGCACGATTATCACGGCGGCGTCGCCGATCTGAAAAAAAAGCGGTTGCGCATGATCGGCGATCCGGTGCAGCGCTACCGCGAAGATCCGGTGCGCATGCTGCGCGCCGTGCGCTTCGCCGCCGCGCTGGATTTTGAAATCGACCCGGCCACGCGCAAGCCGATACGCGAACTGGCGGATTTGCTGTCGAGCGTGCCGCCGGCGCGGTTGTTCGACGAAATGCTCAAGCTGCTGCTGTCCGGTCATGCCGTCGAAACGGTGAAACGGTTGCGCAAGGATGGTTTGCATGGCGGCCTGCTGCCGTTGCTCGATGTGATCCTTGAACAGCCGCTGGGCGAACGTTTTGTGATGCTGGCGCTGAAGAACACCGACTTGCGCATACGCGGCGAGAAGGGCGTGTCGCCGGCGTTTCTGTTTGCGACACTGCTGTGGCATGAAGTGCTGGCGGCGTGGAAATCCATCGAAGCGGGCGGCGTTCCGGCCATTCCTGCGTTGTACAAAGCAATGGATCAGGTGATGCAGGCGCAAGCCGAAAAATTGGCGATACCGCGGCGTTTCGGCGGCGACATGAAAGAAATCTGGGCGATGCAGCCGCGCTTTGAGCAACGCTCCGGGCGGCGTCCGTACCGCTTGCTGGAATTGCCGCGCTTTCGCGCGGGTTACGATTTTCTGCTGCTGCGTTGCGAGAGCGGCGAACTCGACAAAGAGATCGGCGAGTGGTGGACGCAGTTTCAGGATGCCAATGAAACGGTGCGTGAACGCCTGCTGATGCTCGACAGCGGACCGAAGAAGAAACGCCGCCGCCGTCGCAAGCCGAGAGCCGAAGGCGCTACGGCCGCGCCGGACGCTTGAGCGCGGCGTGATCACGATGGAAACCGCGTACATCGCCTATGTTGCATTGGGCAGCAATCTCCAGGAGCCGCAGCGCCAGTTGCGGTCGGGGTTTGCGGCGCTGGCGCGATTGCCGGAGTCACAACTCATCGCGCAATCGTCGCTGGTTCGCAGCGCGCCTGTGGGTTACGCGAACCAGCCGGATTTTGTGAATGCGGTAGCAGCAATCCGTACCGCACTGACGCCGCGCGCGTTGCTGGATGCGCTGCTCGCTATCGAGCGCGAACATGGCCGCGTGCGTGAATTCGCGAATGCGCCGCGCACGCTCGATCTGGATATCCTGCTCTATGGTGAGCGCGTGATTGACGAGGCGGGGCTGTCGGTGCCGCATCCGCGCATGCATGAGCGCGCGTTTGTGATGGTGCCGCTGGCGGAAATCGCACCGGATGCGATGGTGCCTGGCCGCGGGCGCGCGCGCGATCTGCTCGCCGGTGTCGATTGCGGCAGTGTCAGCGTATTGAAAGCGGTAGCGGCATGAAATCGCCTGCGTTACCGGCATTCCCCGAGCGCCTGCGCTACGTGGTGATCGAAGGCCCGATCGGCGCAGGCAAGACCAGCCTCACGCGCCTGATGGCGGAACGCTGCGGCGGCGTGACCTTGCTTGAAGACCCGGGTGCTAATCCGTTCCTCGCGGGTTTTTATCGCGATCCGCAGCGCAATGCGCTGCCGGCGCAGCTGTTCTTTTTATTCCAGCGCGCGAATCAGGTGCGCGATCTGGCGCAATCGGATTTGTTTCGCAAGGTGACGTTCGCGGATTTCATGTTTGAGAAAGACCCGCTGTTCGCGACCCTGACGCTGCGCGAAGACGAACTGAAGCTCTATCATCAGATTTACGAACACTTAAAATTGCAGACGCCGGTGCCCGATCTGGTGATCTATCTGCAAGCGACGCCGCAAACGCTGATCGAGCGTGTGGCGCGCCGCGCCGCCGTTTACGAACGCGACATCAGCGACGATTATCTGGTGCGTTTAAGCGACACTTACACGCGCTATTTTCATCAATACGACGCGGCGCCGCTGCTGATCGTGAATTCCGATAATTTAAACTTTGTTGATTCCACCAGCGATTTTGATCTATTGTTGCAGCGCATTGCTGCCATGCGTGGCCCGCGCGAATTCTTCAGTTCCGGGCGCTGAATCAAGGGGTTACATTTAAGTATTTGTTTTTATTGATAAATTTATAATGAGAATCACCCTTTCCACGCTGCAAAAGATGACGCAGGACGGTGACAAGATCACCATGCTGACGGCCTACGACGCGAGTTTTGCCGCGCTGCTCGAAAACGCGGGCGTGGAAACGTTGTTGATCGGCGACTCGTTGGGCAATGTTTTACAGGGGCATGAGACGACTTTGCCGGTTACGTTGCGTGATATCGTGTATCACACAGCGTGCGTGGCGCGCGGCGCTAAACGCGCATTCATCATCGGCGACATGCCGTTCGGTACGTTTCAACTGAGCCCGCCGGAAACGTTTCGCAACGCCGCTGAAATCATGGCGGCGGGCGCACAGATGGTGAAGCTGGAAGGCGGACAACCGATGGCCGAAACCATTGCCTATCTGGTGCAGCGCGGCGTGCCGGTGTGCGGCCACCTCGGTCTCACGCCGCAATCGGTGCATCAACTCGGCGGTTACAAAGTGCAGGGCCGCCAGCAAAGCGACGCGGAGCGTTTGCTTGAAGACGCAAAACTGATTGAGGAAGCCGGCGCGGGTATGCTGGTGCTGGAAGCGATTCCGTCGCCGCTGGCGAAACAAGTGAGCGATGCGCTGACGATTCCCACCATCGGCATCGGCGCGGGTGTCGATTGCGACGGCCAGGTGCTGGTGCTGCACGACATGCTGGATGTGTTTCCCGGCAAGAAAGCCAAGTTCGTGAAAAATTTCATGCACGGTGCGGGCTCGATACAAGCGGCGGTCGAGCGCTACGTGAAAGAAGTCAAAGCCAAAACCTTTCCTGATCGAGAGCATTCATTCGTTTGATCGTCAAGCGTGAGGCGTGAGGGGTGAGGCGTGGGTGCATCGGGTACGATGCTTACGCGCTGAATCTACCAATCGCTCGCTGCACAGAACACCTCATTCGCAACACCTAACCCATCGCGCCTCGCCCCTCACGCCTAACGCCTCACTAAAAAATGGACATCATTCACTCCGTCGCTGCCCTGCGCGAACGCCTGCAAGGCGAACCGAACAACGTGTTCGTGCCGACCATGGGCAATTTGCACGCGGGGCATATCCAGCTGATCAACATCGCCAAACCGCGCGCGGCATGCACGGTGGTGAGCATCTTCGTCAACCGTTTGCAGTTCGGCCCGCGCGAAGATTTTGATAAGTACCCGCGCACGCTCACGGCGGATTGCGAAAAGCTTAACGCGGCAGGCGTCGATGTAGTGTTTGCACCCGACGAAGGTGAAATTTATCCCGAGCCGCAGATGTACACGGTGGAGCCACCGGATATCCAACACGTGCTTGATGGGGCGGTGCGCCCCGGGCATTTTCGCGGTGTGGCCACCGTGGTGCTGAAATTGTTCAACATGGTGAATCCGCACTCGGCGATATTCGGCAAAAAAGATTATCAACAGTGCCTGGTGCTGAGCAGCATGGTGCGGCAACTGGCGCTGCCGATCGACATTATTCTGGCGGAGACGGTGCGCGCGGAAGACGGCCTGGCGCTGTCGTCGCGCAACACCTATCTGTCGCCGGCAGAACGCAAAGAAGCGCCGCGGCTTTATCAATTGCTGCGCAAGGCGCGCGAGGAGCTGCAATCGGGCGCGCTTGATTACCAGCGCATCGAGCTGGATGTGATGTCTGAACTTGCACATCACGGCTGGAAGCCCGATTACATTGCGGTGCGCCGCCAAACCGATTTGTTGCCGCCTACCAATGGCGAACGCCAACTGGTGGTGCTGGCGGCGGCGCGGCTGGGCAAGACGCGATTGATTGATAATGTGGAGATTGAGCGCGGTTGAGTGTATAGCAGCGTTTTGTTTTAACTATTTGTTTTTAAACAAATTTTATGAGGTGACGCATGTCGGCCATAGAAACCACGCAACAACTGCGTTCGATCTATTCGCCCGCGAAAGAGCGCGCGGTCAAAAAACAAATGCCGCGTCTCGATCAACATTGCCGGAATTTTCTGGCGCTGGCGCGATTTGCAGTGCTTTCAACCTGCGATTCCGATGGCAACATGGATGCTTCACCGCGTGGCGGCGAAGCGGGCTTCATCAAAGTGATCGACGACAACACCGTGATCGTACCTGACTGGACCGGCAATAATCGACTCGACACGTTTTCCAATATTCTTGAAACGGGCCGCATCGGTGCAATTTTTCTGCTGCCCGGCGTTGAGGAAGCACTGCGCATCAACGGCGTCGCCAGCCTGCGCAATGACGAAGCATTTACCTCGCTGTGCGAAGTCAACGGACGTTTCCCCAAACTGGTGGTGCATATCGCGGTGAAAGAGGCTTATCTGCATTGCGCCAAGGCGATCATGCGCGCGGAACTGTGGAAGCCGGAAGCCAAAGTCGAACGCA
This sequence comes from Burkholderiales bacterium, assembly GCA_040081205.1. Classification (GTDB taxonomy): domain Bacteria; phylum Pseudomonadota; class Gammaproteobacteria; order Burkholderiales; family SG8-41; genus UBA5216. The sequence continues at coordinate 1,091 of JBEBHE010000055.1, read as the reverse complement.
AAGTGCTGCCAACCATGAATGAAATGCTGCGCGATCAAATCGGCCAGACGGAACCCGCCGAGCCGCAGGAAGTAATGTTTGCAAGGCATACCACGGAGCTCTATTCCACGAAGTAGCTTGTCCGCGTTCCTGTCAGGAGGCCGCTATGCAACCTGTGATTCATTTGAACTGGTTCGCCATCGCAGCGGCTGTGCTGGCGAATATCATCATCGGATTCCTGTGGTACGGCCCGATACTCGGCAAGGCATGGATGCGCGAAATGGGCATCTCGCCGGATCATAAACCCGACCCCGCGGTGATGAAACGCTCGATGATCATCATGATCGTCAGCGCATTTCTCACTGCGACTGTGCTGGCGCACACAGTGGCGGTGTGGCGCCCGTCAACATGGAATGCGGGTACCGATGCCGCGAACGCGATCTACGGTTTCGCGTCGGCGTTCTTCACGTGGATCGGATTTTTTGTTCCCGTGCTGCTCGCCGGCGTGGCGTGGGAAAACAAATCGTTGAGGCTATTCGGCATCAACGCCGGTTATCATTTTGTGGCGCTGCTGGCGGCGGGGATGATACTGGCGTTTTGGCGATAAGGGTTAGCTGTGCTGTAAACCGCTGCGTCGCATGCCTTAGCTCGCGGGCGACAGCACATGTATCACGCGCCCCGCAAGCATGTCTTTAACCTTGGCTGCATAGGCGGCCATGTGCGGCGCGGCGGCATGCGCCTTGAGCGCAGCGGTATCGCGCCACTTTTCGATGAAGACGAATGTGTCGGGGCCAAACCTGGTCTGGAAGCCGCCGAGTCCTTCGGCGTCGATGGCGAGGCTGTATTCAATGCACCCGTCTTCTGCGCATACGGCCGGAATGTTGGCTTTAGCTACTTCCAGCACGGTTTCACGCATGCCGGGCTTGGCGGTAATGATGGCTACGACGTGAATCATTGATTTCTCCTATGAAAACGCTGCATGCAGGCCATGGTTTATGGGTTGAATGCGGGTCTGGTGCCGGGAGCCGGAATCGAACCGGCACGCTGTTGCCAGCGCGGGATTTTGAGTCCCGTGCGTCTACCAATTCCGCCATCCCGGCAAAGGAAGCCAA
>JBEBHE010000330.1:0-5111 GCA_040081205.1 Burkholderiales bacterium | reverse complement strand
CGCGTGCACCATGCCATTTTCGTACACATCGACCTTGAGCGTGCGCTTGGAAAAGCCATGCCAGAAAAAAATAGCGCCAGTCAAAATGAGAATGGTGGCGATAACCATACCGGTCACATCTTCCCGTATCCGCAGATAAGCAGTCGAAGCCAGATTCGCTCCCAACCCTGTCAGCGTAACGCCAGCCAGCATCGCGATCCACACCGATTTGAGTACGGGATATTCCGCGACCTTACCCCCCAGTGCGGCGAGCATCGCCGTGGACAGCTCGTACATTGAATCGGATGTCGCCATTGTTGATTGTGCTCCGCTGCGCTAATGCAACGCCCGCATCAAGGCGATGCCCAACAACGTCATCGCCAGCGACCCGAGCAGATGGGTGCTGATCATGCCGAACGCCCAGCCGTATTCGTTGCGCTGTAACAGCGCGACGGCCTCGGCGGAAAACGCCGAGAACGTGGTCAGCCCGCCGAGAAATCCGGTAATCACAAACAAGCGGATTTCCGGCGCCATCACCGGATGCAACGCAAATAATTCCACCGCGACACCAATGAGAAACCCGCCAACCAGATTGCAGAGCAGCGTACCCAGCGGAAGATTCGGCACCACCGCATTCAGGCCTACACTCAAGCCCCAGCGTAGCCACGCGCCGATCACCGCGCCCACACCGACTGCAAAAAATCCCACCGCGTTCATCGGTTGCTCATCGGTCATTTACGCCTTGGTCTGCCAGCGTTCCGCCGCGGCATCATCGGCGGCACGCGCATCGACCCAGCGCCCGCCTTTGCCGGTTTGTTCTTTCTTCCAGAAAGGCGCGCAGGTTTTCAGAAAATCCATAATGAATTCGCACGCTGCGAAGGCCTCACCGCGATGCGCGCTGGTCACCACCACCAGCACGATCTGATCCAGCGGTTTCAATGTGCCAATACGATGAATCACCAGCGCATCCATCATGTCCCAGCGGCCGCGCGCCTGTGTGATGATTTCCTCAATGGATTTTTCGGTCATGCCGGGATAATGCTCCAGCGTCATTTCCGCGACGCTGTCGCCGTCATTGAGATCACGCACCACGCCGATGAAACTCGCGATGGCGCCGACGCGCGGATTGCCCTGACGCAGCGCTGCAATTTCGCGGCTCACGTCGAAATCGTCGTTTTGAACACGCACGTTTGCGGTCATTGCACTCTCCCGCAGTTCGTCCTCATTTCTGCCTCAGCCCCCGGTCACCGGCGGGAAAAACGCTACTTCATCACCGTCTTTTACCGGCGTATCCGCACCGGCGATATCCTGGTTCACCGCCGCCCGAAAAGCACGCCCCGCCGCCAGCTCTTGCGCCCATACACCGCCGCGCGCGGCGAGCGTTGCGCGCACGCCTTCAAGCGTGGCCACGCCCGGCGGCATTTCCATTTCTTCGGATGCCTTGCCGAATGTTTCGCGCAGGCGTGCAAAATAGAGCAAGGTAATCATGCGGATATTATGCAGTGCCGTCGGCGTGAATCCAAGTGCCGGTCATTTCGCCAGTGCCAGATGCGTCAGAATGAAGTCCGCGATATGCGGCGGCCGATTCAGATCAAGCTGCGGCAATGCCGTATTCAAAGGCGCATCACTGGCTATTGCCACGATATTGGCATCGTGCGGATGCAACAACGGCTCGCCGACCACCGCGCGGTAAACCTCCAGCTTCGGAATCGGGTCATGCTTGAAGCCCTCCACCAGCACCAGATCACAAGGCGCCAGATGCATGAGTTGTTCGTTCAGATCCGGCTCCGCAGCCCCGCGTAATTCGTGCATCAGCACCCAGCGCCGCGATGATGTCACCAGCACTTCGGTACAACCGGCATGGCGATGACGGTATGAATCCTTGCCCGGCGTATCCACGTCAAACGTGTGATGCGCATGCTTGATCAATGACACTTTCAGGCCGCGCGCCGTAAACAACGGAATCAATTGCTCGATCAGCGTGGTCTTGCCGCTGCCGGAATAACCGGCGAAACCAAAAATTTTCATAGTGCGCGTTTAAATACAACTATTTGTTTTTATTGATATTTTTATACTACCCATGCTCGCCGTGCGGGTCAAGGGATATCGCTTTGATCAACGCGTAGACTTCCAAGCCAGGCACCAATCCGAGTTGTCGCACGGAGCGCTGGGTGATCCGCGCACGTAACATGGCAGCACCCACTGCTATCGCCACGTTAACGCTGCCACCGCGCGACGCATCCACAGTAACAATCTTGCCGCGTAAAATATTCTGAATGCTGATGTGTTGCGGCGGCGCCAGTGCGATAGATACTTCGCGAGCGCGTATACGCACACGCACGCGCTCGCCAATTTTCGCACCGAAGTTGCCGACCGTCAGTGTGCCGCCATCGAAGCCGAGTATCGCAAGGCTGTCTTCCGGGTCAACATCAGCAACCTGCGTTTCAATTACCGCGCCGCCTTCAAACATACCTGCCGCAGTACGCAAATCAGGCCGGCCCATTACCGCTTCCACGCTGCCGCTCGCTACCACACGGCCCAACGCCAACAACACCACCTGATCGGCAAGTTCCAGCACTTCTTCGACGGCATGGCTCACGTAGATCATCGGGATGCGCGTTTCGTCGCGCAGCAACCGCAGATAGCGCAGGATTTCATGCTTGCGCTCGGCGTCGAGCGACGCCAGCGGTTCGTCCAGCAACAGCAAGCGTGGTTTCGCGAGCAGTGCGCGGCCAATCGCAACGCGCTGTTTCTCGCCGCCCGACAACTGCGCCGGGCGCCGCTGCAGCAGTGCTCCGATGCCCAGAAGTTCAACTACGTGCGTAAAATCACTTGCTGAATATAACGTCCGATCAAACCAATGCGAGTAAACCAGGTTTTGCCGGACGGTGAAATGCGGAAACAAGCGGGCTTCCTGAAACACGTAACCAAAACGCCGCAGTCCGGCACGTACATGAATGCCCTGCTCTGCATCAAACAACGTTTCGCCGTCGAACACGATGCGGCCTTTGCGAGGACGGATCAATCCTGCAATGGCATTGATCACGCTCGTTTTTCCAGCCCCGGACCGCCCGAACAGCGCTGTCACGCCCGTGCCGCAATCGAAATGCGCGTCCAGACTGAATCCACCCTGATCATGACTGATCTCAACGGACAGCATCGTAACCCTTTATCCTTCGATTCGCGCGGCGCACCAATGCTTCAGAAAACAACAACGCGGCCAATGACAGCACCAGCGACAATACGCACAGCCGTTGCGCTGCGGCCTCCCCACCAGGTACTTGCCACAAGGCATAAATCGCCAGCGGCAGCGTCTGCGTTTCGCCTGGAATGTTGGAGACAAACGTAATCGTTGCGCCAAATTCGCCCAGACTACGCGCGAAAGCCAGCAACATACCAGTCAAAATACCCGGCATCGCCAGCGGCAGCGTAATCGTGAGCAGCACGCCCAAGCGCCCGGCCCCCAAGGTCTGGGCCGCCGCTTCGAGTTTGGGATCGATGGCTTCCATCGACAAACGCATCGCGCGCACCATCAACGGAAAGCTCATGATCGCACTGGCAATGGCTGCGCCGCTCCAGCGGAAAGCTACTGCGATGCCAAACCATTCCTCAAGAAACGCGCCAAGCGGCCCGCGCTTCCCGAAAAGCAGCAGCAGCCAATAGCCCACCACAACCGGGGGCAGTACCAGCGGCAGATGCACCAGTGCATCAAACAGACTTTTGCCCGGAAAGTCGCGGCGCGCCAGTACATGTGCCGCCGCCAAGCCGAATGGCACACTGATGATCACGCTCAGCAGCGCGACCTTCAGACTGAGGAGAATGATGCTGATTTCTTCGCTGGATAACACGGCTTATCGATCTATCGCTTCGGCCACGAAGCCGAACCTGCGCCATTCCAACTGCGCTTCGGCAGAGCCCAAAAATCGCAGCAACGTGCCGGCTGATACTGTGCGGCTGTCCGTCAGCAGCGCCGCCGGATAAACAATCGGCGCATGCAGATTTGCAGGAAACTCGCCGACCACACGCACCTTGGGTTCAGCCATGGCGTCCGTGCGGTATACCATGCCGAAAGGTGCCTCGCCTCGCGCCACCAAAGCAAGGGCTGCCCGCACGTTTTCACCTGGCGCCAGTTTAGGCGCAACCGCAGGCCAAACGCCAAGCGCTTCCAGTGTTGCTTTGCTGTACTTCCCCGCCGGTACGCTGGCTGGATCGGCAATCGCCAAACGGCCGTTACCCAGTGCTATCGCCAACGGAAATTTCGGCGCGATGCTCAGCACTGCTTTACTGTCAGCAGGTGCGATCAGTACCAGCCGGTTGGACAACAGGTTCACGCGCGAAGCCGTGAGAATCAACTTGCGCTGCTGCAGATAATCCATCCACTCCAAATCAGCAGAAATAAACAGGTCCGCCGGCGCCCCCTTTTCAATTTGCCGCGCGAGTGCAGAGCTTGCGCCATATGACACACGGACGTTACCGCTGCTGTGCTTTTCGTAGCGCAGTATTTGCGCGTCGAGACCTTCCTTCAGGCTGGCCGCTGCATAAACGGTAGTGCCCGCCCACGTCTGCGCCGACGCAGTAGGTGCCGCAGCGGCGCATAACGCCATGAGAATGGTTAAAAAAACATTCAATAAAAACATATAGTTACAATTTTACATGTCATTCGTTATATCTTGTGAAATATAGCGAATTTAGAGGCATTACACAATCACGAATGCCACGGATGGTTATCGCGTTTTACGACGCCGAGTAGGTTTGCGCAGGTGCTGGGCGAATCGCGCCAGATCTTCCGCGATGGATGCGGACGCCTTGTGTTCCATCGCATGAAACTGCGCGACGAGCTGTTTCCCAAATATCGTCACCGATGCGCCACCACCGCGCTTTCCGCCGATGGCTGTCATCACCACCGGTTCATCGAAACTCGCGTTGATTGCTTCCACCAATAGCCACGCGCGCCGGTACGACATGCCCATGTCACGCGCTGCAGCCGAGATTGAACCGCTGGCGTCGATACGCTCAATCAGCGCCGCCTTGCCGGGCCCCATCGCAGGGTCACCTGAACCCAGAATACGTAATGTAAGCCCCGGATAGCGCATCGTCGGCGTTCTGTTCAGAAATCGTGTCCGAATACCGCC
>JBEBHE010000054.1:0-18809 GCA_040081205.1 Burkholderiales bacterium | reverse complement strand
GGCCTGCTGATGCTGGACCCGAAAACCGGCAAGCTCGAAACCATTTTGCGCACCGCGTTCAGCGAGGGTTTCAAAGGGCTCAACGATTTGCACTTTGCGGCGAACGGCGATTTGTATTTCACCGATCAGGGCCAGACCGGCATTGCCGATCCGACGGGCCGCGTGTTCCGTTTATCGATGAGCGGGCGGCTGGATCGCCTGTGCGATAACCTGCCCAGCCCCAACGGCATCACGCTTTCCACCACCGACAAACATTGCTACGTCGGCGTGACACGCTCGCAGCAAATCTGGCGGCTGCCGATCATGGCCGACGGCAACGTTTCCAAAACCGGCGTCGCGGTGCAATTGTCCGGCGGCGTGGGTGGTCCGGACGGCATCGAAATGGATTCGGAGAACGGCTTGCTGGTGTGCCAGTTGGGCGTCGGCATCTGGCGCTTTGATTCAAACATGCTGCCCACGCATCTGATTCATTCGCCCGATCATAAACATCACCATCTGGCGAATATTGCCGCAGGCGGCCCCGATCTGAAAACGCTGTACATCACCGAGTCACTGTCGGGCGATATTTTGATGGCGAAGCTGCCAGTGGCGGGCAAGAAGCTGTTCTCGCATCAATAAACAGGGTAGCGACGGTGAATCGGCGAGCAATGCCGTGACGGGGCGAATTGATACGGCGCGTGACGGCGTTGTGGTTACGGTGTCGATTGACCATGCCGACAAGCTCAATGCGCTGACGGTTGCGATGTGGCGCGAACTGGCGCGCGTGATGCGCGAGCTGTCGGCCGACGACGCGCTGCGTTGCATTGTGCTGCGCGGCGCGGGCGACAAAGCCTTCGCTGCCGGCGCTGACATTGCCGAATTTGCCACGGTGCGCAGCACGCGCGAGCAGGGCATCGTGTATCACCGTGAGCATGTTTTTGGCGCGCTGCAGGCGGTCGCCGAATGCCGCCATCCGGTGGTGGCGATGATTCACGGGCCGGCCGTCGGCGGCGGGCTTGAAATCGCCTGCCAGTGCGATCTCAGAATCGCCGGCGAGTCCGGGCGCTTTGGCGTGCCGATCAACCGCCTCGGATTTTCGATTGCGTACGATGAACTGGCAGCGGTGCTGCCGGTAGTGGGCCGCGCCGCCGCATTGGAAATGCTGATAGAGGGACGCGTATGGGACGCGCACGAAGCCTTCGCCAAAGGACTGCTCACACGCGTAGTCGCCGATGCCCAACTCGCCGCGGAAACGCACGCGACTGTCGAGCGTATCTGCGCGGGCGCACCACTGGTCGCGCGTTGGCACAAGCAATTTATCCGCAGATTGACGCCGCAGGCCGAGCCGCTTACCCCGCAGGAAATCGACGACAGCTTTGCCTACTTTGAGACCGAGGATTTTCGCGCCGGTTACGACGCGTTTATACAGAAAAAGAAGCCGCGATTCACTGGGCGTTGATCAAGGTTAATTCTTAACTATTTGTTTTTAATCGGTATTCTGGCATGTAGTATACTTGCGCCCCGGCGTTTGGCTGCACCAGCCCAAAATCAAAACTCAATTCCCGGAGGAGATCCCATGAGAATATGTTCAATCGTTGCGCTCGCATGTTGTGGTGCATTCGCAACGCAGGCGGTGGCGCAGGAATGGCCCGCAAAACCGATTACGATGGTGGTGCCGTTTCCCGCAGGCGGCGGCACCGACGCTTTCGCGCGCCCATTGGGGGCCATTCTCTCCAGGCAACTTGGCAAGCAGATCGTCAACGACAATCGCGGCGGCGCCGGCGGCAATCTGGGCGCCGGAATCGCGGCGCGCGCGGCAAAGGACGGCTACACCTATTTCATGGGCGCGGTGCATCACGCGATTGCGCCTAGTGTTTACAAAAAGCTCGATTACAACCTTGAAAAGGATTTCACGCCGCTGGCAGTGGTGGCCGTGGTGCCGCAGGTCATCGTGGTTACTCCCAAGCGCATCAAGGAAGCCGATCTGGCGTCGTTCATTGCGTTGGCAAAAAAAAATCCGGGCAAACTGAATTACGCTTCCGCGGGCAGTGGCACCTCGCATCATCTGGCCGGTGAGCTGTTCAAGATTGCCGCGGGTGTGGACATTGCGCATGTGCCCTTCAAAGGTGCGGGCCCCGCGCTGCAGGATTTGTTGAGCGGACAACAGATCGATGTGATGTTCGATGGCCTGGGCTCGTCGGCGCAATACATCAAGTCCGGATTGACCATGCCGTTGGCAGTGGCCGCGAAGTCGCGTTCTGCTGCGATTCCTTTCGTGCCGACCGCGGCCGAAGCAGGGTTGAAAGGCTATGAAGTCTCGACGTGGTACGCGTTGTGGGCCGTCGCCGGTTCGCCGCAGGCCGTGAACGACCGCATGGTCGCCGAGACAGCCAAGGCGCTCGCTGCAACAGAACTGAAAACCGTGTGGGCATCGCAGGGTGCAGTACTGGGGCCAGCCAATTCGAAAGACATGGCGGCCTTCGTCAAAGTGGAAATCGCCAAGTGGGCCAAGGTGGCGAAGAGCGCCAACATTCAAGTGGATTGAAAAGTAGAAAACAGGAAAAGTAAATGTCAGGACCGTTATCTCACATAAAAGTACTCGACCTTTCACGCGTGCTCGCAGGCCCGTGGACGGCGCAGAATCTCGCTGATCTCGGCGCGGAAGTCATCAAGGTTGAACGTCCCGGCAAGGGCGACGATTCGCGCGCTTACGCGCCGCCTTTTCTGAAAGACGAGCAGGGCAATGAGACAAAGGAGTCCGCGTATTTCTGCGCCGCCAATCGCGGCAAGAAATCGATCACCGTAAACTTAAGCAAAGCCGAAGGCCAGCAACTGGTGCGCGAACTGGCCACGCGGTGCGATGTGCTGGTGGAGAACTATAAAGTGGGCGATCTGGCGCGCTACGGGCTGGGTTATGAAGACCTGAAAAAACTGAACCCCGGTTTGATTTATTGCTCCGTGACCGGCTTCGGTCAGACCGGCCCCTACAAAGACCGCCCTGGTTACGACTTCATGGCGCAGGGCATGGGCGGACTGATGAGCATCACTGGAGAAGCCGATGGCTTGCCCGGTGCCGGGCCGCAGCGTGTGGGTATCCCGATCATCGACATGACCACTGGCATGTACGCCACCATCGCGATCTGTGCGGCCATCGCGCATCGCGCAGTCAGCGGCAAGGGACAGTGGATCGACGTGGCGCTGCTCGATACCACGGTGGCTTTCCTTGCCAATCAGGCGATGAATTATTTTGCGACTGGGGTATCGCCGTCACGCATCGGCAATGCACATCCGAACATCGTGCCGTATCAAACCTTCAAAACCAAAGACGGCGCAGTCATTCTCGCCTGTGGCAATGACAATCTGTTTAACAAGTTCTGTGAAGCCGCAGATTGCGCGCATCTGCTGAAAGAGCCGATCTTCGCCACCAACGGCGACCGCGTGAAAAACCGTGTTGAAGTGACGCGCGTGCTGAACGAGATATTTGAAAAACGTACCACGCAGGAATGGGTGAAGTTACTGGACGACGCCGGTGTCGCTAACGGCCCGATCAACACCATTGCCGAAGTATTCAAGGAGCCGCAGGTCATCGCGCGCGGTCTGAAAATCGAATTGCCGCACGCGGTGGCAGGCAAAGTGCCGCTGGTGGCGAGCCCGATGCGCTTTTCCGAAACGCCGATCAAGCATGAGATACCGCCGCCCGCGGTGGGGCAGCATACTGATGAGATTTTGCGCGGCGTGTTGAAGAAGAGTGAAGCGGAGATTGCGGGGTTGCGCGGCGGCGGGGTGGTATAAGCCGTGCGCTGCCGTTAATCTGGTAGTGCGCCGTCCGAAAAGGTAATCATGGAAGTTTGCGTGCCTTGGGCCTTACCGCTGGTTTGCCTTCCACACGCTTGCACAGGAAATCAAATACCTCATCAGCAGGGATGGCCTTCCCGTTTTTCTGAATTGAGCGGCGCGCTTCTCCGCCTCGGCGAGAAACGCGGCACGCGTTTCCTCTACCACCAGGAGGTTTTCGATAGCGGCAACCATGAAGGAATGAACGGTGATGTCGCGCGCCCGCGCCAGTGTTGCGACGCGCTGTTTTTTCCCGGGATTCTCAGCGATACCGCCATTGACAGATCTTGTACTACAAAAAAATACATTATTGGAAGTGAACGGGCTGGGCAAGGGTCAACACGCGAACTTCATTTGTCCGTCGCGCTATCGTAGATCGGTGACACCACCGCAATGGCGTTGTATCCCTTGCTATCAGGTTTACTGTGCGCGTGCAGCACTAATCCAGCTTAAGATTCGCGCCCTTGATCACCTTTGCCCAGCGCGCGAAATCCGCCGTTAACAGATTGGCAAAAAGTTGCGGGCCATCGCCTACGATTTCCGAACCCAGTTGATCCAGGCGCTGGCGCACGTCAGGCAATTGCAATGCGCTGCGCATTTCGTTATACAAGAGATCGATAATCGCCCTGGAGGTGCCCGCCGTGGTCAAAACACCGGCCCATACCGGCACCTCCAGTCCCGAAATGCCTGATTCCGTCAGCGTCGGGGTACTGCTGAACGTGGCGACACGCTTGCGCGAGGCGACAGACAGAATACGTGCCCGGCCCGCCACCACATGCGGATGCGCAGCGGCGGTGGTGACGAACAGGAGTTGAACCTGACCGCTGCTCAAATCCACAAAAGCGGGAACCGCACCCTTGTAAGGCACGTGAACGATGTTTAGCCCCGTCTGCTGCTTGAACAACTCCATCGTCAGGTGCGAAATGCTGCCGTTGCCTACTGACGCATAGTTGTAATTACCCGGTCGTGATTTTGCCAGCGACACCACTTCGGTCACCGACTTTGCTGCCAGCGTATTTGCGGCGATCAACGCCATCGGCGTATCGACCAGATGGATCACCGGCGCGAAATCCTTCATCGGCTGATAGTTGAGCTTCTGTTGCAGACTGTACGCGATGGTTACCGGACCGGCGGTCGCCATGAAAATGGTGTAGCCGTCCGGTGCGGCGCGTGCAGTCAATTCGGCAGCGATCAGTCCCGCTGCGCCGGTACGATTGTCGATCACCATTTGCTGACCGAGGCGCTCCGCCACTTTCTGCCCGACCAGCCGCGCAATTACATCCTGCGACCCCCCCGGCGTAAACGGAACAATAAAGCGGATCGGCTTATTCGGGAACGCTGTGGCGGCAAGCACCGGGAAAGTAACGCAAGCGCCAAGCAGCGTCATTACCGAACCGAGGAACGTGCGAAGCGCATTGCGATTAAACATGATGAGCACCATTTCTGCCGGCATTACTTCACGCCAGGCCCTTGATTTTAGCCGTGATTTCCTGCAACACCGTTTCGTCGACAGGATGGCGAATGACGCACGCTGGCGCAATAATGATGCCATGGCCCTGTGTTTGCGCGATGGTTTGTTCGACGTCCCGATATATCGCTAAGAGATTACGGCTGGTGATGTGGCCGCGCTGCAAGCCGCCGAGAATGGGAAGGTTGCCGCCGTTATTGCGGTAAGTGCCGATCGAAGGCGGCGTTTCGCCTATATGCCAGTTAAGCGCATCCACTGGATACTGTTTCAGCAGGTCGAACATCACATCATCACCGTGCATATGAACGACATTGAACCAGCCGCCGGCGTTACGCGCGGCCTGCAACACGCGACGGTCGTACGGTTCAGCATAGCGTCGATAAGCCGCTTCGTCGAAAGCCTGATGCGTGGCATCCTGCGTGGCAAAAAATATTCCGGCACAACCACAACCGAGAGCCGCGCGAACGAACTCACAGGTCGCATGAGTAATGATTTCGAGCCCCGGCATCACCGCCTCAGGGTTGCTGGCAAGATGGGTGCGGTGGGCTCCGTTGGACAATTTACTTGCGATGGTCAGCGGAGAAAATACCGTTGCCAGAACCGGAACATCGGCGCCTACGCGCAGCACCAGTTGCGAGAGATGCCGTAGTTCGCGCCCCAGAGCGCCCCGCGCAGGATTCAGTGCCGCAAGTGTGCCCCAATCGCCGAGTGCGCTGATGGCTGGGCGGACAACTTTTGCAACACCGCCGAGAGCGACCTCGCTGAAATCCAATTCACAGCCCCAGTCCTCGACACAATAAAACCCGTTGGGCATCGATTTCACGAAATCAAGATCGAGACGCGCGCAGAATGCTGCCGTCTCTTCAGCGAGACGATCCGGATCTAGATCAATGTCCGGCCGGTGCGTCCAGAAACCATATGGCGGGCGATCAGGCGATTCTCCGCGCAGTGCGGCTTTAATGCGTTCGGTCTTGTTCATTGCCTCGCTTATTGCACCAAATCTATTGCGCTTTCGATATGCCCGACACTGGCGGCGTGCGGCGATGCGTGACCATGCGCCCGTACAGGGCGGTGATCAGCGCGCTCGCTGTTTTGACGAACAAAAACGGGAAAACGGCATGCACCAGTGCCGCTAACGCGGCCAGTTGCAGACGCCAACTGAATCCAAAAGCGGTGGCGGCATGTTCGCGCCAGGTTTCGCCGACAGAAGCGGGGTGTTCGGTAAAGGCGCGGCACAGTGTTTTCATATCTCAATGTAACTCATGTGGCATGCAAAGGGCTTGCGTTTAAAAAGCATATGCCCATGAATATTGCAAAAATATTCCATATTTATGCAATATTAGACAAGACTAAGCGGAAAATTTTTTGAATGTAACGAGATAATTCTAGAGCCTAAGCCTGAAATTCGTAGCGGAATTTGCAAGGCAGAACAGCACAGCGCCGAATTTCAGCCTCAGAACACCCGCGCTTCTTTGAAGAAAACTGCCCTGCAATATAACCTGATGCGTGGCGTGGCGGCACATTCAGGAACGGGAACGGCGTGATTGAATGCTGCGTTGCTATCAGCTTGTAGCACTACGCCATTCGCGCTACCGCTGCACTCACCGCATGCAATAGTGGATCCGGTGTGCCGGGGTTAATCGAGCAGTCCGGACCGAGCAGGTGCTTACGCCCTTTGGTCTGCGCGATGGATACACGCGCGCTTTCCACCAGCGCTTCCGGGCGCATGCTGCCAATCTGCGGCTTGCCCGGCAAGCCGCCCAGCACCGCGCGCCCCGTGAGCTCGCGTGCTGCCACCAGCGTGGGATTGCCGGGTGTTGTCGCCCAACTGAATACAGACACCGGATAGTCTACAAACTCATCGAAGCGGGTGTTGTCGCCGCATACATGCATGATGTTAAACGGCGCTGCCGCGGCCGCTTCAAGGATCGCGAGATCGTACGGTCGCTGAAAGCGGCGGCATTCGGCAGCAGTTAACAGGGGCTCGGTAGCAACTGTGGTTGCGTAGAAAATGCCGTCGATGCCGGCTGTGACACAATTGCGCGCATAGTCGGCCAGTGTCGCGCCGATTGCGGCAAGTCCGTGCTCCAGCGCCGCCGGGTCCTCGCGCAACAGCCGCAGCACTTCATTGCGCCCGCCCGGCAACAGATAGGTGGCCACCATGAGCGGCGCGAATATCGTGGCGACGATGGGCACATCGGAACCCACCGCCGTGCGAATCGCCAGCATGGCCTGCAACTGTTCTGCGAGCGCGCCCTTGGACGCATCGGCCGCTTGCAGCGTGCCGAGTTCGCGCGCTTCGTGCAAGGCGTAGCATTTCGTTGTGGGTTTGACAGTCTGTTGCGTAGAGGATTCGATCTGCCCACCCCACATCTCGGCGAAACAACTCGCGCGCGATTGCGGCTTGAGGAAGTCCCAGTCAAATGCCTGATACAGCCGCACCGTTTCGTCGGTCAGCGCCTGCGCCGAATACTCCGAGGCATAATTGTGCAGCCAAAAACTGACCGGTACCCGATCAACCGGCTCACCGCGAATGGCCGCTAATACTCTGGCGCGTTTGTTCATGCTGGCTTCCGTTTACTTTAATCGACGCTCGCGCCCGTCGACTTGACGACGGTTGCCCACTTCACGCGATCGTTCTTGACTGTTGCCCTGAACTGCTCGGCGGTTTCGATACGCGGCGTGTTTCCAAGGTCGGTGAGTCTTTGCCTCACCGCGGGCATCTCCAGCGCTTTGCGTACGGCGCCATTGATTGCGCTCACAATTTGCGGATCGACACCCTTGGGACCAAAGAACCCGAACCACGTGGTGCTTTCGTAGCCGGGCAGGCCCGCTTCGCTGACCGTGGGTATCTCTGGCACTGCGCTCACGCGCGCCTTGGAGGATACCCCCAGTAGACGTACACGGCCCGAACGGTAGTGCCCAACGATGGTTTGCACCTGATTGAAGGTGCAGCACACATCGCCTTTCAGCAATCCCTGAATCGCTTGCGCACTCTTGTATGGCACGTGGGTCATGGTCAGCCCCGCTTTGGTGTTGAATTCCGCGAAGGCAAGATGCGTGCTGGCGCCGTTGCCACTGGAGGCATAATTGTATTTGCCGGGGTTGGCCTTGACGTGGTCAATGAACTCCCGCACCGTCTTCACATCTATAACGTTGGGGTTGATGCTAAGCACGTTCGCTACATCAATCAATGACGCGATGGGCGTAAAATCTGCTTCGACATCAAATGACAGCTTGCTGTACAGCGCGGCGTTGATGCCGTGAGTCCCGGCAGTACCGAGCAGGATGGTGTACCCATCGGCGCGCGCCCTCGACACATACTCCGATCCGATATTGCCGCCTGCGCCGGCCCGGTAGTCGGTGATGATCCTGGTGTTCAACGCTTTTTCGAGCGGCTCCTGCAAGATGCGCGCGACGACATCAAGCCCCGAACCTGCGGGATATCCCATTACAAGCGTAATCGGCTTGGATGGCCAGTCCTGCGCGCGAACGGTACCGATAGTCAGCGCTAACAGCATGAACATGGAAAAATATTTGAAGCAGCGGGAGCAAATCATGGTCATTTTATCCGTCGATTTGAGTAAGAATGGCGAATGGCGTTTAGCATCATGGCCGTTATATTAAAATAATTTAAATTTCAATTTGTTACAACACTTTCGCTTATGTCCGAGAGTGGGCATTTTGCATCCGCGCGACACCGCAACATGCGTCATTGCTGCTGGCGTCGCCTGTAGCTGTAGACGCCAACTGAATCCAAACGCCAAGCACGGTGTCGGGATGTTCAACACATACACGGCTGAGTGTTTTCATACGCCTAATGTAGCGCATGTGGTGCGCAAATGGTTTGCGTTCAAAAGGCGCATAATCTTGTTCATCGCAAAAATATTCCCTATTTATATGAAACTAGACAAAATTGATCGAAAAATTCTTCAAATACTACAAGATGATTCTAGTCTTCCTTTGGAGAAAATTGCCCTGCAAGTTAACCTGACGCCAACGCCGGCGTGGCGGCGCATTCAGAGGCTCGAACAGACTGGGGTGATCGAACGCCGTGAGGCACTTTGCAATGCCGAGCAGCTGGGCGTGGGTGTAACGGTTTTCGTCGCAATCAAGACGGAACAGCACAACGCACAATGGTTGGACAAGTTCGCGCGTGGCGTTCGCGACATTCCGGAAGTATTGGAGTTGCACCGCATGAGCGGTGATATTGACTACTTGCTCAAGGTCGTTACGCCCGATATCCGAAGTTATGACACGGTATACAAAAAGCTGATCAAGGTCGCCGATCTGTCCGATGTCAGTTCCAGTTTCTCCATGGAGCGTATCAAGTACACCACGGCGCTGCCGGTCGATTATGCCGAGTAAGGTGCGCCGGAGAAATATCTAACATTATCAAACGTTACGCGGAACGATGTCTGGAACGCGGTTAAAGTTTCGGCAGTCTGGCAGCGTTACTACCGAGGATCATTTCCCGCTCGGCCCCTGAAAGTGGTATGCGTGTCGATGATATGCATTGCATTTGCCGATTTGCTCGATTGAAAGCGCAGATTGTATTAGAGTCCGCAATCATTTGTGGAATCTGGATCGAACCTTCATGCGTATCGGCGTATTGCTGCCTCACCGCGGCGTCATCATACAATCGGCACGGCGTCCGCCGGTAGAAGATTGCTGGACCATCGCGCGGATGTGCGACGACGCGGATATGGACGTGTGGGTGGGCGACAGCGTGGTGGCGAAACCGCGGCTGGAGCCGTTGACCACGCTCGCGTACGTTGCCGCAATAACCAAACGCGCGCGGCTTGGCACCGCCATCCTGCTGCCCGCGCTGCGCCAACCCACGGTGCTGGCACATCAGCTCGCCAATATCGATCAAATTTCACAAGGCCGCCTGGTGCTGGGACTCGGCGTGGGCTGGGGCATGCCCGCCATCGTGCGCGAGTGGGAAGCCTGCGGGCAAGTACACAAGCGCCGCGTGAAAGACCTTGAAGAACACATGACGGTATGGCGCAAGCTGTGGAGCGGCGATCCGGTGACGTATGAAGGCAACGGCTTCAAGCTCACCGACCACACCATCGGCCCGCTGCCGTGGAACGTGGAAGGCCCGCCGCTGCTGGTTACTGCGGGCAATCGCGGCGAGATTATTCCGGCGCAGATTGAGCGTGTCGGCAAATTCGGCGATGGCGTGATTACCACGTATGTTAACGAAGATGATATCCGCCAACTGCGCGTGGTGTGCGCCGAAGCGATGGCAAAGCACGCGCGCCCGCGGCCGGATTTTCCGCTATGTGTTTACACCACCATACGGCTCGAAAGCGACGTGGCAAAAGCCGAGTCGATGACCCGCGACTTCCTCGAAAAGTACTACGGCGGCGGCGTGAACTTCCGTGGCATGATGGGTTTGGGGCCGGCGGTGGCGGTGATCGACGTGCTCAAGCGCTACGAAGCGGCGGGCGTGACCGATCTGTGTATACGTTTAGTCGGTGAGGATCAGGTAGCGCAGTTGGCGCAGTTCATTGCCGATGTATTGCCTGCGATGGCAAAAAAATAGATACGGAGGAAATATGTTTAAAAACAAATACTTGGTCGCATTTGTGGCGCTGGCACTCAGCGCGCCGGCGGTAGCGCAAACTTTTCCGGCTAAACCCGTACGCCTGATCGTGGCGTTCGCGCCGGGCGGCGCTACCGACACCTTTGCGCGCGTGACGGCGGCGGAAATCTCACGCGCCGTGGGTCAGCAGGTCATTGTTGAAAACCGTCCCGGCGCGGGTACCACCATCGCGGCGGAATTCGTGGCCAAGTCACCCGCCGATGGCTACACCCTGTTGCTCACCGATTTATCCACGCACGCCATTATGCCGTCGCTCTATACCAAGCTCGCGTTCAACCATGCGCGTGACCTTATCGCCGTGGCGCCGGTGTCGGTCTCGCCGCTGATCATGGCAGCGCACCCATCCGTGGGCGTTAGAAATGCCAAAGAACTCATTGCGCTGGCCAAGAAAAGCCCCGGTATCACCTGCGGCAACTCCGGCGCGGGCACGGTGACACATCTGGCCGCGGAAAAATTCCGCACCCGCGCTGGCATCGATCTAACCTCGGTCAACTACAAGGGCGGCACCACCTCCACCGTGTCGCTGATGACCGGCGAGCTGTCGTTGATCATCAACACCATTCCCGCCGTACTCGAACACGTGAAAAGCAAAAAGCTCGTCGCCATCGGCCTCACCGCTGACAAACGCGCTACAGCCCTGCCCGACATTCCTGCGCTGGGCGAAACGGTGAAAGGCGTGGATGCCGCGGTCATCGCCGGCGTGCTGGCGCCCGCAAACACGCCGCGCGCCGTCATTGACCGGCTGAATGCCGAATTCGCCAAAGCCGTTGATGCGCCGAAGGCGAAGGAAATTTTTCTCACCAATGCCGCCGAAGCGATGAAGCAAAGTCCGGACGTGATGCAGCGCGTGATGGAACAGGATGCGAAGACGTGGGCGGAGGTGGTGAAGGTAACGGGCGTCAAGCTGCAGTAACGCCGGTCAAACGTCGCGACGTGACCCCAGATATCCGCATTTGTTTTGTCGGAGATTCCTTTGTCAACGGCACCGGCGACGAAACCGCACTGGGTTGGGTTGGGCGATTGTGCGCGGCGGCTTGCCAGTCGGGAACGCCGATGACTTACTACAATCTCGGCGTGCGGCGTGATACCAGCCGTGACCTTCGCGAGCGATGGCATACCGAGTGCGCGCGCCGCTTGCCCTCGGGCTGCGACGGCCGCGTGGTGTTTTCATGCGGTGTAAACGACACGATGATCGAAAACGGGCAACCCCGCGTGGGGTTTGAAGAATCCCTCGACAATCTACGCGCCCTGCTCAAGGGCGCGAGCAGGCACAAGGTGTTGCTGGTGGGACCACCGCCGGTCGCCGACGCGCAACACAATACACGTATCCAGCGCCTCGCTGAGGCGTACGCGCGCGAGGCGGCGAATTTGAACGTGTCCTGCATCGATGTGTTGGGCGCGCTTGCGGCCGACGCGGATTATCAGCGTGCCATAATGTGCGGCGACGGCGCGCATCCCAACGGCGTCGGCTATGCACGCATGGCTGCGCTCATCGGCGCACACCCCGCATGGTGGTTTCATGGCGCGTGAGCGTATTCGCATGAGTGCATGGCTTGCGGCCAATGCGTCGGAACTCATGCCCGAAGGCGCGCACCTGCGCGACACAGGCCATGGGCTGCTTGTCTCCTACTCGCGCAAGGTGTTCATCCCACTGACGCGGCTGTGCCGTGATGTGTGCAACTACTGCACTTTCGCGCGCTTGCCACAACGAGGTGTTCAGACTTATCTGACGCCGAACGAAGTGTTGGATATCGCCAAAGCAGGACAAGCGGCAGGCTGTACCGAAGCGCTGTTTACCCTCGGCGATAAACCCGAGTTGCGCTACAAGGCCGCACGCGAAGAACTTGCCGCGCTCGGTTACACCACTACCATCGACTATCTGCATGCGATGTGTTCGCTGGTGCTAAGTGAAACCACGCTGTTGCCGCACGTGAACCCCGGCGTGATGACGCGTGAGGAAATGTTGCGGTTGCGCGAGGTGAGTGCATCACAGGGCCTGATGCTGGAAAGCACATCGGAGCGCTTATGCGAAAAAGGCGGACCGCATTTTGGTTCACCCGACAAACATCCGGCGGCACGGCTCGAAGTGCTGCGACTCGCGGGCGAACTGAAAATCCCGTTTACCACCGGTATTCTCATCGGCATCGGCGAAACGCGGCAGGAGCGCATTGATGCATTGCTGGCGATTCACGATCTGCATCAGCGCTATGGCCATATTCAGGAAGTCATCATCCAGAATTTCCGCGCGAAGCCGGACACGCGCATGGCGGATGCGCCGCACGCGCCGCACGAGGAATTGCTGTGGACCATCGCCGTTGCGCGGTTGATTTTGGGTGCGGAGATGAACATACAGGCGCCGCCGAATCTGAGCACGGATCGGCAGGGTGATTTGGGCGAATTGCTCGACGCCGGCATCAACGACTGGGGCGGCGTGTCACCGGTGACGCCGGATCATGTGAACCCGGAAGCGCCGTGGCCTGACGTTGAAGCATTGTGTGACGTGACAGCGTCGCGCGGCAAGGAACTGGTGGCTCGGTTGCCGAGTTATCCGGCGTATGTCCGCGAGGCGGCGAAGTGGCACGACAAAGCGATTGCCACAGCGATCATTCGCGCCAGTGATTCCGGCGGTTACGCGCGCGCGGACGGCTGGTCGCCGGGCTTGGCACTGCCGGTAATTGCATCATGGCCCAGTAAAAAATACTTAATAAAAACAAATAATTACAATGCATTAACAGAAGAGAGCATAGCGAACTTGTTCGCGGCACGCGGCGCAGAATTTCACGACATCTGCGCTGCCGCCGACGAGTTGCGCCAACAAACCGTCGGCGACACCGTGCGCTACGTGGTGAACCGCAATATCAACTACACCAACATCTGCGCCTATCGCTGCACCTTCTGCGCGTTTTCCAAGGGCCGTCACAGCGCGTCGCTGCGCGGCGAGCCTTATGATTTATCGCTCGAAGAAATCGAGCGGCGCGTGGCCGAAGCGTGGTCACGCGGCGCGACCGAAGTGTGCATGCAGGGCGGTATACATCCGTCGTACACCGGCGACACGTACCTCGGTATTCTGCGTGCGGTGAAACGTGCCGCGCCCGGCATCCATGTGCATGCGTTCACGCCGCTCGAAGTGATGCACGGCGCGCAAACATTGGGCATGCCGGTGCGAGATTTTCTGTCACGGTTGATTGATGCCGGGTTGAACAGCCTGCCCGGCACCGCGGCGGAAATTCTCGATGATGAAGTCCGGCAGGTGATTTGTCCCGACAAAGTGACGACCGACGAGTGGCTTGACGTGATGCAAACCGCGCACGGGCTGGGACTACGCTCTACCGCCACCATTATGTTCGGCCATGTCGAACAGCCCGTGCACTGGGCGCGCCACCTGCTGCGCGTACGCGCGTTGCAGGAAAAAACCGGCGGCTTCACCGAATTCATTCCGCTGCCGTTCGTGCATATGGGCGCGCCGGTGTATCAGCAGGGCCGCGCGCGCAAAGGCCCGACATCGCGCGAAGCGATCTTGATGCACGCCGTGGCGCGGCTGGTGCTGCATCCGGTGATTCAGAACATACAAGTGTCGTGGGTGAAGATGGGCGAAGCCGGCGTCGCTGCGTGCCTTGCCGCCGGCGTCAACGACCTCGGCGGCACGCTGATGAACGAAAGTATTTCACGCGCGGCCGGCACGCAGCACGGACAGGAAATGCCGCCTGCGCGCATGGAAGCCATGATTCGTGCCGCTGGACGCGTGCCGCAGCAGCGCACCACGTTGTATGGTGCGGCGGCAGCAGAGCGGCGTGCTGCTGCGCAAGCGGCACCGGCGCTGGAAACGGTGCCGGTATCGATTCAAAAAGAGAAGGTGGCTGCATGAACATCGGCATACTCGGCGGCAGCGGCAAGGAAGGCAGCGGGCTGGCCTATCGTTGGGCGCTGGCAGGACACGATGTGGTAATCGGCTCGCGTGATGCTGGCAAAGCGTCGGCGAGCGCTGCGGAATTAAATCAATTGCTCGACAGCAAAGTGTTTGTGCGTGGCGCAAGCAATATCGAAGCAGCGCAGTGCTCGCTGGTGGTGCTCGCCGTTCCTTACCCGGCGCAACTTGCCACGGCGGAAAGTGTTGCCGCGCAACTCGCCGGAAAAATTCTCGTTGATGTCACCGTGCCGCTCGTGCCGCCCAAGGTGGATCGCGTGCAATTGGCCAATGGCGAATCAGCAGTCGTTGCGCTGCAACGTCGTCTTGGCGCGGTGGTGAAAGTGGTTTCGGCATTTCAGAATGTTTCCGCCACACACTTGAAAGACGCCACACATGAAATCGATTGTGACGTGTTGGTATGCGGCGATGATGCCGATTCACGCGAGGTTGTTATCAGTCTCGCGCGCGACGCGGGCTTGCGTGCGTGGCATGCGGGGGCGCTCGCCAATTCGGTTGCGACGGAAGCGTTGACCTCGGTGCTGATCGCGATCAACAAGTGTTACAAGGTCGTGGGTTCGGGGATTCGTATTACCGGCATCCCGCGCGACTAACGGGCCGAAAGTCACTGGTTCGTGCGCGAACTCAAACTCATTGCACTGCCCGGCATCCCGGAAGTAACGCCGCACGCGGCCCTGTGCGATTTACTGGTGGTTGCCATTGCACGAGCGGGCATGACGCTGCAAGTGGGGGACGTGTTAGTGCTGGCGCAAAAAATCGTTTCCAAGGCCGAGGGTCGTTTATTTACGGTAAGCGATGTGACGCCATCCTCCCGTGCGCTGGATATTGCCCGCGAAGCCGGCAAAGATCCGCGTATCGTGGAACTCATGCTGCGTGAATCACGCAAGGTGCTGCGCGTCAAACCCGGTGTGATCATCGTTGAACACAAGCTCGGCTTCGTGATGGCGAACGCAGGCATCGATCAATCCAACGTGCCGGGCGGCGACGAAGCGGTACTACTGCTGCCTGAAGACCCTGATGCCTCTGCGCGTAAATTGCGTGACGAATTGCGTGCGGCAACCGGTGCGGAGGTGGGCGTGCTGATTATCGATAGCTTCGGGCGCGCATGGCGCAACGGCGTCACCGGCACAGCCATCGGCGTTGCCGGGATGCCAGCGCTGGTGGATTTGCGCGGTAAAAACGATCGCGAAGGGCGCACCTTGCAAGTGACCCAAGTGGCGGCTGCCGATGAACTGGCTGCTGCTGCATCACTTGTTATGGGGCAGGCGGACGAAGGCACGCCCGCGGTACTCGTGCGCGGATTTCCTTATGCGAAGTGTGAAGGTTCGGTCAAAGCGCTGCTGCGCCCGGAAGCGGAGGATTTGTTTCGATGATCGTCGCGCTCGCGGGTGGTGTGGGCGGCGCGAAGCTCGCGGTGGGGCTGGCGGCGGTGTTGTCTCCGAAAGAACTCACCATCGTCGTAAACACCGGCGATGATTTCGAGCATCTGGGATTCACGATCTGCCCCGACCTCGATACCGTGATGTACACGCTGGCCGGGGTAAACAATCCCAAATTGGGTTGGGGCCGCTCAGGGGAAACGTGGCAATTCATGCGTGAACTGAAACGCTTGGACGGCGAGGATTGGTTTCAGTTGGGTGATCGCGATCTGGCGGTGCATGTGCTGCGCCGCGAAGCGTTACGGCGCGGTGATTCGTTGTCGCAGGTCACGCGTGATCTCGCCGCTCGCTTCGGCATCAAGCACGCGATATTGCCGATGAGCGAGACGCCGGTGCGTACCCGCGTAAAAACAAAATCGGGAGAACTCGCGTTTCAGGATTACTTTGTGCGGCAACGCTGCGTGCCGCGTGTGACCGGGTTTCGTTTTGCCGGTGCGCGCAATGCGCGCGTACCCGATACGCTTGCTCGCGTGTTGCGCGGGCGCGTGGACGCGGTGGTGATCTGCCCTTCGAATCCGTACGTGAGCATCGCGCCCATCATGAGCGTGCCGGCAATACGCGCGTGGCTATCGCCAACTCGGGCGCGCAACTTTCCGGTGGTGGCGGTATCACCGATCATTGGCGGCGCTGCGGTCAAAGGCCCTGCCGCAAAAATGATGCGCGAACTGGGCATCAAACCAGGCGCGCTGGAGATCGCGCGGCACTACGGCAACTTGGTGGATCATTGGGTGATTGATCAGCAGGATGCCAGGTTGTCCAATGCGATTGAGCGCTTGGGCAAACGCGTGCTGGTCACCGATACGCTGATGAACAATCGGCGCAAAAGCGCAGCGTTGGCACAGTGTGTGATTCAATTGGTGCGAAATATAAAATAGTGAATAAAAACAAATATTTATATGTCGTGATGCCGCATCGAGGCGTGAACACTGGAAAGTCGCGTCTTAGTCCCATATTGAGTGAACGCGCGCGCGGCGAACTCAACTGCTGGTTGCTTGCTAGAACGCTACGCATCGCGTGTGAATGGCTGGGTGATGCGCAACGCTGCGTGGTGGTAAGCCCGTGCGTGCACACACTTGCGCTGGCACAAGAGGCAGGCGCAATAACGTTGCTGGAGCGCGCACCGGCACAAGGGTTAAACGCCGCCTTGGCGCAAGGTGCCGCACATGCCGAGGCACTCGGCGCGCAACACTTGCTGATTTTGCCTTGCGATTTACCGCGGTTGGATGTTGCGGCATTGCAGTCGATGGCAGCATTGTCGAATTCCGCTGCAGACGATGTGATAGCGCCCGACCGTCACGGCGCAGGCACCAATGCTTTGCTGGTCGATGCAAGCGTGCGTGAGTTTGCGTTTGGCGCAAACAGTTTTGCACAGCATGTGGCGTTATCGGAATCACGCGGCGCGCGCGCATTGACTTGCGTGAATCCTGCGCTGGCGTTTGATCTGGATACTGCCGATGATTTTTCGAAGTGGCAGCGCAGCGGCGACTTACTGCCACCGTTTCTTATCACGCACCCCTCGCCAGCATAGCCGAGCGAGAGGGTAGTATCATGCCGCACCAATTCGAATTCAGAGGATCCGCATGAAAGCATTGCAAAACATAGTATGCCTGGCCGCTGGCGTGGTGTTCAGCACACTTGCAGCTGCGCAAACCAGCGGTTACCCGAATCGACCGATACGCATGATCGCGCCGTCGTCGGCGGGCGGGCCGGTCGATGTGATTGCGCGTGCGATCGGCATCAGTCTCGGCGACATGCTCGGTCAGCAGATCGTGGTCGACAACCGCGCGGGTGCGGCTGGCTTGATCGGCGCGGAAATCGTGGCGAAATCCGCGCCCGACGGTTACACGCTGCTGATGGGATTTTCCGGTCCGCTGGCGATTGTGCCGCATCTGGTGAAGTCAGTGCCGTACGACACCAACAAGGATTTCACGCCGATAACGCTGGCCGCATCGGCGCCTTACGTGCTGCTGGTGCATCCGAGTCTGCCGGTGAAATCGGTGAAGGAGTTGATCGATTTAGCGAAGTCACAACCGGGCAAACTCAACTTTGCGTCCGGCGGCACCGGCGTCGGCATCCACATGGCCGGCGAATTGTTTAGTCTTGCGGCAGGCGTCAAGATCACGCACGTGCCGTACAAAGGCGCAGGGCCGGGCATGACGGCGCTGCTCGCTGGTGAAGTCAACATGATGTTCAATGGTTTATCGGCGGCGCTGCCGCAAGTGAAAGCCGGCCGACTGCGCGCGCTGGCGGTGGGCGGCGACAAGCGTTCGACGTTGTTGCCCGATCTGCCTACGGTGGCTGAAAGCGGCCTGCAATTCAACACCTCGGGCTGGTATGGCGTGCTTGGCCCCGCAGGCTTGCCGCGCGCGCTGGTGACTAAACTGCGCAGCGATACCTTGCGTGCACTGGCTGCGCCGGAAACCAAAGAGCGCATGGCCGCACTCGCGGTGGAAGCCATCGGCTCAACGCCGGAAGCCTTCGCCGCGCTGCTCAAACAGGAATATGCGCAGTGGGGCAAAG
The DNA here is from genome assembly GCA_040081205.1 of Burkholderiales bacterium. Lineage (GTDB taxonomy): Bacteria > Pseudomonadota > Gammaproteobacteria > Burkholderiales > SG8-41 > UBA5216. The sequence goes on along the minus strand of JBEBHE010000054.1, from coordinate 33 downwards.
TGGTCAAAGCGGCTGGAATCAAACCCCAATAAG
>JBEBHE010000329.1:0-5141 GCA_040081205.1 Burkholderiales bacterium | reverse complement strand
GTCGATAAGCACGACACGCTTGGGTGGCGGCAAGCCCGCCTCGGAGCGCCAGCCCACGGCGCCGAGGCCGTCAATATCGCGCAAGGATTCAAACGGGTGCGCGATCAGCGCTCCGTTTTCGTCTTGTGCTTCGAGTGTGGTTGGTGGTGTAGACAAAGTGCCCCCTGATTGATCGAGTGGCGATGCTTATACCCGTTTCCCCCGGTGCGGTCGAGGGTGGATGTAAGGGAAAGAACTATTTGGAGTGCGGGAACTCGCTCCCGCTTCAGTGTTCCGCTGCATGCCCGGTGCTGAAAGCGGCGGCTTGCCGCCGCACTCTAAATTTTTTTGCCCCTATCTAAGGGTTGGCGACAGGTATGTCTCTACATCAGGCCGTCAACAAAGGCCGCAACTGCCGCACATCCTTGAGCTTCTCGATAGTCCACACCACATCACACAGCTTGCGTGTACGGGCCTTGCCGAGAATCGGCGCCATCAAGTGATAACACTTCTCATCAACTTGCGCGCGGGTCATCGGATTTTGCGCGGTGCCGAGCACCGCTTTGACGTGAATGTTGAGTTCACGGCCATCTTTCAGTTTGAGTGACAAGCGGCACTGGCGCGCGGGCATCGCAGCGGCCATTTCGTCGTCGCCCAGCAGTGTGACGCGGCTGCGCACGGCGAGCACTTTCGGATTTTTCATGCGCTTTTCATCGTGCGCGGATTCGAAAGTAACGATGCCGTCGATCAGCATCACCGCGCACATATGCTGCATGCAGATGTCGGGCATGTGACGGTTGTCGGTGGTATTCGCACCTTGGTGCGCGACGCGCACGGTAAGCTTTTCCACCTGATCCGCGGGCACATTGTTGGCGCGAATCAATTCCAGCAACCCGTCGAGCGGCGCCTGAATCGGTGAGCCCACCGACCAGCGCTTGATGTTGGTGCGCATGACTTCATAACGCGAACCCAGTTCTTCGATCAGCCGTTCCGGTATCGGCGGTTTGCCGATGCGGCGTTCTTCGTTGTAAGCGTGGAAGAAATTACGTTCGCCCGACAGCGCATCTTCCACGCCGGTAAAGCCGTGCGACACCATCGCTGCTGCCGCGGTGCCGTTACGCGCAGGCATGCCGCCGAAATCGAAGGCTTTTTCGATGTGTTCTTCATCGCGCATCCAGCATGACACGCCCGACGCCTGCTGCACGGTGTAAGACAACAAATGCCGACACTGATCGTAGTTCAATTTCGCGAGCGAACCGGCCGCCGCTGCGGCGCCGAACATAGGACCGAAGCTGTGCGTCGAGTGGCCGGCTTCGCGAAAATCATGCGCATGCAGTGATAGCGACAGGCGGCTGCCCACATCGTAGCCCAGCGCCACTGCACGCAAGAGCTGCGTGCCGTTGCTGCGCTCGCGCTCGCCCATCGCCAGCGCAGCAGGCACCACGCCGCAGCCGGGATGCGTGAGCGAAGGCGCGTGTGAGTCGTCGGTCTCGTCCGCGTGCGCCAGCATGCCGTTGGCGAGCGCGGCGTGTTCCGCCGTGGTGACAAACTTGCTGCCGATGACCACCGACTGTTTGGTGCCGCCGAGGGTTTTGATATACGAAATCGCCGCGCGGCCTGGCGGCAGGCGCGAGCCGGAAACCATGGCCGCGAGGGTGTCGAGCAGATGATGCTTGGTGCGTTCGACGACTTCCTTCGGCATCGGTTTTTTGGTGGCTTGTGAAATGTACGTCGCAAGCCCTTTCATCACAGGAGAGGCATCGGGCGGTGATTTTTTGGCCATGAAAGCGCTCCAAATAGTCGTTTAAAAACAAATAATTATGAGGATGCCGTGGCGCGAGGCAATTGCGCCGCATCGGGCAGCGTCGCAAATTGCCAGCAAAGATTAATCAATTGCTGTGCTTGCGTTGCGGGAATCACACCTTCCACCAGTCCGCGAAATTTTTGTTCGAGATCGGCGTCGCTCATTGGCCGCTCGGTGCTGCCGAGCGCGCGCGGCACATGTTTATCCAGCACGCGGCCATCGGCAAGCTCCATGCGCACGTGCGCCTCGAGTTTGTGGATGGACGCGTCAGCGGTAGCGTCGATTTTGTCGCGCACGGCGATCACTGCCGCATCACGAACAACCGCGTCGGCGAACTGCGCCTCCAATGCCGCGCCGCACACGATGGCTGCCGCGCAGGCGTGAAACACGCTGAACTTCCCTTGAAGACCGTCCACGGGCTTTTTGTTGCCGGTGAGTTCGAGCACCAGTGGATTGACGCGCAATGAGATGCGTTTAATTTCATCGCCGCGCAAACCCAGTTCGCGCTTTAGTTGCAAACAGCCGTCGATGGCGGCATGCACCACCAGCCCGCAGGCGAACGGCTTGTACATGTTGCGCGACAGTTCATAACTTTTGCCAAGCCCGCCGGTGATCACGTTTGGATCAAACCGGCTCGACATCACATGGGCAAAACCGCGTTTGCCTTCGATGCCGGCTTCGGCGCTGGTGAAATTCTGTTGTGCCAGCAATGCCGCCGCAAAGCCGTTGTGCGCAGCGCTTCCCGGGTGAAAGCTCTTGCACATCGAACCGAACATTTCGCGCAGGCCCGCCGATTGCGTGGCGGCGATGCCGAGTGCCCAGGTCATTTGCGGCTCATTTAAATTCAGCAGCTTGCCGATGGCCGCGGCGGCCCCGAACACGCCGGCGGTGCCGGTGATGTGGTAGCCCACGTCGTAGTGCTCGGGAAATACCGACAAGCCGACGCGTACCTCGGTTTCAACGCCCAGCGCAAAGGCGTGAATCAATTCCATGCCCGAAATGCGTTGATCGGCGCGCCACTCACTAAACGCGAGCAAGGCCGGCCACACCGGCGCGCTCACATGCACCGCGCGCGCGTGGGTATCGTCGAAATCGAGCACATGCGAGCTGATGCCGTTAATCAGCGCGGCCCGCAGTGCATCCGCTTTTTCGCGGCGTCCCACGAGTTGCGCTTGCGCGGGGCCGAAGAACGGCCGCATCGCCGCGACGGCATTGTTCACCGTTTCGTGATGCGAGGCGCCGATGGCGCAGCCCAGCCAGTTAAGCAACGCACGCGAGGCTTCATGCACGACCTCGCGCGGCAGTTCGTCACTGCGCGACGCCACCAGAAATTTTGCCAGTGTGCGGGTGACTTCCATTTATTCCGCCTTGATCCCGGATGCCTTCACCACTTTCGCCCACTTGGCAATTTCGTTGCGCACGTACGCCGTGGTTTGGTCTACGTTGCCTGCCATCGGCTCCGCGCCCTGCGCGGCGAGTTTCTCGCGCACATCAGGCTGCTGGATCACGCGGCTGGCTTCAATGTTCAGGCGCTGAATGATGTCGCGTGGCGTGCCACCGGGGGCAGCCAGTGCGAACCAGGTGCCGGATTCGAACCCTTCGTATCCGGCTTCAATCATGGTCGGCACCTCGGGCGCGGCCGCGGCCCGTTTGGCGCTAGTCACGGCCAGCGCGCGCAGGCGCTGCGAGCGCACGCTCGGCAATACCGACAGCGTGTTAGCGAACATCATCGTGACTTGTCCCGAAATCAGATCGGTGGTGGCTTGCGGCGTACCCTTGTACGGGATGTGCAGCAGATTCACGCCCGCCTGCATGCGCAGCATTTCGCCGGTGAGATGAGGGGAGCTGCCTTGGCCCGTCGAGGCAAACGTCAATTGGCCGGGACGCGCTTTCGCCAGCGCGGCCAATGCCTTGACGGACGTAACTGGCAGCGCCGGATGCACCACCAACACAAACGGCACCGAGGCGAGCAGCACCGCCGGATCGAAATCCTTGATCACATCGAATGGCAGCTTGCGAGACAACGCTGGGCCGATGGTCAGCGACGCGGTCATGGTGAGCAGCGTGTAACCGTCAGCCGGTGCGCGCGCCACGAGTTCGGCGCCGATGTTGCCCGCCGCGCCCGCGCGGTTATCCACCACGAATGACTGGCCCAGCGCTTTGCTTAATCCCGGCGTCACCAGCCGCGTCACAATGTCGGAACCGGCGCCTGCGGGAAAGCCGACGACAATGCGCACGGGCTTGGTCGGATAGCTTTGCGCGCTTACCGGGGAAGCAAAAAATAATGAATAAAAACAAATAGTTATGACGTGAAAGCCCTTCATGCCATAAACCCGCCGCCGTTGACGTGAATCGCCTGTCCGGTCACATAGCGTGAGCCCGGCCCGCACAACATGCGCACCATCGCCGCGATTTCTTCCGGCTCGCCGTGGCGGCCGGCGGGCGGCGTGTGATCGCGATCTTTTGGGCGTTCGGGCGCGCCGGGTATGCCTCGTTGCGTGACGATGGTGCCCGGCACCACGCAATTCACCGTGATGTTGTCGGTGGCCAGATCCATCGCCAGCGCTTTGACCAAGCCGACCAACCCGGATTTTGCGGCCACCACATGCGGACGATTACGCGCGCCTTTGTGGCCGGTCATGCCGCCGATGGTGACGATGCTGCCGCCGCCTGCACGCCTCAGATGCGGCACACACGCCTGCGAACACAGAAATGCGCCGTCGAGCACGACCGACAGCACGTGATGCCATTCGTCGATGGAAATATTTTCCAGCGGCGTTTCCTTGCGGATGGCCGCGTTGCTTACCAGCATGTCGATGCGCCCGAATTGTTCAACCGTGGCGGCGACGAGTTTTTTTACCGCGTCGGGCTGTGTGATGTCGCCGGTGTGAAACGCTGCTTTGCCGCCGGCGGCTTCGATCATCGCCACCGTTTCTTTGGCGGCATCAACCGAGGTGTTGGCATTGACCATCACCGTGGCGCCGCCCGCCGCCAGTTCACAGCAAATCGCGCGGCCGATGTTGCGCGCACCGCCGGTGACGAGGGCAATTTTGCCGGCGAGTTCGGCACCCGAACGTGGGGTCGTCATGTGGAAATTTTCTCCTGGAGAACGCGATGGGCTGCATTGCGTAAACACGCGTTTACAAAAGAAATTTTATCACGCACGCACACTATCCCTGGTCGGTGATGAGGGCCATTACGAAAATCGATGGAACCCTCGCTGGCGTGGGCTAAAATAGCGCCCTTGCACAACGGATGGAGTATGAATTATGAGCAAGCCGCTCGTCGGTATTGTCATGGGCAGCACCAGTGACTGGGACATCATGAAAAATGCCGCCCAGCAACTCAAGGACTTTGG
>JBEBHE010000328.1:0-5152 GCA_040081205.1 Burkholderiales bacterium | reverse complement strand
GATATCGGCACCATGACCATCGGCACGCAGTCCTGGAAGAATATCAGACTGGATTGCAAGGCGCTGAAGCTCGAGGGCACGCGCATTGCCTGCGACAATGGGGTGCTGGCTATTGGCGAAAAAATTCCGCTGTCGTTCAGCTATCTCACGGATAAGCGCGTGCTGGAAGTTGTTCTCAAACCCGCGCCGGACGAGGTTTGGCAGTTGGATATGCGGCCCGGCAAGCGCGGCAATGATTTGAATGTGCGTATCGATGGCGGGCGTGCGCAGCGCTTGTTGCCTTGGCTGCCGCCCGACATACCAAAAATCAATGCTGGCGTGATCAACGGCGTTATCCACTACAGCAGCGAAGGGCGCATTGCCGCCAAACTGGCAGCGGCGGGCGTTGGCTTTAGCGACGCGGCCGGTCTGCATGCAGGTGAGAAAATCGGCTTCGCACTTGATGTGCAAGCCGAGCCAGCCGCCAACGACCTGCGTTGGAGCGCAGCGCTGGCATGGAATGCCGGCGAGGCGTTTTGGCAGCCGTTGTACGTGAAATCGGCGCATCAGCAATTATCCGCGGAAGGCAGGTTGGACGCGAAGCAATTGCGCGTCGAGCGCGGCACATTGCGTTATCCGGGTGTCGGTGATGCGGCGTTTTCCGGTGCCTATGATCTGGCGGCGAAAAAAACAACTGAGGGCATCGTCAGCGCAAAAGCGATTGACGTTTCGACGCTGTACGAAATGATATTCAAGCATTTTCTACAAGGGACTTCATTCTCGGATTTACGCACCGGCGGGCGCGTTTCCGCTGAATTGCAATTGAACGAGAAAGGCATGCAGCGCGTTGATGTGCAATTCGAGGGACTGTCGTTTGAAGACAAGACGCAGCACCGCTTTGCGTTGTTTGAGGTTAACGGAATCGTGCCGTGGCGTGCGGATATGCAAACGCAGGCTGCAGTGACAGTGAAAGGCGGCGAGTTGTTGAAGATGCCGGTAGGCGCATTCGCGATACCGCTCGGCATGAACGGTATGCGTTTTGATCTGAAACAACTCCGCGTGCCTTTGCTGGATGGATATATCGATGTACGTGATTTCGTTGCGCGCGCGGGAGACGAGAGCTGGAACTGGCAATTTACCGGTAATGTTGCCGGTATTTCAATGGACAAATTCACTGCCGCGCTGGGCTTGCCGGTGATGCACGGCACGCTGAACGCGACGCTGCCGATGGTACGTCACGTCAAGTCAACGATGCGGGTCGATGGCGCGTTGTCGTTGAACGTATTTGACGGCACGATAGAGGCAAAAAACCTGGTGTTGCTGGATATATTTGGTAAAGCGCCGCGGGTGCAGGCAGATGTGGCGATGCGGCATCTTGATCTTGATCTGGTGACACGCACTTATTCATTCGGAAATATGACGGGGCGTGTGGATGCGCGCATCTCGGGGCTGGAACTGGTGAATTGGCAGCCCGTCAAATTCGATGTGCGGCTGGTAAGCAGTGCCGGTGATTATCCGCGCAAGATCAGTCAGGCTGCAGTGCAGAACATCAGCGCGCTGGGTGGCGCGGGTGCGGCGGCAGCGATTCAGCGCAGCTTTCTGCGGTTTTTTGAGCAGTTTGGCTACGACAAGCTGGGCTGGGGCTGCAAGCTGCAAAATGGCGTATGCGAAATGAGCGGGGTAGAGGGTGAGGACAGGCCGCAAGGTTATGTGATCGTCAAAGGCGGCGGCATCCCGGCGATCACAGTGATGGGCTACAATCGCCAGGTGAGTTGGCAGGAACTGCTGGATCGCTTGAAGCGTGTGACGCAGGATAATGTGAAGCCCATCGTTCAATAGCGGCGGAACAAAACATAAGCCACAGGAGCAATATGAAATTGCAAACGAATACGAACAGGCGAGTGGCGATCAGCGCACTGCTGGGCGGTGCCGCGCTCTGTGCGATTGGCGCCGGCTGCGTGACCATCAACATTTATTTTCCGGCAGCTGCGGCGGAAAAAGCTGCCGACCGCATTATCGACGAAGTGTGGCAACTCAAAGGCGGCGTTCCCACGCCGCCAGCGACGGGTGCGAAGCCCGATGCTAAATAAGGAGCATTCCATGAAAAGCATTATTCTTAAATCATTGCTGTTGTGTGCCGCGCTACTGGGCGCAGGGCAGGCAGCCGCGCAAGCCAATCTCGAAATCAACACGCCGGGCATCGCGGCTATTCAAGGCAGCATGCAACGGCGGCACGGCGAGCTGGCGCCGCTATATGCCAGCGGGGCAGTGGGACTTACACGCGATGGCAATGTCGCACTGCGCGATCCGGCTGCCGTGCCGCTGGCGCAACGTGCCGCAGTGAACGGTTTGATTGCTGCCGAAAATCAGGATCGCGCATCGCTCTATCGCGAAATCGCGCGTGCGAATAATCATCCCGAGTGGGAAGGTGATATACGCAACACCTTCGGCCAGCGCTGGATCGATCGCGCGCAGGCCGGCTGGCATTACCAGAACGCCACAGGCGCTTGGGCGCGTAAATAGTTAATGCATTGTATTTTTAACTATTTGTTTTTAAAGGATATTTTTTGACTCCTGTTTTGGTGTTCGACATCGAGACGGTGCCTGATGTCGCGGGTCTGCGTGTGCTGCATGACTTGGGTGATGATCTCTCCGATGCGGACGTGGCGACGATGGCATTTCAATTGCGCCGTCAGGCTACGGGCAACGATTTCCTTCAATTGCATTTGCATCGGGTATTGGTGATCTCGTGCGCGTTGCGTGATCGCGATCACTTCAAGGTCTGGTCGCTGGGCGCCAACGGGGAGAGCGAAGCTGAAGTCATTCAGCGCTTCTTCGATGGCATTGAAAAGTACACGCCGCAGATTGTGTCGTGGAACGGCGGCGGTTTTGATCTGCCAGTGCTGCACTACCGTGGATTGATGCACGGCGTGCGCGCGCCGCGCTATTGGGACATGGGCGAGGGCGATCACAAGGATAGCCGCGACTTCAAATGGAACAATTACATCAGCCGCTACCATTCGCGCCATCTCGATTTGATGGATTTGCTGGCAATGTATCAGCCGCGCGCCAGTGCGCCGCTGGATGATCTGGCGCAATTGATGGGCTTGCCCGGCAAGCTCGGCATGTCGGGCGCGCACGTGTGGGACGCGTATCAGGCGGGCAAGCTCGCCGACATCAGTAATTACTGTCAGACCGATGTCGTGAATACTTATCTGGTTTTTCTGCGTTTCCAGTTAATGCGCGGCATGCTCACGGTGGAGCAGCATCGCGTGCAGTGTGAGCTGGTGCGCGAGACGCTCGGAAAATCCACCGAGCCGCATTGGAAGGCATTTTTGGGCCGATGGACGAACTGAGAATAATCTGATCTAACCTACCCGTGATCGCGGCGCATTGAATACTCCGCCGCGACGCTGAGCCGAATGGAAAATTACAAAATTGAATCCCTCGATCACGAGGGGCGCGGCATTGCGCGACGCGACGGTAAGACTATCTTTATCGACGGCGCATTGACCGGTGAGACGGTAACCGCCTCGGTCTATCGCAAAAAGCCCAGCTACGAAAATGCCAACGTGCAGCACGTGCTGCATGAAAGTTCGCAGCGCGTTACGCCGCAGTGCGTGAACTTCGGGCGTTGCGGCGGATGCAGCCTGCAGCACCTCAATGCGCCGGCACAAGTTGCTGCCAAGCAGCGCGTGCTAGAAGATAACTTATGGCACATCGGCAAGGTGACTGCCGGTCAGATGTTGTCGCCGATACACGGGCCGACGTGGGGCTACCGCCGCCGCGCGCGCATGACCGCGCGTTACGTGATCAAGAAGGGCGGATCGCTGATTGGCTTTCACGAAAAGAAATCGAGTTTTGTGGCTGACATGACAAGCTGTGAGGTGCTGCCACCGCGCATTTCAAAACTGCTGTCACCGTTGCGTGAACTGGTTGGCGGCCTGAGCATTCGCGAGCGCATGCCTCAGATCGAAGTCGCTTGCGGCGACGCGGTGGATGTGCTGGTGTTTCGCGTGTTGGAGCCGCCGTCGGATGCAGACAAGGCGTTGTTCAAATCGTTTGCCGAGCTGTACGAAGTACATATTTATTTGCAATCGAAGGGGCCGGAAACCGCTCATCCATTCTGGCCACCGGCGCCTGCGGATTTGTATTATGCGCTACCGGAATTCGGCGTAAAAATGCCGTTTTTCCCCACTGAATTTACGCAAGTCAATCACGAGGTCAATCGTGTGCTGGTGCATCGCGCACTGGCGTTACTCGCGCCGCAACCGGGCGAGCGGGTGGCGGATATGTTTTGCGGCATTGGCAATTTTTCGTTGCCTATTGCGCGCCGCGGCGCACTGGTGACGGGCGTCGAAGGCAGTGCATCGCTGGTGAAACGTGCCACTGAAAATGCTGCATATAACGGCTTATCGGAAAGTGTGCAGTATCGTACGATGAATCTGTTCGAGATTAACGCCGACGCGTTTGCGGCCCTTTGTATGCCAGGCCGCTTTGAGCGCATGCTGATTGATCCGCCGCGCGATGGCGCTGCCGAACTGGTCAAATCGCTGGTCGCTGCGCCGCCGCGGCGCATTGTGTATGTATCATGCAATCCGTCAACGCTTGCGCGCGACGCGTCAATGCTGGTGCATGAACAGGGCTATACGCTGTCAGCCGCCGGCGTGGTGAATATGTTTCCGCATACCGCGCACGTGGAATCGATCGCGGTGTTTGATCGAGGCTGATCTTGCCAAACAAAAAGGGCAGCCTAACCCGGGCTGCCCTTTTCTCGCGCGAAAAAACTTTCGATCAGTCGCGGTCACCGCCAACAATGCCCAATATTTGCAGCAGGCTGGTGAAGATGTTGTAAACGGCGATGTACAGTGTCAGTGTCGCCGAGATGTAGTTGGTCTCGCCGCCTTTCACAATGCTGTTGATCTGCCACAGGATGATCGCCGATGACAGGATAATGAACACCGCGCACAGTGCCATGCTCAGCGCAGGCATTTGCAGGAAGATGTTCGCCACGACCGCCAGCATCGCAACGATCACGCCGACGATGATGAATTTATTCAGGAAGCTGAAATCGCGTTTGACGTTGGACGCAATGCCCGACAGGATAAAAAATACGCCTGCCGTGCCGCCCGCCGCCACCATCACGAGTTGTCCGCCGTTGCGAAAGCCCAGT
>JBEBHE010000327.1:0-5170 GCA_040081205.1 Burkholderiales bacterium | reverse complement strand
CTCGTTATTACCGCAAAAGGCCACAAAGGCACTTTCGACCGACTGGTGCAGGAATTTTCCGCAATCAATCTATTCGAGGCGAAGGACCGCGCCGCTGCACTGAAAGAAGCCGCGCCGCGTGTGCGCGCGCTGGCGCATACCGGCCACTCGCACGTGGACGCCGCGCTGATGGATGCACTGCCCAAACTGGAAATCATTTCGAACTTCGGCGTGGGCGTCGATCAGATTGATCTCGATGCCGCAAAAAAGCGCGGCATCATCGTCACCAATACCGCCGGCGCGTTGAACGAATGCGTTGCCGATTGCGCGATGGCGCTGGTGTTGAACACGCTGCGCAAAATTCCGCAATCGGGGGTGTATCTGCGCGCGGGCTTGTGGCAGGCGCAAGGAACCTATCCGCTGGGCTCGTCCATCGGCGGCAAAACGCTCGGCATCCTCGGACTCGGGCGCATCGGTGAAGCCATCGCCACACGCGCGCAAGCCTTCGGCATGACCATTCGTTATCACAATCGCAACAAAAAAAATGTGCCGTTCGCCTACGACGCCGACGCTGTAACGCTGGCAAAAAACTCGGATGTGCTGATGGTCATCACCCCCGGCGGTGCCGACACCGACAAGCTGGTCAACGCACAAGTGCTGGATGCGCTGGGGCCGCAAGGCTATCTGGTCAACGTCGCGCGCGGCACGGTGGTGGATGAGAAGGTAGTGCTGCACTATCTGCAGGAAAAGAAAATCGCCGGCGCGGGACTCGATGTGTTCGAGCATGAACCGAAGGTGCCGCCCGAATTCTTCGCCCTCGACAATGTGGTGCTCACGCCGCACGTTGCCAGCGCCACCCACGAAACGCGCACGGCGATGGGCAATTTACAAATCGAAAACCTGCTTCTGCATTTCGCCGGCAAGCCGGTGAAAACGCCGGTGGTTTGAACAAAAAATAGCTCGGGTAGATTGGGCCTTAAGTCATTTTTCCCCTTATGCCCGGGCACGCCTTGTGTTACCCTAACGCCCCAATAAACACCCATGAACAAGCCGGGTAACCCACCTTCGCCCCCATCGAATCCGCTGCCGGATGCTGAGCAATTGCTGGCGCGGCTGCTGGATCAAATGAAACCCGTCGTCGGGCCCGACACCGGCATTATCGGCATTCATACCGGCGGCGTGTGGGTGGCAAAGCGGCTCCACGCCGCGCTGGGCATCAAAGTTCCTCTCGGCACCCTGGATGTGTCTTTCTATCGCGACGATTTTGAAAAAATCGGCCTGCATCGCGATGTCAAAACTTCCGATTTACCGTTCGATGTCGAAGGCCGGCACCTGATTCTGGTCGATGACGTGCTCTACACGGGCCGCACCATCCGCGCCGCGATGAACGTGCTGTTCGATTATGGCCGTCCGGCAAGCATTCAGCTCGCGGCGCTAGTAAATCGCGGCGGACGCGAGCTGCCGGTGTGCGCGGATTTCCTCGGCGGTGACATTTCGCTCGCCGTGTCGCAAAGCGTTGAGCTGATAAGCGACGGATCAAACAAATTGTCTCTCAAGTTGAACGAAAACTAAACGCTATGTGGCAATATGTGGCTTAACGCGCGCAACCCCCAGCTCAACAAAAACGGCGAACTGCATCATCTGCTATCGCTGGAGGGTTTACCCGCTGACATTCTGCGGCAAATTCTCGACACTGCGAATTCCTTCGTTGGCGTCACCCAGCGCGAAGTCAAAAAAGTGCCGCTGCTGCGCGGCAAAGCGGTGTTCAATATCTTTTTTGAAGCCTCCACGCGCACGCGCACTACGTTTGAAATTGCCGCCAAGCGATTGTCGGCGGATGTCATCAATCTCGCCATCAACGTGTCGTCGCAGAGCAAGGGCGAAAGCGTGCTCGATACCGTGGCCAATTTGTCGGCGATGCAGGCTGATATGTTTATCGTGCGCCATGCCGCGAGCGGCGCGCCCTACATGATCGCCAAGCATGTGGGGCCGGACATTCACGTCATCAACGCCGGCGACGGACGCCATTCGCATCCCACGCAAGGATTGCTCGATGTATTTGCGATTCGCCACTACAAAAAAGATTTCACCAATTTGCGCGTGGCGATTGTCGGCGATATTCTGCATTCGCGTGTGGCACGCTCGCAGATCCACGCGCTCGCCACGCTGGGCTGCCCGGAGATCCGCGTGATCGGCCCGCGCACGTTGATTCCGTCCGAGATACGCAGCCTCGGTGTGCACGTCTATCACGACATGCGCGAAGGATTGAAAGGCGTCGATGTGGTAAGCATGCTGCGCCTGCAAAACGAGCGCATGAAAGGCGCCTTGCTGGCGTCGGGCGAAGAATTTTATAAATACTACGGCCTCACCGATGACAAACTGGCGCTGGCCAAACCGGACGCCATCGTGCTGCATCCGGGCCCGATGAATCGCGGCGTGGAAATCGATTCCAGTGTCGCCGACGGCAAACAGTCGGTGATCCTGCCGCAAGTGAGTTTCGGCATCGCGATTCGCATGGCGGTAATGAGCATCGTGGCAGGAAACTGACATGAAAATTCATATCCGGAACGGCCGCCTGATCGATCCCAAAAACAACGTCGACGCTACGCGCGATTTGTACATTGCCGCCGGAAAGATTGTTGCGGTGGGAACCGCACCCGACGGCTTTCATGCCAATCGCACCATCGATGCCAGCGGAAAAATCGTTTGCCCCGGCCTGGTGGATTTGTCGGCACGCCTGCGCGAGCCGGGCTTTGAATACATCGCGACGCTGGAATCGGAAATGGACGCGGCCTGCGCCGGCGGCGTGACCAGCCTTGCCTGCCCGCCGGACACCGATCCGCCACTGGATGAACCGGGGCTGGTGGAAATGCTCAAGTATCGCGCGCGCAATCTCAACAAAGCGCGCGTCTATCCGATTGGCGCGTTGACCGAAGCGCTGAAAGGCGCGAGGCTCACCGAAATGGCCGAGCTACGAGACGCGGGCTGCGTGGCGTTTTCGCACGCCGATGTGCCGCTCACCGACAATCAGGTGTTGTTTTACGCGATGCAATACGCGGCCACCTTCAACATTCCCGTGTGGCTGCGTGCGCAGGATGCCTCGCTCGCTCGCAACGGCGTTGCGCACGATGGCCAGGTCGCCACGCGGCTGGGTTTGCCGTCGATTCCGGTGTGCGCAGAAACCACGGCGCTGGCGGTGATTTTGCTTCTCGCGCGCGAAACCGGCGCACGCGTGCATCTATGCCGATTGTCGAGTGCCGAGGCTATCAACATGGTGCGGCGCGCGCGGCATGACGGCGCAGCGGTGACTTGTGACGTCGCGGTGCATCATCTGCATCTGTCGGAAATGGACATCGGTTATTTTGATCCGCACTGTCACCTGATTCCCCCGCTGCGCAGTCAGCGCGACCGCGACGCCATACGCAAGGGACTGGCCGATCACACTATTGACGCCGTATGTTCAGACCATTGCCCGGTAGATGACGACGCCAAACAGTTACCGTTTTCGGAATCCGAGCCCGGCGCAACCGGTTTGGAATTGCTGCTGCCACTCACCTTGAAATGGGCAGAAGAAGACAGTGTGGCACTATCCACCGCACTCGCGCGCATCACCACCAACGCAGCGAGCATACTGGGCATTGATGCGGGCCACTTATCCGCAGGTGCCGACGCGGATGTGTGCGTATTTGACGCAGAGCGCTACTGGAAGGTCGAACCGGCTTCGTTGCTGAGCCAGGGCAAAAATACACCGTTCAGCGGGTTTGAACTCAAAGGCCGGGTAACGCACACGCTGGTGGGTGGACAAATCGCATACGAAGCGAAGTAGCCTTTCAGTGGTTGGTTCGAAGCGGCCATTAGCGTTGTGTTAGCAAAACAACATTCATTAAGTATACATATTGGAAATCGTGTCTACCCCGATTTTCATTCGGATTGTTCTTGTCGTTCGATGAAAATTTAACCATGACACATTGCGTACCCAACGCGAATCGCCGCCGCATTTTGCAAGCCAACCTTGCTGCGACTTCATTGTTTCTGCCGGCGCCCTTCGCATGGGTGTGGGCACAATCCCAATCTGACGGCGCGATGAAACTAGTGCGACTACCCAAGTTGGCGCTGGTCATTGGTAACAGCAACTACAAGAGCGCGCCCAAGCTCGATAACCCTGGCAATGATGCCAAGGCGATCGGCGAAACGCTGCGCCAATCGGGATTTGAAGTCACTGTCAAACTCGACGCAGGACGTGAAGAGATGGCAGCGGCAATACGCACCCACGTGCAAACGCTTGCAGCGAGAAAAGCCGTGGGGCTTTTTTACTTTGCCGGTCACGGCGTACAACTTGCCTGGCGCAACTACCTGATCCCGGTGGACGCCGCCGTGCGCAAGCTCGACGATATTCAGACCGCTTGCGTGGACTTGACCAGCTTGATCGAAGGCATTAATAAAGCATCGAACCCGATGAACGTGGTAATCCTCGATGCCTGCCGTGAAAACCCCTTTGGCGACATTCGCGTTGAAAACCGCGGGCTATCGCAAATTGATGCGCCGCATAGCACATTACTGGCGTACGCCACTGCACCCGGCAACGTGGCAAGCGATGGCAAAGGTGTCAACGGGCTTTACACCGAAAACCTGCTGCGCGAAATGAAAGCGCCGGATGCAAAGATTGAGGACATCTTCAAGCGCGTACGCCTGCATGTGCGCCGCCGCACCAATGGCCAGCAGATTCCGTGGGAAAGCACCTCGCTGGAAGAAGACTTCTACTTCCTGCCGCCCAAGGCGCTAGCGACAGCCGCAGAAGAAGAGGCTGAGCGAGAACGGCAGCAAGAAATCGCCGCACGCGAGAAGCAACGCGCCACAGAAGAAGCTGAACGCAAACGCAAACAGGAGATCGCCGCACGCGAGGCCAAACTCGCTGCAGAAGAAGCCGAACGCAAACGCCAGCAAGAGCTCGCAGCACTGGAAAAGCAGCGCATTGCGGACGAAGCCGAACGTAAAAGGAAACAGGCATTGGCGCTGCAAGAAGCACAGCGCGTGATGGAAGAATCCGAACGCAAGCGCAAGGAAGCACAGGCGCTACGCGAGGCCAAACTCGCCGAGGAAGAAGCCGCGCGCAAGCGCAAGGAAGAGCAAGGGTTACGCGAAGCCAAACTGGCCGAAGAAACGTCCGAACGAAAATTCCAGCAGGAACTGG
>JBEBHE010000326.1:0-5203 GCA_040081205.1 Burkholderiales bacterium | reverse complement strand
AGCGCAAAGACAACCGCTCTGCCGCACAGCGGATTGTTGCCATCAACCGTCAGCGTCTCGTCGTCGAACCGCGTCACGAGAAAGCTGCGGGTCTGGCCCTGGTTGTTTTCCATCAGGATGGAAGTGCCGACCTGCCGATATTCCTCGGGAACGTTGTCTATGTGATCGGTAAACACCAGCGACTCATCTCTGGAGCCGAAGATCTGATTGCCATCGATCGGCACTTCGATAGTGTCGCCGGCAGACTTGCCCTCCAGCGCCATATGGACGGAAGGGGCCAGAATTTCATTGTGTCCGTGCACATAGCCCAGCGGGAATTCGACCCGGGTAAGAACATGCCCCGATTTCCTGTCGGTCACCTTGTAGGTGAGCTCGACAAACTTGCCATCCTGAATGATTTCACGCATATCAAATTCGCATGGCCACTCAGAAGATGGAGGCGCCAAAAATCCTGACCGCGCCATTTTCATAGCCAAGGACAAGCCGGCCCAGCCATTCGCCCTGCTTTTTAGTGCTGCGCTGCCGGTACAGAACCGTAACATGTTCGCCCCGGCGGATCATGCCGAGCGCATCAACGTCTTCAGACAGGCTTCTTGCCAGTTCGCTGTTTGCGAACTGGTGGTTCGCCACGACAGTATTCATCGCAAGCGCCAGATTGCTGGAAAAATTCTTTGCGAATTCCCCGTACTTGCCTTCGTTCGACGATTTGACGAGGTCGCGCCACAACGGATTGGAGATGGCAAGAATCTCCGCATCGTTTTTTTCAATAATGTTCACGCGAGGCTCCTCGCTACCAGAGGAGACAGGCTTGACGGGGCTCACGACACTCGACATGACGGTATCTTCCAGGCCAGACAGAAGGTGAACGCGCGCTTCTGCCTGAAGATAATGGCTACTCGCCTTCCGAAACCAGGTGATAACAAGGCGCCTTCTCCATAGTGTATTCGCCGGTTTCCGGATCGCGACGCGAAACAGTCAACACATGCCAGTTTTCGTCGTCCACCTTCATGGCGTCGCCGCGGTAGTAGTAACCCGGCCAACGAGTCTCCTTGCGGAACAGCGTGTGCTGCGTGACGCATTCCGCAGCGCGATGACGGTGCTTCAATTCCCACGCGCGCAGCAACTCGTGAATGTCCTTGGCGGCGATGCTCTCAAGGTCTTCTTCCATGATCTTGAGCTTCTTCAGACCGATATGCAGAAGCTTCTCGTTGGTCATGTAGCTGACGGTCACGCCGCCGCAATACTCGTCCATCAGCTTTTGCAGACGCTCCAGGCCTTGCTTGGGATTGATGTAGTGCGGATTGACATCGCCCGCCACAATCGCATTGCGGTAGGTCTTGTAATGCTCCAGGGGCTTGTAGATCTCTTTCTTGCGACGGTTGATCTGCTCTTCGGATACGACGATGCCTTCGGCCTTGCCGTCGTCGATGTACTTGCACGCAGCCTTCGCGGCGAGGCGGCCTTCGGTGAACGAGCCGGATGAAAACGCGTGCGGCGTACCGCCAACCGCGTCACCGGCGCCGAACAGCCCCTCGATCGTCGTCATGCGGTTGTAGCCCCAGAAATACTCGGGAGGGGAAACATCCTCCGGACCCGAGCACCAGGCGCCCGAGCAGGTCGCGTGAGAGCCCATGACGTAGGGCTCTGAAGTGGTCAACTCAGGATTCTCGTTCTTGGGATCCACGTCGGTGGCGGCCCACAGAACTGCCTGGCCGACCGTCATGCCGAGAAAGTTTTCCCAGCCGACCTCTTCCAGATGCGGATCCTGGAACGCCTGCATGGTCACCATATGTATCGGGCCGCGGCCGGCATTCACTTCGCTGATGATGCAATGATTGCGCAGGCAGGTCGGGATCGGCCGGTGGGTCAAATGCGACGCTTCCGGATCGAGATATTCCTTGCCCACCATTTTCTGCAAGTCGGGAAACCACTTGGATTCGTACTCCTCACCCAGGCAATTTTGCGTATAGGTCTTCAGGTGCAGAAAGTAGGCGCCGACCGGACCGTAACCGTCCTTGAACCGCGCCAGCACGATGCGATTTTCCATCTGCGTCATTTTGGCGCCGGCGTTGATCATCAGCCCATAAGCAGATGCGGACGACCACGGCGCATACCAGGTGCGGCCGGAACCTTCGCCCACCGAGCGCGGTTTGAAGATGTTGGAAGCGCCGCCCGCGCCGCAAATCACGGCCTTGGACTTGAATACGTGGTAATTGCCGGTGCGAACGTTGAAGCCCACGGCGCCGGCGACGCGGTTTTCCTTGCCGTCGTCCATCAGCAAGTGGGTGACGCAGATGCGGTTGAAGACTTTGTCTGCTGATTTCTTGGCGGCCTCGGCCACGATGGGCTTGTAGGACTCGCCGTGAATCATGATCTGCCATCGCCCTTCACGCAGATAGCGCCCGGTTTTTGGGTCCTTCATGATGGGAAGGCCCCACTCTTCGAACTGATGCACCGTAGAGTCAACGTGACGGGCCATATCGAACAGCAGGTCTTCGCGCACCAGCCCCATCAGGTCGATGCGGGCGTAGCGGACATGGTCCTCCGGCTTATTTTCGCCCCAGCGGGTACCCATGTAGCAGTTGATGGCGTACAAACCCTGAGCGACCGCACCGGAGCGGTCGATATTGGCCTTCTCGGCAATAACAATTTTCTTGTCCTGGCCCCAGAACCTGGCCTCCCATGCGGCGCCAGTGCCGCCAAGGCCCGCACCGACGACCAGAATATCGATGCCTTCTTCGACTATCGTTTCGTAAGCCATCAGTAGTACACGCCTTTCTTCAGTTGGAGACCATTGGACTTGAGCGTATGCAAACCGCCGTCATCCATACGGATCCATTTGGGCTCGTTATACAGCAGCTGGCTGTCGCGCATCTCCTTGCTGGGCCCGGGAACATCCGCAAGCTTGGGGATTGCCGTCCCCCAGGGCTTGGTGGTGATGGGCGACAGAAAGTTCTTTTCCGTACCGTTGCGGAATTTGATCTTCCAGGCAATCGTGCCTTTCTGTTCGTCGCGGTTGACGCGAACGCTGTGGCCGAGTGGAGCAAAGTCGGCATAACCGCGTACATCAATCGCATTTTGCGGACAGGCCTTGACGCAGGAGTAGCACTCCCAGCACATATTCGGCTCGATGTTGTAGGCACGTCGATACGTCGGATCGATGTGCATGATGTCGGACGGGCAGATGTCGACGCAATGTCCGCATCCGTCGCACCTTGTCATGTAGACGAAGGTAGGCATAAGTGGTCTCCTTGATCTCTTCCGGTAGAACTTGCTGAGTGTTTTCTAGTAGTGACGCGGGGCTTCGCGCTTGATGCCCAACCCCATGTCCATCGGCGCATCCCGCAGCAGTTCCATGGAATGCCTTTTCTGCTGCTCGGGATCGTCGCGGCTCAGCGTCGGCAGATTCTGAGCCGTGCCATTGGCCTCGGATACTCTTTTCTCGAAGGCCGCCGCGGGTTTGAAAAACATGTGCGCGAACTTCGACCACGGCACCGAGCCGAACAACACCGTCGTGGCGATGATGTACAGGCCGAACAGCACGCCGGCGCCGGACATGCCAGCAGCCTGCGCATACGCCCAGACCAGACCCAGCGTCACGCTCGCCAGCAGCGACAGAATGAACAGGTCCGCGTGCATGACGCGCAGCGGCGTGCCACCCTCGGCGGCCACATCGACGCGGATGAAAAACCAGAACCAGTAGCCACCGATGCAAACCATTAATCCGCCCAGCGCCCACAGTTGCGGCAGGATGGCGGGCGCCGGCGTCGCGGGCGTCGGATAACAAAACACCATAACGGCGGTGGTGATGACGTAGGTCAGGAACCCATACATGGTCAGCAGATGCGCGATGCGGCGGCGCATATTGCAAAACTCTCCGGAAGTCAGGACATCGACCACGCCGGTCTTCACGGCGATGGATATCAGTTCGCCGCCTTCGACCTGCTTTTTAGCCCTGGCTTTCGACTTGCGGAAGTTTTCGAAAAAATATCTGGCGCTGCCCTTGTGGATGATATCGAACAAGGTTCCCGCGGCAACCAGGATGACCATGGCGATAACGTACCCCTGTATCACGGCAGGCGGTATGGACGCGGAAAGTGCAGCAAACGGATTGGTGGTGAACATCAGGCTCCCCCTTTCTTGTGTGCGGATTTTAAACGGCACACCGGCAGCCCATGCAAAAAAATGGTTATATGGACATAAAAGAAACTTGCGCTGGCTACCCATGGCGGCCTAGGGTATCGGCGGTGCGCCCTACCATGCCTGCCCAGAGATTAGCGTAAGATTGCACCATGCCATTCACCGAAATCCATGGCGCCAGCGTCGAATACGAGCAAGCCGGCGCCGGCCCGAATCTGCTGCTGGTGCATTCCCTGCTTACCGACATGACGGTATTCGACCGCATGTGGCCGGCGCTCGCGCAACGCTATCGCGTCACACGCGTCAATCTGCCCGGCTACGGCCAGTCGATGCCGCGCGTACTCACCAGCGTTGCGGATTACGCCGACCACGTGAACGCCATCCTGGATAAACTCAAGCTCCCGCCGGAAACGCATGTCTTCGGCAATGGCTTCGGTGCTTTCGTCGCGCTAGTCCTGGCGCTGCGCCACGGCAAGCGTTTTAACCGGTTATTGATCGCCGATGTGGTGGCCGCCTTTCCCGAACCCGCGCGCATGCCGTTTCGCATGATGTCGGAAAAAGTCACCACCATCGGTATAAGCGCGGTGCTCGATGCCGCCATCGGCCGCATGTTTCCACCGGCGTTTCAGACCGCGCACCCCGAAGAAGTCGCGCTGCGCAAATCGGCGTTGTCCCGCGTCGATGCCGCGGGTTTCAGCCGCGCATGCCTCGCACTTGCGGCACTGGACACCACCGCACAACTCAAAACCATCGCCAACCCGACGCTGATCATGTGCGGCGCGCTTGACCTCACCACGCCGCCCGCGTTGGCAGAAACCCTGGCGCAAGGCATACCCGGCGCGATCTACCGCGAGATACCCGATTCCGGCCACTGCCCGATGGTGGAACAACCCGACGCGCTCGAGGCGTGCATCAACGGTTTCGTGCAAAGCGGCGCTGGAATGCCGCCGGCGTGACGTTCGGCGTGATGGTTGACTTGAAGGCCGGCGCGTAACCAGAAAACATCCGTTGCTCGCGCCAGCGTGATATTTTATAAGTATTTGTTTTTAAATAATTTTTACTA
>JBEBHE010000325.1:0-5219 GCA_040081205.1 Burkholderiales bacterium | reverse complement strand
GCGCTCATGATACCCACGCCCAGCCCCTTGCCGAGAATCAGCACGTCGCCCGCCTTGGCGCGATCATTGCGTTTTACTTTATCGGGATGCACTAACCCCAATACGACCAAACCATAAATCGGTTCCGGTGAATCAATGGAGTGACCACCCGCAATGGGAATGCCTGCGATATCGCACATCGCCTTACCGCCCGCGCAAATTTTCCCGATGGCGTCGACCGGCACTTTGCCCACCGGCATGCCGAGCAGTGCCAGCGCCATGAACGGCTTGGCGCCCATGGCGTAGATATCGGAAATCGCGTTGGTCGCCGCAATGCGCCCAAAATCGTATGGATCATCCACGATAGGCATGAAAAAATCCGTGGTCGCGACGATGGCCTGCGTATCGTTGATCTTGTAAACCGCAGCATCATCGGCCGACTCATTGCCGACCAGCAGATTCGGAAAAACGCCGGTCATCGGCGACTTGGAGAGAATTTCGCTCAGCAACGCTGGCGTAAGTTTGCAGCCTCACCCGCCGCCATGCGACAGATGCGTCAATTTGATGACTTCGGCCTCTGTAGTGTTCAGTGCGGATTTATTCATGATTTCACACAATCTTTTCACGTAAACTACGGTTCAATGAAAACGTCAACAACGACATCCGGAATTGCCACCCGCTCGCACGGGCCAGCTGATGTCACCGTAGCACAACTCGCTGGCTTTGACGAGATCATCGATGTGCGCTCGGAAAGTGAGTTCGCTGATGACCATATTCCCGGCGCGGTGAATTGCCCGGTGCTCAACGATGCGCAGCGTGCCGACGTGGGCACCATCTACAAACAGGTGTCGTCGTTCGATGCCAAAAAAATCGGCGCGGCGTTAGTAAGCGAAAATATCGCGCGCCATTTGCGTGAACGATTTCAGACCAAGCCGCGCGACTGGCGTCCGCTGGTGGTTTGCTGGCGCGGCGGCGGGCGCAGCGGTGCAATGGCGCATGTGTTGACACAAATCGGCTGGCGCACCGGGCGGCTCGAAGGCGGTTACAAAGCGTACCGCCGGGCAGTGATTCTTGATTTGGAAATGCTGCCGTCAAAATTTACCTGGCGCGTGGTGTGCGGCATGACCGGCACCGGTAAAAGCCGCTTGCTACGCGCGCTGGATAGCGCCGGCGCGCAAGTTCTCGATCTCGAAGCACTCGCCGCACATCGCGGTTCGGTATTAGGCAATCTGCCGCATGCATCACAACCGCCGCAAAAAATGTTTGAAAGCCGGATATGGCATGCGTTGCAAAACTTCGATGCATCGCGCCCTGTCTATGTGGAATCGGAGAGTAAAAAAATCGGCACACTGCGCGTGCCCGACGCGCTGATCACTGCGATGTGGGCAAGCGAAACCATAGTACTGGAAGCCGCTGTAGCGACGCGCGTAATGTTGCTCAAAGAAGAATACGCCCATTTTCTTGCCGATACCGCGACGCTGAACACGCAACTCGAATGCCTGACCAGCCTGCATGGACATGCAACGATTGCGCACTGGGCGGGTATGGCGCGCGACAACGAGTGGGATGCATTAACCGAGGAGTTACTTGCACGGCATTATGACCCGAGCTACACGCGCGCCATTATCAAGCACTACCCATCACTGGATCGCGCGGTGCGACTTCAGGTTGGCGCCGCCGATGACGCAACCTTTGCAGCGCTTGCGAAGAACTGTCTGGAGAAGGTTTCCCTTTGATTACAGCGCGATAGCAAACGCTTGCCGGCACACTTGCGCAAGCGCCTCATTTGGCTCAACATAATCGCAGTCTTGCCACGTGCCATGTGATTACCCGGAACAATTCGCAATAAGAATGACAGATCAGCCCGTACCTGAATTTGAATTGCCCGCCACCAGCGGCAAGATTTTCAGCACGCAGAACAATGGCAAAGCTTACGTTCTGTATTTCTACCCCAAAGACAATACGCCAGGTTGCACCGCTGAAGGGGCGCAGTTTCGCGATCTGCACGCTCAATTCACTGCGCTCGGCAGCGCTGTCTATGGCGTGTCGCGCGACAGTCTCAAGTCGCATGAAAATTTTAAAGCCAAACTGAATTTCCCGTTTGAGCTGCTGTCCGATGCCGATGAAATCGCGTGCAAAGCGTTCAGCGTCATCAAAATGAAAAACATGTACGGTAAAAAAGTACGCGGCATCGAGCGCAGCACATTTGTCATTGATGCCAAAACAAGGATCCGCCGCGAGTGGCGAGGCGTCAAAGTGCCCGGACATGCGCAGGAGGTGCTGGAATTCATAAAAACACTATAGTAAAAATAGCTATGGGCCCAGTGCGTATCGCCACTCTGTATTGCCAACTCAGGGAAACTCATGATCCAGCGTAAATCCGCATCGCCTGCTTCGTCCGCCTCCTCGGCAAACGCCAACGTCACCCGCCTCCATGCTTCCACCAAATTATTCGTGCTCGACACCAATGTTCTAATGCACGACCCCACGAGCCTGTTCCGCTTCGAGGAACACGATCTCTTCATCCCGATGGCGACGCTTGAGGAGCTCGATGATCATAAAAAGGGCATGTCTGAAGTCTCGCGCAATGCGCGTCAGGCAAGCCGTTATCTTGACGAACTGATTGGACACGCCACGGCGGATATCGCGGATGGTATTTCGTTGTCCGTACATGGCGACAAGAGCGCCAACGGACGCTTGTTTTTGCAGACGGAAGCCATTCATGGCGAGTTGCCTGCGCGTTTGCCCGGAGGCAAGGCTGACAACCAGATCATCGGCGTGGTCAAGCATCTGCAGGAACAGCACGCCAAACGACAGGTGATCCTGGTATCCAAAGACATCAACATGCGCATCAAAGCGCGTGCGCTCGGTTTCGCGGCGGAGGATTATTTCAACGACAAGGTATTGGAAGATACCGACCTCTTGTATGCCGGCACGCGCGCGCTGCCGACAGGCTTTTGGGAATCTCACGGCAAGAACATGGAGTCGTGGCAGCAAGGCGGTTACACATTTTATCGAGTCCATGGCCCGTTGTGCAGCGGCCTCATCGTCAATGAGATGATTTACCTTGACGGCACCGATGGCGAAAAGCCCTTTCAAGCCAAGGTCACCGAGGTCAGCGGTAAAACCGCGATTTTACAAACGCTCAAGGACTACAGCCACACACGCAACAACGTGTGGGGCATCGCCGCCCGCAACCGCGAACAGAATTTCGCGTTGAACCTGCTGATGAATCCGGACATCGATTTCGTCACTCTGCTGGGACAGGCAGGCACCGGAAAAACACTGCTGACCCTTGCGGCAGGACTAATGCAGACGCTGGAAACCAAGATTTACACCGAGATCATCATGACACGCGTCACCGTTCCGGTAGGCGAAGACATCGGTTTCTTGCCCGGCACTGAAGAAGAAAAAATGAACCCGTGGATGGGTGCCCTTGAAGACAATCTTGACGTACTCAACAAGACCGACGACTCCGCCGGTGAATGGGGGCGTGCCGCGACACGCGATCTGATTCGGTCGCGCATCAAAGTAAAATCGCTCAACTTTATGCGCGGCCGCACATTTCTCAACAAATTTCTGGTGATCGACGAAGCGCAGAATCTCACACCCAAGCAGATGAAAACGCTGATCACACGCGCCGGCCCCGGTACCAAAGTCGTGTGCCTGGGCAACATCTCGCAGATCGATACGCCCTATCTCACTGAGGGAAGTTCAGGCATTACCTACGTGGTAGATCGCATGAAAGGCTGGTTGCACAGCGGACACATCACGCTCACACGCGGCGAGCGTTCACGGCTGGCGGATCACGCGGGAGAAGTGCTTTAGTACTGATCACCGCCCGCATAGTTCTCGAACCGCGTATGGCGTCCGAGGAAGGTCAGCGTCACCGGCCCAGTGGGACCATTACGCTGCTTGGCGACAATGATTTCAGCCTTGCCTTTGCTCGCTTCGTTGGTTGGGTTGTACACTTCATCGCGATAAATAAACATGATCAAGTCGGCATCCTGCTCAATCGCGCCCGACTCACGCAAGTCCGACATCATCGGGCGCTTGTCCACACGCGATTCGACGCTTCGATTCAACTGTGACAACGCGACTACGGGCACTTTCAATTCCTTGGCAAGGCTTTTGAGGCCGCGCGAAATTTCCGCCACCTCAGTGGCGCGGTTTTCTTCACGCCCTGACGACGAGCCGCTCATCAGTTGCAGGTAATCCACCACGATCAGGCTCAGGCCGCCGGTTTCACGATGAAGGCGGCGCGCGCGCGTACGCACTTCGAGTGCATTGAGACCTGCCGTGTCGTCGATATGTATCTGCGAATCGTTCAGCTTGCCGACCGCATCAACCAGTTTGGGCCATTCACTTTCTTCGAATGTTCCTGAACGCAGTTTGTGCTGATCGACCCTTCCAACCGAGCCGATCATGCGCAACGCGAGTTGCGAGCCCGACATCTCCATACTGAAAACAGCGGCGGTTTTTTTCAGATTCAGCGTGACATGCTCAACGATATTCATGGCGAGCGCGGTTTTTCCCATTGAGGGCCGCGCAGCGATAATGATAAGTTCGCCCGGCTGCAAACCGGAGGTCATGCGGTCAAGGTCAACATAGCCGGTGGCGAGGCCGATCACGTCGTCCTTGTTTTCACGGCTGTAAAGCATGTCGATGCGCTCGACGGTCTCGGTCAGCAGTGGATCGATTTTCACAAACCCCTGCTTCGCCTTGGCGCCGACTTCGGCGATCTGAAATATCTTCGCTTCCGCCTCATCGATCATGGCGGCCGCATCACGGCCAGCCGGACTGTAGGCTGCATCAGCGATTTCAGTGCCCGCCGCCGCCAGTTGACGCATGATCGCGCGCTCACGCACGATCTCGGCATAACGACGTATGTTCGCGGCACTCGGCGTATTGAGCGCCAGCGAGCCGAGATATGCCTGTCCGCCCGCCTCTTCGAGTTTTGCGCTGCGTTCAAGACTTTCAGCAACCGTCAGCACATCCGCCGGCTTGCCGTTTTCAATCAGTAAAATAATGTGCTGAAAAATCAACCGGTGATCCGCACGATAGAACTCGTTCTCGCTGACGATATCGGAGACACGATCCCATGCGGTGTTGTCGAGCAACAAACCGCCGAGCACCGATTGTTCGGCTTCTATCGACTGCGGCGGCAGACGCAGCGATTCAAGCTGCTGATCTTTGGGAAAACTGCTGACAACCTGCATTGCGCACATAAGTATTTGTTT
>JBEBHE010000324.1:0-5225 GCA_040081205.1 Burkholderiales bacterium | reverse complement strand
ACCATTCCCCCGGCTCGGATTCCTGCCCGATGTCGTTGCGCATGGCTTCGAGGACGGATTGTTTGGATTGCATGGAGGATGTGCCTTCGCGGCAATTCTTCTCCTTCCTTCGCTCGCGGGGGAAGGCGGGGATGGAGGCGTGTTGTCGCGCACGGCTTGCGCCCCCTCCCTAACCCTCTCCCGCTCGCGCAAGGGAGGGGATACGTACTATGCCGGCGTAAACATCGGCACCGAAGAGCCGTTCTCGGTTTTCTTGAATACGACCTTCACTTTCTGTCCGACTTTGATGCTGTCCAGATCGCAATCGACGATGTTAGTCATCATCTTGGGGCCTTCATCGAGCGTGACATAAGCAATGCAATACGGCACGGGGCCGCCGCGGCGCGTGACGCTGTAAGTGTAGATTACGCCGGTGCCTTTGGTTTGCATCCAATCAACCTTGCTGCTGAAGCAGAACGGGCACAGCGCGCGCGGATAGTGGTGAACCTCGCCGCAGTCGCCGCACTTCTTGATCAGCAGCTTGCCTTCGGCGCAGGCGTCGAAGTAGGGCTGGTCGCCGGGATTCAGCGCGGGGTCGCGCAGTTTACGGTCTTGTGCTGGGGTGGCCATGGGTTACTCCCTTTCCATAATAAGTGTGGCGCTGCCATGACGATGCCCGAGGGCGCCGCCGGTGCCGTGTGCCAGTGCGAGGTTGCAGTTCTTCACTTGCACGGCGGGATGCGCTTCACCGCGCAGTTGCCGCACGGCTTCGAGGATTTTGGTCATGCCGCCGCGATTGGCCGGATGGTTGTTGCAAAGGCCGCCACCGTCGGTGTTGAACGGCAGCTTGCCGGTGCCGGAAATCAAATTGCCGTCGGAGACAAACTTGCCGCCTTCGCCTTTTTTGCAGAAGCCGAGGTCTTCGATCTGCATTACCACGGTGATGGTGAAGCTGTCGTAGATCGAAGCGTATTTGATGTCGCTGGGTTTGCAGCCGGCCATCTCGAACGAGCGCGGGCCGGTCCAGGCTGCGCCGGAGTAGGTAAGATCCACGTTGCCGCCCATCTGGCCTTTGGTGGATTCGCCTGCGCCCGTGATTTTGACCAGAGGCCGCTTGAGGCTGCGCGCGATTTCCGGCTTGGCCACGATCACTGCGCCGCCGCCGTCGCTCACTACGCAGCAATCAAGACGATGCAGTGGATCGGAAATCATCGGCGAGTTCACGACTTCTTCCACCGTTACCAGATTGCGCAGCATGGCGTTCGGGTTGTGCTGCGCGTGATGCGAAGCCGCCACTTTCACCCATGCGAGTTGCTCGCTGGTGGTGCCGTACTCATACATGTGACGCATGGCGCACATGGCATACAGGTTCACGGTCACCGGGCTGTAAGGCATTTCAAACGGGGCATCGGGCAGGTTCACCCCGCGGTCGCGCACCTGCGTGCCGGAACTGCCTTCGGAATTGGGGCGTCCGGCGAGCGTGACCAGTGCCACGTTGCATTTCCCTGCGGCAATGGCTTCGGCCGCATGCGCCACGTGAACCAGATAAGAACAACCGCCCATGTCGGTGGAGTCAACGTGCTTCAACTGCTTCAGGTTCATGTAGTTCGCCATGCTCCACACGTTGGCGCCCGGCGCATCACCGGCGCAGAAGTAGCCGTCGATATCGTTTTTGGTGAGTCCTGCGTCTTCGAGCGCACCTTTGGCGCATTCGGCATGCAACTGCGATACGGAATGGTTTGGCGCTTTTCGCAGCGGATGCTCGTAAGCGCCTACGATGTAGGCTTTGCCTTTGATGGACATGCGTTATTCCTCTTGTTGGAACCGGGTAAACCGAATGGAACCGAATGAAACTGACAGCAATTTAACTCTAATCCGCGAAACTCACAAATTGCAACGCATTGCATGACGGCGGAGTTCAATTGGTGAATAATGCCCGGACATAAACTAAAATTCCGGAGGGGAAAACATAATGAATCAGCCATTCAGGTTCACTGTTGCGATGCTCTGCTTGGCGGGCGGCGTGTTATTACCTGCGCAAACGCAGGCACAGAATTGGCCCACAAAACCGATTCGCATGCTGGTGGGGTTCCCACCCGGCGGACCAACGGATGTGGTGGCGCGCATCGTCAGCGAAAAAGTCGCGCAGCAAACCGGCCAGCAGGTGGTGGTGGACAACCGTCCCGGTGCAGCAGGCAATATCGCGGTGGAAATTCTGACGCGCGCGGCGGGCGATGGCCACACTTTACTGTATTCATCGAACGCGATTGCGGTATCGCCGGGACTTTATTCAAAGCTGCCGTACGATCCGCTGAAAGACATCACGCCGGTGACCGAAATTGGCGCGGGCTGTTTGATATTTATGGTGCACCCGTCGCTGCCGATTAAAAGCGTGTCTGAGTTTATTGCCTATGCCAAGGCGCGGCCGGGGCAACTCAACTTCGCATCGTCGGGCACCGGCACCAGCACACATCTTGCGCCGGTGATGTTTTCGCAGCGCGTGGGCATTCAGACACAGCATATTCCGTACAAAGGCACGGCGCCGTCGCTGATTGACATGATCGCCGGTCGCGTGCAATTCATGATGGGCGCGGTACTGACCGCGGTGCCGCATGTGCGTGACGGGCGCGTGCGCGCGTTAGGTGTCACCGGCAAGAAACGCATCGCGTCGCTGCCCGACCTGCGCACGCTGGATGAAGGCGATCTGCCCGGATTTGTCGTCACGACATGGCAGGGATTGTTCGCGCCGGCGAATGTGCCGCCGGCGGTGCTGGCGCGCGTGAACACCGAGTTCGTGAAGGCGATCAAGAGTCCTGATTTGCGTCCGAAAATTGAACAGCAGGATATGGACCCTACCGCGCCGGGGCATGTTGAATTCAACGCGATGTATCGCGCGGAGCTCGCACGCTGGACCAAGGTGGCGAAGGATGCCGGCTTGAAGGCGGATTGAAATAAATAAATACAAACATGTGGTTACACAATAACCACAGCCATAGGAGATTGAAGCAATGCTTATTGTCGACGCGCAAGTGCATATCTGGACCAGCGGCACACCCGTGCATATTCATCGTCAGGTGAGTTCCTATACCAAGGACGAGTTGCTGCGCGACATGGATGCCGCCGGCGTCACGGGCGTGGTGCTGCATCCGCCGAGCTGGGATGTGATGGCCAACGAGGTGGCCATCGAGGCTGCGAAACAGCACCCGGACCGATTGGCGATTCTCGGTTTCTTCGACGTGAGCAAGCCCGAAAACCGTTCACTCATCGATACCCGGAAAAAGCAGCCGGGCATGCTGGGTCTGCGCTTTGCTTTTTTGAAACCTGGTGAAGAAAACCGCATGGTCGATGGCACACTGGATTGGTTGTGGCCGGCGGCAGAGCGTGCGGGCCTGCCGGTTGGTTTGCTGGTACCGAACCGATGCGGAGAAGTAGCGAAAATTGCCGCGAAGCATCCCGGCCTGAAAATATTGGTGGATCACATGGCGCGCCCGCGTTTCAGCGTGGACGACGCGGGATTCTCTGATTTGGGCGAACTGCTCGCGCTGGCGAAGTATCCGAATGTCGCAGTGAAAGCAACGGGCGGGCCGAGCTATTCAACGCACGCGTATCCGTACCGCAACATCCATCCTTACATTAAACAGATATTTGACGCGTTCGGTCCGGATCGCATGTTCTGGGGAACCGATATTACGCGTATGCCCTGCACCTGGCGCCAGTGCGTAACCATGTACACCGAGGAAATGCCCTGGCTCAAAGGGCGTGATCTTGAGTTGGTGATGGGGCGCGCGTTGTGTAATTTTATCGGCTGGGATTTGAAGGGCTGATTCCGGCAATCAACTAACCAGGGAGCACAAGCATGCCCATCACCGGCAAGTGGATTTTCACCGCATCCATGGATATCGATGAGGACAAGGAAGCGCTGTTCAATGACGTTTACGACACGGAGCACATTCCGCATCTTTCCGCGGTACCGGGCGTGATTTCAGTAACGCGCGCCCGACTCGACACGCTGCGCGTGACGATGGGCGGCGAGACCAAAACGGTCGATGCGCAGGGCAAGCCGCGTTATGCCTGCATCGTCGAACTGGAAACCCCGGATGTGCTGGTGAGCGACGCGTGGGCAAAGGCGGTTGACGCAGGGCGCTGGTCCCTGCAGGTGAGGCCCTACACGCGCAACCGGCAGCACACCTTGCACAAGGTGATGTGACCGGACGCGAGCTGCGTCAGTCTCAGTTCACCTTGATGTTCCCCGCCTTCACTACCTTTGACCATTTGGCGATATCGCGCTCAATAATGCGCGCGAATTCCTCTGGCGACGTGTGCGCGGGCGCCCGGCCGTCGGCGCGCAGGCGTTCCTGCACATCAGGCAGCTTGAGCAGTTGCGCGAGCGTGGCATTCAGGCGCTTAACGATTTCTTTCGGCATGCCAGCGGGCCCCCACATGCCGTTCCATGAGGTATGTTCGTAGCCCGGAACGGTT
This sequence comes from Burkholderiales bacterium, assembly GCA_040081205.1. Classification (GTDB taxonomy): domain Bacteria; phylum Pseudomonadota; class Gammaproteobacteria; order Burkholderiales; family SG8-41; genus UBA5216. The sequence goes on along the minus strand of JBEBHE010000324.1, from coordinate 767 downwards.
TCAGCCACCGCAGGCAGATCGGATAACTCCGGCCACCGCTGTGCGGTGGTGACGGCGAGGGCGCGCACCTTGCCGCCCTTGACGTGCTGTATCAGCGCAGGCACGGAGGACAGAATGAATTGCACTTGCCCCCCAATCAGATCGGATATGGCCGGCGCGTCGCCTTTGTAAGGCACATGTGTCGACTGCGTGCCGGTCATTTGCTTGAACAGTTCAGTGGCGAGATGCGTTGCACCGCCGATGCCGGACGAGCCAAAGTTGAAGGCAGCGGGTTTCGCGCGCACAAGCTCGATAAAATCTTTGACGCTGGTGGCGGTGACGCCGTTGTTGACCGCTAACAGAAACGGCCCGCTATGCAGCAAACCCACCGGTGTGATGCCCTTGACCGGATCGTAAGGGAGCTTGTAGAGCGCGGCGTTGGTGGCATAACTGGTCGCCACGATAATCAGTGTGTAGCCGTCTGGGTTGGCGCGGACCGCGATCTCCGCGCCGGTGGAGCCGCCCGCGCCGCCGCGATTGTCAATGATGAACTGCTGCCCGAATTCCTGCGTGAGCCGCGCCGACAGCACGCGCGCGATGATGTCGGTGCTCCCGCCTGCTGCAAAGGGCACTACTACGCGCACGGGTTTGTCGGGCCACTTTGAATGCGTGGATTGCGCGGTGGCGGTGAATGAGGCTGCGGCAAACGGCAACGCGGCCCATACGCATAAACGTTTCATAGGACAGGCTCCTCCGAATCACACACGTTGAAAGCATAGCACGCGGAT
>JBEBHE010000053.1:0-19152 GCA_040081205.1 Burkholderiales bacterium | reverse complement strand
TGGATCGGAGAGCTGCATCCAAAATGGCAGCAGAAATACGATCTAACGGTTGCGCCCGTGCTGTTTGAAGTTGATTTGAGCGCACTGGCTGGCCGCACATTACCTGCTTTTCGAGGGGTATCGAAATTCCCGCCAGTTTGGCGGGATATAGCTGTTATTTTTGATGAAAAAATACCCTATCAAGCGATTTTGGATGCAGTAAACGCACAAAAACCAACCATCGTTACGGAGTTTGTGGTATTTGACATTTACCGTGGCGCGGGCATAGAAAACGGCAAAAAAAGTCTTGCATTCAGGATGTTAGTACAGGATACTGATAAAACGCTGACCGATGCGGAAGTCGATTCCGCAGTCTCGGAAATCATAAAAATCCTTAAAAATAAGTTCAACGCCAAGCTTCGCTGAAAGGGGAAACATGACTTTAACGAAAGCTGAACTCGCCGACCTTTTGTTCGAAAAAGTGGGCTTCAACAAGCGTGAAGCCAAAGATATGGTCGAGACGTTCTTCGAGGAGGTTCGGCACGCGCTTGAGGCCGGAAAAGGCGTGAAGCTGTCCGGGTTCGGCAACTTTCAATTGCGCTTGAAGCCGCAGCGTCCTGGACGCAACCCCAAGACCGGGGAAGAGATTCCGATCACCGCGCGGCGCGTGGTGACGTTCCATGCATCGCAAAAGCTCAAGTCCATGGTTGAGCAGCGTTACCATGGAAGCAAGTCCTAAAACTCAGCTTCCGCCGATTCCGGCGAAGCGCTATTTCACCATCGGCGAAGTGAGTGACCTGTGTGGCGTCAAGCCGCACGTGTTGCGTTACTGGGAGCAGGAATTCACTCAGCTCAAGCCCGTCAAGCGGCGTGGTAACCGCCGTTATTATCAGCATCATGAAGTTCTCTTGATACGCCGAATTCGTGAGTTGCTTTACGATCAGGGTTTTACCATCAGCGGTGCGCGCAACCAGTTGGATGAACTGTCCAGTGAAGGCGTGCGGCATGCGAAGATGCGCACGCTGGCGCCGGTTGTCGATGCAGCTGCCGTGGTTGCCAGCGAGAGTGTAAGAAAGGAAATTCAGTCTGTCCTTGAGTTGTTGCGCGCCTGATTTCACGATACCGTGAATTACCCGGCAGAAGTGGAAACGCTTCGGTTTTTTTATGTGGTGAACAACGGTTCCCGGTGGGATACCATCGTTTAGAAGCTGGCCGTAAGTGTCGTTGGCGTGCTGCTGCAGGCTGCGCTGGTTTCGGCTCTGGTATAATCCGTCCATTCGGGGCGTAGCGCAGCCTGGTAGCGTACCTGCATGGGGTGCAGGTGGTCGGAGGTTCAAATCCTCTCGCCCCGACCAACAAAATCAATGGCTTATGGGTAATCTCCATAGGCCATTTTTAGTTCAGGGACACAGTTAGGGACACACAATAAGATGTGTCTCTGGACAGTGGGTTCACGGCTAGTGGCATTTCTGTATTGGGTGAAGGCGGCTACGAAAGTGTGTCCATATTCGGACACTATTTGATCGGTAGTCCATCGTTCCGAGCTAGGCAGATATGTAACGCTTTGGGCTGCGCACCGATCTCTAGCTCGTTGAGACAGTCAGCAAATTTACTCTTATTCCATGTATGTCCGCGGCGTAGTTCTTTACTTCAAAGCAACGACGCTTTCGGCGCCAACAAATTATGCATCGTGCCGTGTCGGTTGCCCCCGGTGACCTGCCCCCTATAGCCATACCAATCGTTTGGCGGGAAGTCCGGTTGTAAGATTAAAGGAATCCTTCGGTGGTGGGTAAAATTGCATCAGTAGTACGCTGCCGATGCAACGCGGCAAACTTGGCTGGTGGCATTCGGTGGCAACTGCTATGCGGCCTGACTTCGTTGTAGTCCTGCCGCCAGTCAGCGATGGCGTGCCGGGCCTGCGGCAGCGTCTCGAACCATTGCTCGTTCAGGCATTCGTCGCGGAATTTGCCGTTGAAGCTTTCGATGTAGCCGTTCTGCATTGGGCGACCTGGTTGGATCAAAATGTGACGAATCCCATGCGTCTGTGTCCACGCCATGAAAGCGCGGCTGGTAAATTCAGGCCCGTTGTCAGTTCGCACTGCGTGCGGATGCCCACGAAATAAGGCCGCCTGATCCAGTAACCGAGTGACATACTGGCCGCCGATGCCGTAGTCGATCGCGATGTTCACACACTCGTGACTAAAATCGTCTGCCACGGTCAGGCACTTGATGCGCCGGCCATTGGCCAGACTGTCGCTGACAAAATCCATACTCCACACCTCATTGACGTTTTACGCGAGTTGCAGCGGCACGCGCTCGCTTACCGGCAGTTTGACCTTCTTGCGTTTCCTCACGGCTAGCTTGGCAGCGCAGTAGCGCCGATACACGCGTTTGTGATTGACCTTGGGAAACTCCGGACGCAACAGATCATGGATACGCCGGTAGCCAAAGCGCCGCCGCACCTGCGCAATATTGATGATCGCGGCGCTGAGCACCACGGTCTGCTGATCCGGTACCGGCGGGTCGCGGTAACTGCTGCGGGTTAGCCCCACAAGACGGCACGCTCGGCGCTCAGACAGATCGAACCGCTCAATGATCTGCCCGATGGCTTTACGCCTGACCTGTGGGGCTAGCGCTTTACCCCTAAAACGCTCTTCAGGGCATGCATGTCCAAGTGCGCTTCTGCAAGTAGCCTCTTGAGCTTGGCGTTCTCACCCTCAAGCTCCCTCAGCCGCTTGGCGTCTGAGACGTCCATGCCGCCGAATTTGGCACGCCACTTGTAGAACGTGGCGTCGCTGAAGCCGCCCTTGCGGCACAGCTCCTTGATCGGCATCCCCGCATCGGCCTCTCTGAGAAAACCGATGATCTGCTCTTCGCTGTATCTGCTCTTCTTCATGTCCGTCATTCTCCATGATTTGACGGACTTCTCTACTTCACATTGGTAGGGCTGGTGGGGAGCAGGTCAGCCAACTACGGCTCAGGGTCGAATTGGTGCGTTTGCGCGACTTTCACGGCTTGCTATCCGGGAGTCGCAAATGAGACTGCCTCATGTGTAGGTGGCGATTTTTTCCCAAGACTTCCGTGTTTGCACAAGGAATGTTTTCCGATGATTGATCATTTGCTCCAGGATTTCAGGTGGAGCGCCAGTTTTGAAGTCTTTTGCAGACCATAGAATCATTTCGAGCAGCGTAGGCGCTAGATCTATGCCGATTTTGGTGAGTCGGTAGTCGAATTTACGCGCACCGTCCGGGTCTCGCCTCTTGGCAATTGCACAAAACTATTGTCAAATTGTTGTTACCGCAATAGTTACGATGCTACATTGGACTACCGTGGTAAATGTTCGAGTGAATGGGAAGGTAGATGAGCTTGCTCTTCGCTATTCCCAGCTTTTCCGGTGATGGTGAATGATTTTGGACTAAGCTAAGATTCATGAAAATTTGCCTTGTGAATTACCGATTACTTAATGGAGAAGAGAGTTATGCCGCGTCTTGCTGATTTGGGTGAATGGGAACGCGAGTTGCTGCTCCAAATGTTGACGGAAATTCCCGACTTCAAGGGGCAGCCTTGGATTGCAGGCCTGCCGCTCAAGCAGCGACGCGTGGCGATCATCACCACCTCGGGAATTCATCGGCGCGACGATATTGCCTACGCAGATGGCGCCGCCGCGAACGATTACCGCGTGATTCCTGGCGATGTCGAAGCCGATAATCTGGTGATGAGCCATCTGTCGTCGAACTACGACCGAACCGGTTTTCAGCAGGACGCAAACGTCGTGTTTCCCATCGACCGCTTGCATGAGCTGGCGGTCGATGGCGTAATCGGTTCCGTCGCTGACTATCACTATGCCTTCATGGGCGCGGCGCGATTACCGGGATTGGAGCCCAAGGCGCGACAGGTCGCGGCGTTGCTTAAGCGCGACGCCGTGGATGCGGTGCTGCTCACGCCGGTGTGACCACGCTGCACGTGCACCGTGGGTGCACTCGGCCGCTGGATCGAGGAAGAAGGTATTGCTACCACCCAGATTTCGCTTGTACGCGAGCATACTGCGGCGATTCGCCCCCCACGTGCCTTGTGGGTGCCCTTCATACTCGGCCGACCATTGGGTGCGCCTGGTGATCCGGCGTTTCAGCGGCGTGTGCTGCTCGCAGCACTGCAATTGCTCGAAGCGGAATCCGGCCCGCAACTGGCGGATTATGCGGAAGATGCACCCTTAGCGGACGAAGCTGATAGTGGTGCGTTCGTGTGCCCGGTAAGTTTCAACCGGTCCGTGGTCGAAGAAGGTCTCGCCAGTGAGCTACAGCGAGAAGTTGCGCAACTCGCGCCCTGGTATGAGCTTGCAAGTAGGCAGAGGAAGAGCGGACGTGAAGTGCGTACTACCGCGACCCTTAGCGGGCTCGCGCCAGAGGCCATGGCGAAGTTCATTACTGATTTCATCTCGAACACCGCGACGCCTAGCTATCGTGACGACGTGCCTTTGCCGCTGGCACTGCGGCTCGTTACTCAGGATCTGAAAGCCTATTATCTCGAAGCGGTCGCGGTGCAGCCGGGCGCTCGTGCAGCGCTGGAGGCGCGAGAATGGTTCTGGCGCGGCACGACCGCGGGGCAGGCGTTTCTGCGCTTGCGAGACGCCTGTCTCGCCCACGCGGATGACACGGTGAAGGGTGTAGGCGCACGCAGTCTGGTGCCGTTGGCGATAGCACCACGGCCCTCGGGTAGCGATGCATTGCGGCGTTACTAATATTGCGGCAAGGAGACAGCATGCGACAGGCAATTTGGTTGATTACCATTCTGCATTTTACAATGGCAGCGACAGTTTGCGTGGCGGCAGACGCTTACCCGCAGCGGCCGTTACGCTTTATCGTGCCGTTTCCGCCCGGTGGCGCCAACGACATCGTCGCGCGTTTGCTCGGCCCCAAACTCACCGAGCGCCTTGGGCAACAGATCGTGGTGGACAACCGGCCCGGCGCTTCGGGCACTATTGCGCTGGAGTTGACCGCGCGCGCCCAGCCGGACGGCTACACGTTCATTGTCGGCAACAATACCTCGAACAGCATCGTGCCGGTGCTGTTTGCCGAGCGTATGAAGTTCGATCCGGTGAAGGAACTCACGGGCATATCGCTGCTCGCGGCCATTCCGCATGTGGTGATCGCAGCTGCCAAATTCCCGCCGAACACATTCCAGGAGTTGATCGCTTACGCGAAAGCAAGACCGGGGCAACTCAACTACAACGCGCCTCTGGGCGGCCATCCGCATCTCGATATGCTGGCCTTACTCGCGGCCACCGGGACCAGCATGGTACACATTCCGTCCAAAGGCGCGGGGGAGACGATACCGTCGTTGCTGCGCGGCGAGGCGCAGGTGTCGAACTCGAACGTTGCGACGGTCATCGGCCTCATCCGGGCAGGCCAGCTTAAGGCTTACGCGGTCACGTCCGAGAATCGCATGCCGGAGCTGCCGAACGTGCCGACGTTTGTCGAAGTGGGATTAAAAGGCGTGGGCAGCATTAACTGGGTCGGCCTGTTCGCGCCGACAAAGACACCACCCGCTATTATCACCAAGCTGCATGCAACCATCGTCGAAATACTCAGTCAGCCGGAATTGAAGGACACGTATGCGAAGCGCCTCGTGCCGCTGGCGATCAGTGCGTCGCCCGCCGAATTCAACGCATTCGTCGCATCGGAAACGAAACGCTGGGTCAAGATTGTCAAAGATAACGGCGTGCGGCTGGAGTAGTATTTATCGTTACGCCCGGCGATTGAAGAATAGTAAAAATAATCTGCCCCTTATCACATCAGCGGAACACTTGCTGAACATCATAGTTATAAATCGGGTATCGAAATGCCACTGGCGCAGAGAATACTGAAGGCAGCAAATTCGCCAAGCACGGGTTTAAAGGTCAGAGTGCCACGCCCAAATCTAACTGCGGCCACTCTTGCGGCCAGTCCGCCAGGACCGTTTGCAGGTAGACCTTTATTCGCGTAGCGTCGATCGCAACTTCGTTGTTTAATGAGGCGACTTTTGATGCAGGTTCGAGCGGCACGCGCAGCGCGTTATAGACTAAATCTGCGTTACTGCATATGGCGCACAGTCCGGTTAGTTCGACCACTTCGGCTTCGCTGAAGTGCCTTGTGAGCTCGTTGAACACGGTTTCATCGCGCTTCGCGACATTGTGTGCTACCTGTGCTGCCCACGCGATGGCAGCTCGTTCGCGCGGCGTAAATTCGGGTGACTGATCCTCGCGAGCCTCGGAGAGTGCCGCAAGCTGTTCGCTAGTCAATCCTGCGGAACGGCCTAAAACAGTGTGATGCGCTAGCAGGTAATGCGCATTATGCAAATGATGCGTCTTAAGTAACACCATCAGCCGCAGCGGGGCTGGCAGAATGCTTCCCGCACCGTCGCGCTCGAATGCAAAAAAGAAAGGAACAAAGAACTTGGCGACATGAGGCGTATGTGCCCATACGCAAATCGAATTGGGCAATCCACCAAGCAATTGTTGCGCAGCCGCGATAAACTGCGAACTTGCACGTGGTGCCACAGCGGAGTCGAGCAAAGGCACACGCGGTGCTGATGTCGTTGCAGGCAGCGCGAGCATGCCAGCAGCGTTCAAGCGCACGTTGCTTACCGCTGCGGGATATTTTTCCGGCCAGTTCTCGACCATGCGCGCGACATAGTTGCGCAGCCGTTCGGGATTGGCATGCACCGAATTTCGTATCTTGTTGACTTCGTGTTGCTCCTCGATGGGCAGGCGCATCGAATCCTGGAATCGGTTGGATTGTCCGAACAAACCACAAACAGCGGTCAGTTCAACCAGCTCGGCATCGTTGAAATGGCGCTTGACTTCGACGAACACATCGTCGCGGTCACGGGCGGTATTCTTCGCGACGTGTTCGGCCCACAATACCGCGGCACGCTCGCGCGGCGTGAAGTGGGGAGAATGGAGATAGTCATCTGAACCGATCGCCAGTACTTGCTCGTCGGTGATGCCGGACGCTTGACCAAGCGCCGTATTGTGGGCGATTCAATAGTTGCAGGTATTGACGTGACTGGTTTTCAGTACGGCCATTTCCTTGATGCGGCACGACAACACGCCACCGGCGCCTTCCCGCTGCAAAACTGTGCCCGCGGATAACTGAAATTTTGCGATGTGTGGTATGTGTCCCCACACACGGCTCGAGTTTGGCACGCGCCCGCGCATCTGTGCTGTTGCCGCGAAAAATCGTTCGGCCTCGCCGTTGGCTTTATCGATGTCTAGTATCTCTGCCCTTACTTCGTCTGCCATCACGCCGTCTCCTCGTTCATCAAATTAACGCAATTGCTCTAATCAATAGCCACACGCATCGCACGAAAACTCTTGCGGAGCTTCTCGATATCGTCCTTGATGTGAGCCGAAAACGCCTCGGGCTGATCACCGATGATTACATAACCAAGATCGTTCAGTTTACGTGCAATATCGGCATTGCCGAGCGCCGCAAGTGCCGCGGTGCGCAGTGTCATGACCGTGGATCGGGGCGTTTTTGCCGGTAATAGCATGCCGTACCAGTTGGCTGCTTCGTATTCGGGATAACCGGTCTCGGAGATTGCTGGTGTGTCGGGCAACAACGGCACGCGTTTGGCCGCAGTGACGGCAAGCAGACGCAATGCACCGCGTCGAATATGTGGCAGCGTGGAGGCGATGGGTCCAAACATCAGCTGCGTTTCACCGGTCAGTACCGCGGTGAGCGCCTCTCCCCCGCCTCGATAGGGTACGTGCAGCATATCAATGCCTGCCATCGCGCCGAACAATGCGCCAGCGGAGTAGGATGGCGCGCCTATGCCTGCGGAACCGAAGCTGACTGCGCCGGGCCTGGATTTGGCCAGGTTGACCAGTTCGCGTATTGACTTCGCCGGCAACGAAGGATGCGCTACCACCACATTCGGCGCACTGGCAAGTTGCGTAACCGCAGCAAAATCACGTAGCAAATCGTAGGGTAGTTTGCCCGAGAGTGCAGATGCGACTGCGTGCGTGGCGCTTACCTGGAGTACCAGGTATCCGTCGGGTGCAGACCTGGCGACCAGTTCGGCGCCGATTGCACCTGAGGCGCCGGAACGGTTATCCACGACAACCTGCTGCCCGAGACTTGCTGACAAGCCGGTAGCGACGATACGTGCAATCACGTCCGCGCCACTGCCTGCTGAAGTGGAAACGATGTAACGCACCGGTTTGGACGGATAATTCTGCGCGAGGCTCGCAGTCGTCCCTGAAGAGGCAAGAAAATAAAGCGCTGTCCGTACTGACAAACGCGCATGCGAAATGATCGACTGCCTTGACGGCCAGTGGAGAAGTGCAATCAATTTTACAATCCTGAGTTGCACGGTCGCCACACTCAGTCTGTTATCCCCGCGATCGTTCGCGAGACGCCATTCACTTCCACTTGACTCTTCATTGGTACGCTGGCCTTGATCATGCTTTCCGCAAAACAGCCACGTTTGGCATTGCGGATAAGCATGTTTACGCGTTCCTGATTCTCTTCATCAGTGTCCACCCGAAGCAGAACCCGTGTTTCCGTGCACCCCGATTCAACTGTGCCCTTGAGTACCGATCCTTTAAGGAAATAGTCCATTTCAACGCGGCAGCTCGCCTGTTGAAATTTGAGTTTCATCATGTGCGCGTACCGCGCAAGTTGGGTCAGTAGTCAGAAGCCGACGCCCATCGCAAGATAGGTCAAGGGCTGGGGGTGTTCACCCTTGCCGCCCAGACGGGCGGGTTCGTCACAAAGCACTTCGAACTTGTCGTCACGACCGATCTTGACTTGGCCGTCCATGCCGAAGGTTTGAGTTTCCGCCCACTTGGTTGAAATCTGCCCACGTGGATTGAGTTCGGGCTTGTCAATGACCCGCTCACCGGGCACCGAACTATTGTCCTGGACACGAATAGGTCCTGTTTCCATGACGCTGCTCCTCAGTGAAGGGACGATTCAAACGGATTAGGTGCAAGTAACAGACATTATAATTCTTCTGTCAATGCATTCTTCAATTGCGTTATTGATTGACCTGGATGAAGCACAGGTACCGTTATTGGCGGCGGATACCGGCACTATTCAGTAGCTGTTGATACTTTACAATTTCAGTCTTGATAAACGCTGTGAATTCATCCGGGGTGCTGTCCACGGAGTCTGCCCCTTGACTTGCCAGCCGTTCGCGCGTGTCGCGCGAGCGGAGGACATTGCGGATTTCCAAACTCAGGCGTTCGACGATAGGTGTGGGCGTGCCGCGAGGGGCAAGGATGCCGTGCCAATTACTGAAATCATAGCCCGCAATCGTTTCGCCTATAGCGGGAATGTCAGGGGCAGCCTGTGAACGCCGGATTGAAGTTACGCCCAATGCCTTGAGTCTATTCGCTCTCACGAATGGCAGTGTCGACATCAGTGTCCCTGTCATGAGTTGCACTTGACCCGCGACCAGATCGTTGACTGCGGGGCCGCCACCTTTGTACGGAATGTGCGTGATGTCGGTCCTGGTCATCGATTTGAATAACTCCATCGACAAATGCGGACCGCTGCCTTCGCCCGACGAAGCGAAGTTCAATTTGCCGGATCTCGCACGCGCGAGTTGCACCAGTTCCGTGACTGTAGTCGCTGGCAGCGATGGATGTGATACCAGCAGCATGGCAAACGTGTTGAGCTGTGCGATGGGAACAAAATCACGTACGGGATCGTACGGTAAATTGGAATACAGCCCCGGGTTGACCGCCACGTTGGCTGGCAGGGCAAACAGCAGCGTATATCCGTCTGGCGATGCCTTGGCGCCAAGTTCCGTACCGATAATCGCGTTAGCACCGCCGCGATTATCAATTACGACCTGCTGGCCGAATGTGTCGGTCAGCTTCTGCGCAACCAACCGTGCGACGATGTCCGTGCCACCGCCGGGTGGATAGGGTACGATGAGGCGAATCGGCTTCGTGGGGTAGGATTGCGCTTGGGTTACACCGCTTGCAAAAAGCATCGCAAATAACAGGGAGACGATAAAGGGGCGCACGTCGCAGATTATCTCCCAATCAAGGATAATCTGCGTAGTCCGCTTCACCAGTGGGAGGATCATGGGCAAACACGCCGGCAGGGGTTCAATAATTGTTATCTCCGCATTTGCCGTTGGCGGGATGGCGCACGCGCAAACGTATCCGGCCAAGTCGGTTCGTGTAATCGTCGGTTATCCGGCGGGGGCCGGGAATGACGTCATTGGTCGTCTCGTACTGGCAGAGTTGTCGAAGAGTCTCGGTCAGCAGTTCATTGTTGACAACCGGCCTGGAGCTTCGGGCAACATCGGTGCGGAAATCGTTGCGCGAAGCGCTGCCGACGGCTACACGCTGCTCAACGCGCCAGGTTCGATTGCCATGACGCCCAGTCTGTTTACCAAGCTACCCTATGATCTGTTGAGGGATCTGGAGCCTGTCGCGGTAATGGCCTCAGTGCCATTTTTACTGGTTGTACATCCGTCGCTACCGGTGAAGTCGGTGCGTGAACTGATAGCTTTTGCAAAAATACGGCCAGGACAACTGACTTTTGGTTCCGGCGGTGCTGGCGGTGGGCCGCACCTCGCAGCCGAACTCTTCAAGCTGCGCACTGGATTGCAATTGGTGCATGTACCGTATCGCGGCACGGCGCAGGCGAATACCGATGTCGCCAGCGGTGAGATCACCATGAACTTTTCACCCAGTTCATCCGTAATGCCACTGGTGCAATCCAAGCGGGTACGAGCACTGGCGATCACCAGCACGCAGCGCCATGCGTCAGTGCCTGACGTGCCCACCATGATCGAGGCAGGCCTTGTCGACTTCGAGGCACGCAACTGGATCGCGCTATTTGCTCCTCGGGGCATGCCCGAAGAAGCGGTCCAACGGCTCAATACCGAGATCAATCGCATCGTGCAGTTGCCGGGCATGCGCGAGCGCTTTGCGGGCGTTGGGGCAGAGCCGATGCAGGGCACGCCCAAACAGTGGGCCGCATACGTACACGATGAAGTCGCCAAGTGGGCAAAGGTGGTCAAGGCCGCTGGTGTTCGTCTGGATTAAGTGGGCGATTGAGAAGAAGCTGCCTTTTTGTTTTGATGGCGCTGTAGTCATTCCCCGAACGCGAGACTCCATTTCAGTGCAGGCAGCGGGTTGCCCGCATCTGGAATGAGGTTTAACCTGAAACCTATACAGAATAATTAGCTTGCGAGAAATTCATGCCGAACCCCGATAATTTTCAATATCACGAATCACACACTTGGCTGAAGATGGAATCCGGCGATATCTGTATCGTCGGCGTTACCCATCACGCGCAGGAGCAGTTGGGCGACGTGGTATTCGTGCAGCCTCCTGCTGCTGGCGTCACAGTCAAACAGGGCGAAGCCTGCGGTGTGATTGAATCTGTCAAAACGGTGGCCGATGTACATGCGCCCGCGTCGGGCGTGGTGATCGAAATTAATCCAGCGCTCTCTGACGCGCCCGAAACGGTTAATACAAATCCGTATGGAGCATGGCTGTTTCGCATGAAACTCAGTGCCCCGTCTGAACTGGCGGCGCTGCTTGATGTGGCGGCGTATGAGAAGGTGGTTGATGATTAGTGGCGGGGCGAAGTCGCGTAAATGCGAGGGCACTCCTTTCAGTCTTAACGGTTTTATGCTCGTTATACACCGCAACCGGTACTGTCCACGCATGATGGTGTTTGCGAAATAAGTGTCGTGGCTTATGCGCCGCTGCGCACCAGAGGAGAAAACGAATGAAGCAGGAGATATTTTTAATGACTGGTGCGGCGCTACTTTGCGGCGCCTGCACGTTGCAGGCGCAAGCGCAAAAATGGCCAGAAAAACCGGTCCGGATCATCAACCCAACACAGGCGGGCGGAGTGTCGGACGTTATGGCCCGCAGCGTCGCTCAGAAGTTTACCGAGGCTTTTGGTTACTCATTCATCGTCGACAACCGGCCGGGAGCGAACGGCATTATCGGAGTTGATCTCGTCGCCAAGGCGAACCCGGACGGCTACACTTTGTTGGCGGGTACCAATGGTCAGCTGATTGCTAACGCAGCGGTGTTTCCGAAGCTTCCGTTTGACTCGATCCGCGACTTCGCACCAATTACCATTGTGCTGTCGTCTCCGTTCGTTCTCGTGGTACATGCGGCGATTCCAGCGAAGACGGTGCCGGAACTGGTCGCGCTTGCCAAGACAAGACCGGGGATGTCGTACTCATCGTTCGGCCCGGCCAGCATCGCGCATTTTGGAATGGAACTCATTATGCTCAGGACCGGGATGCGGCTTACGCACGTGCCCTACAAAGGGGGTGCGCCATCGGCGGCAGCATTGGTTGCCGGCGAGGTTAACGCGTCGCTGGATTCAGTGCAGAGCCAGTTACAGTTTATTCGTAGCAATCGGGTTCGTGCGCTGGCACTCGCTAATGGCGTGCGTTTGAAGGCAATGCCGGACGTACCCACGATGGCCGAATCGGGTGTCACGGGCGCCGAAATCGGCGGCTGGTATGCGTTGCTCGCGCCTGCTGGCACTCCGAAATCTGTTGTAACGCGTCTTTACGACGAGGCAGTAAAGACGTTCAAGGCTGCGCCTGAACTGCGTGAGCGCTTCGAGTCGACAGGCTCGGAGATTGTACTCAACACACCTGCGGAATTCGCCCAACGGATCAAGCGGGAAATTGCCGAATTTACGAGAGTCGCGCGCGACGCGAACATCACAGTCAATCAATAATGGCGACACTGTAGAACCCCTTGTGAAGACCCGGGTTGGCGGGCACGAAAATTCGACAGTCATGTTTCTGCGCGACAGGATGGTCCTGCACGCATTCACCCCGCGTCTTGGCCTTACTTTGAAATCTACCCAAACTTGATTCGCAGTCAACAATTACCAATAACCAATAAGGTGCAGAATGGCTAGATTACCCCTCGTTCAAGATGGCGATGCGACAGAGGAAGCGCGTGCTGCTTTCGATGCAGCGAATAATTTTAATGGCCGCGTGGCCAATTCGATGCGCATGTTTGCGCACTCGCCTGCGATTTTGAAGTTTCTTCTGCCACTCCAGGCTGTTTTGCAAAAGGATGGTCTAGGCTGCAAGCTCGACGCCAAAACGCGCGCACTGGCCATGATCAAGGTTTCTGCACTCAACGAGTGCAAATACTGAATAAAGCACAATCGCCTGGTTGGGCGAACGGCAGGTTGGACTGAAGCGCAACTCGAAGCGCTAAGCGCCGACGATTATCTCGGGAGTCCTCTTTTCGATGAGCGTGAGAAGGCCGTGATCCGATGGGCTGAGCTGGTTACGTGGAACAAAGCGCGCTATGACGACGACGCGTTTGCGCAGCTTGCCAGGCACTTCGATAAGACCGAGATCGTCGAGTTAACGACGGTTGCGGCTTTTCGGGGGCTGATGAACCGGTTTATGGATTCTCTGCAAATCGAGCTTGAAGGACCGGAGTTGCAGGCGCGGGGCGGACGCGCCGGTGCCAGCCGGGAAGACTTGCACGCCTATGTCGAGAAACTGGTGAACCTGGTCTAGGGGCTTTTCGAGGGTATGGGCTACAAACCATAAGGAGCGCACGATGAACGACAAGCCATTAAATGCAGCAGAACAAAGTACCAAGCCCGGCGAACGTATCACCGACAAGCCGGAGTTACCATCGCAAGGTCTCGCCATGCACCTGGTGGCCGACACCGAGTCGATCGAGGGCGAGCATCACCTTAAACTGGGTAACTCGCGTGGCTTCGATATTTATTCCGACGAACCGCCGACGATAGGCGGCACCAACAAATTCCCGCCGCCGATGAGTTATCTTGCGCTGGCGATCGGCTTCTGACTGCTGACCCAGGTGGCGCGGTACGCGTCCATGATGAGGCTGAAAGTGAAAAAAGCTCGTTGCCATGTTGAATTTGACTTTCAGGTTTCCGGATCGGTATTAAAGGGAACGGTCAAGGGCAGCTGGCAGGAAATTAGCACGAGTCTAGAGATAGATTCGGACGAACCGATGGAAAAGATCGTAGTGCTGATACGCAATGCTAAAGGCGGTTGTTTTGCGGAACAACTGATTGTGAACCCGGTGAAGCTCACCAGTTCGATCAAGTTGCGCGGACAAACCGTACATTTTGAACCGGAGAACGGGTGAGCCGGCGATGGAGCTTCTTTTTATGGCGAGTTGGGTATATCGGGCCATGAAGCAATGCCATCCCACAGGGCGCCCGCGAGCGTCTCGCAGGAAGCAGCGCATTATCCGGTCGATTGCCATTTTGGCTACAGGGCTGTTTACCGGCGCGGTGATTGCTCAGAACTACCCGCAAAAAACATTGCGTATGATCGTGCCGAGTTCACCTGGCGGCGGTAGCGATATTTTGGGGCGCTTCCTCGCGCAAAAACTTGCTGAGCAGATTGGGCAGCAGGTCGTCGTGGAGAACCGTCCCGGCGCAAGCAGTATGATTGGCACTGATGTGGCGGCGAAATCTGCGCCGGATGGCTATACACTGGTAATTCCGCCGGCCGCCGTTTCAGTCAACCCCAGTATCTTCGCGAAAATGCCGTACGATACGTTGCGTGACCTCGCGGCAATTTCGCAGGTAGCGGAGTCTGCCAATGTCCTGGTCGCGCATCCTGCGTTACCGGTACGTACGGTACAAGAATTGATTGCCCTCGCCAAAGCCAAACCCGGTACGCTTTCTGCAGCATCGCCGGGCGTTAGCGGTACGCCCCACATGGCCGCGGAGCTATTCAAGCTTATGACCGGGGCTGATTTTCTTATTGTTGTTTACAAAGGATCAGGTCCCGGGTCGATTGCTGTGATGTCTGGGGAAGTCCCTTTGCAGTTCTCCACGCCCCCATCGTCGCTGCCGTATGTTCGTGCCGGTCGAATGCGCGCGCTGGGTGTAACAACCAAGTCGCGAGTGCCAGCGATGCCGGAAGTACCAACAATTGCCGAATCCGGTGTACCAGGTTATGAGGCCACGCAGTGGTTCGGCCTGTTTACAGCCGGTGGTACGCCGTCGGCCATCGTAGAACGACTCTCTCAGGAAACATCTCGTGCCGTACGATCGCCAGACCTGAGAGAAAGAATGTCAGCGGAAGGATTGCAGCCGGTGGGCAGCACGACAGAGGAATTTGCGGCTTATCTGCGGGCAGAAATGGCTAAATGGGCGAAGGTAGTCAAAGCGGCTAAGATCAAACCGCAACAATGAAGTCATTGAGTGCAGAGGCATGCTCGATTTTGCGTAATCGGGATTTCGATTATTGCTGTGGCATATGCTCTTCGAACTTGATGGTAAATCGATTCAGTGCTTGGCTGCGCATAGTAATAGTCTTGTAATAACCAAGCGTGCCAAAGCGTTATTTCTGCGTAACACCTTCGATGTGAAACGGCTTGCCGTTTACTTCGATATGGCTGTGTAGCGGAACCGATTGGGTAATCAGTCCTTCTGCAAAGCATCCCGCCTTCGCGTTTTTGATCAGATGCGCGAGTTTGTCTTCAGGTTCGTCACTTTCAACGGTAAGGTAAGTGCTAATGTCTTCCCAGCGATTGAAAACGGTGCCCTTTAATACCGACCCGCCCAGATGTTTTCGCATCACCACGCGGCATTTTGGATCGCTGACTTTCATTTTCATCATGTGCGCGTACCGCGCAACCTGAGTGAGTAGTCAGAATCCGATCGACATTGCCAGATAAGTCATTGGGGACGGGTACGTATCCGTGCCGCCGATGCGTGCAGCCTCATCGCACCATACCTCGAACTTGCCTGACTTGCTGCGTTTGAGCTGCAACTGGCCACTGACCGTTTCGGTCAGCACATCGTTTTCGTTGGAAATGCCAGTGGCCGGCAATTCGGGCTTATCAATAACCCGTTCCCCCGGCTGGTCGGATAAGTCCTCATTACCTAGTGGTTTCAACGAATCAAGTTTTGCCATGTTTTTTTCTCCTTTGTAAAATGTTTGTTGGATAAAAAGGGAGGCGGGGGATGGATTTGAACCACCCTGAGCGGCTTTGCAGGCCGACGCATAACACTCTGCCACCCCGCCGTTGAACTGGTCACACGCCAGTGCCTCTCCGAATCTAAATCTAACGGATTCGGCAGGGCATACTGCATTCTTATAGTTCGAACGGCTGTCCGTTGATCTTGATCGATCCCGTCAGCGGTACCGGTTTTACGACCATCTGCTCGGCGAAACATCCCTTTTTTGCACAGCGGATAACGTGCCTGACTTTTTCAGGATCGTCATTCGATTCGACCTCAAGATGCGTTTCGACTTCCTTGCAGCCGCTATCGACAGTTCCTCGGATTACTGATCCGGTAAGGTACCAGTGGATCAATACCCGCACTTTGGCCTTGGTGATATTCGTCTTGGTCATGGTCGCGTACCGCGACACCTGGGTAAGCAGTCAAGCTCCTAACCCTGTAGCAACGTAAATGAGGGGCTGAGGATAGTTATCGTCGCCTTTGAGATGGGCTGGCTCATCGACATGGATCTCAAATTTTCGATGCCGACCTACTTTGTGCATCTTCTCCAGGGACTCGACCTCGGTCTCCATCACAAATTCGTAGGGTTTGCCGGGTAGGTCGGGCGCATCGATGCCTGGTCTTTCGCCGATGACAGTTACGCCTGGCCCGGGCTCAGCTTGAGTGCTCATGATGTGCTCCTTTTAAGTGTGTGTGATTCGGCAGGGTTAGCCTTAGGTCACGCGTTTCAGCGCTGCTTCCATTGAGCGTGGGATCAAACTCATGACGGCAACGGCTTTCGCGGATGGCTCTGTACTGTTGGCGGCGATCGCGCGTATCTGAACAATGGCCTGAGCGAGTGCGGTTTCCATCCAGAACCACTCCAGAATGCTTGCTGCCGAGTGCTGCCCCGGTTGCACCGACTTCGCTTCCAGATAGAAAGCCTTGAGTTCATCGCACGCCTGCTTGAGGGCATCTCCGGGCGAAATATCCTTGCGAAACGGCTGCGGTGGTTGATTGTCGAGCCAGGCCGAGAGGTAATCCACGATTTGCAGTGGCGGCATTCCAGTGACACCCAGCGTGGTGCGGCCACGATGCTTGACGGCCACCGCGTGCCACGCCTGCAATTGCGATACTTCGTCAGCAAGTTTTTCTGCCAGCGTGCCCTCGGCCTGCATGCGCGGGAAACTTACCGGGCATACCAGATTCTCCGGCGGTGAACTCAGTTTTTGATGCGGTGCATCTTGCGGAAAGTCTTCCAGCACCGGGCCCGATTCGCGCTCAAACAATTGCAGCGCGGCAATTAGCACCTTTCTTTGAAACGCGGCGTCGTTGGGCACGCCGAATGGACGTCCCAGCATGAACGGCACCCAAAGTGCGCGTGGTGGTGCGAGCGCTTCGGTATGCTCGCGCACCAGACTGATTTGCGTGGTGGGAATGCCCGCAGCTTCGAGGTAGTGACCGAGTGCGCCGACGGCGCATGTGCAGTTAGGTCAAACGGGTGATAACAATACCGCGTCAACCTTGTCGTTGCGTAGCAATTGCGCGAGCTCGGCTGCTTTGGATTCGTAATTCGTCACTGGCGACACTGCGCCCATGAAGGAGTAGTGAAATGCCGCGACGGAGCCGATCACTTTTTCGCGCGCGAGTTCCTTAAGCCGATCCAGCGGAAACGCGACATTCCAGTCCTCCTGAAAACCGCTGCGGTCGAAGTTCACCGACATGTGGCTCATGATCAGATCACCAGCATTGATGTCGCCGGGAATCACCCGGTAGTCCATGCCGCCGCTACCGAACGGCCGGTCACCACGTGCGTGCAAACCCGCGGTGCTGACGATCGCCACTCGGCGCTGCGCGAGCTCAGGGCCGTGCGCCCAAGGGCGTTGCTCAAAGCGGGGCAGCGTGGGGACTTTTTTGAGCATATTTTCCCGGTCTGAAGGCGGGAGGTCTGCCAAGCGGACCATAATTTGCAATCCTTTCTCAGGTTATATGAATGCGAAGACTGATTTAGCGTATTGGAGCACACCGCGATTTTCGGATTTTTATTCGAGACAGCGCAACATGACTTTCCCAATGTTCTTAAGCGCGACGCGGTCGGGGTTGGCTTTGCCGACCAGCCGCAATCCTTGTATGCCCGACATCAGAAACGCTGCGAGCGCATCGACGTCCGCGTTCTTGCTTAACTGCCCTGCATCTCTCGCTTGCACCAAGGCATCACGAAAAATGCTTTGCACGCGTTCCAGGCTCTGACGTACGTGCGCGGCTACAGTGCGATCTTGACGGGCCAGTTCAGCGGCGCAATTACCGATGAAACACCCGCGGCGGCCGGGGCCCGCAACAATGTCGTCTATGATGCGATCGATAAACGCCATGATGCCGTCAAGCGGAGATTTGCTATTCGACAGTGTCGTAGTGATGCGTGCAATTGCTGCTGTCTCGTACCGTGCCAATGCGTTGAGGTATAGACTTTGCTTGTCGCCGAATGCGGCATACAAGCTCGATCGCCCCAAGCCGGTGGATGCGCATAGATCATCCAGCGACGTTGCCTCGTAACCCTTGGCCCAAAACGCCTGCATGGCGCGTTCGAGGGTATCGTCGAAATCAAATTCACGAGGGCGTCCCATACCGCTTGCATCCAAAAAATAAGATTGGTAATTGTGTACCGTATAGTTCAAAATAGCAAATCAACAGGGCGTAAGGCGCTGAAGCTTGCTGATTCGTTTTTTCAAACAAAGGTGCGAAATATGATCCAGCGAATTGCAGTTTTTTTAATGTTTTTCGGCATGATTTTTACTGCCACCGCAGCCCAACCACCGGTGTATCAGACCAGCGCAGGCGCGATTGACGGCTATGATCCCGTCGCTTATTTTGTGTCCAATGCGCCAGTTAAAGGCGCCAAGGCTTTTACCCACAATTGGAATGGCGCGGACTGGTATTTCGTCAGCGCTGAAAATCGTGATTTGTTCAAGGCCGATCCGGAGAAATACGCGCCGCGATACGGCGGTTACTGAGCGTTTGCCGCGGCGGCAGGTCGTGCCTCCGATATCGATCCGAACCAATGGGCCATCGTTGACGGGAAGCTGTATCTCAACAAAAATGCGAGCGTGCAAAATCGCTGGAACGCCGACCGCGCGGGATTCATTCAAAAGGCAGATCAGCAGTGGCCCGCTGGTCTCAAATAACTAAACATGATACGGCGATTTGCGTCAAACAGGGTTGGAGAAATATTCATAAG